>NZ_JBIVGN010000016.1:0-146844 GCF_044748705.1 Pseudomonas sp. NPDC089758
GCTCGCACGAGTGGCATTCGCCCTGATGAGAAATCAGGACGAATACGTTACCAAAGGCGGGAAAATGGCTTGCTGATAACCATAGAATCTCCCACCGGCTAGTGCACGCCCCGGGCATGCGCACACCAGTGGGGCCCGCTGAGCGACTACAGGCTCAAGGCCCGTGCGCACCAGTACAAGCCGGCTTGCCGGCGATGAGGCCGGTACAGGCTCAATCGATCAGCCCTGCGGCTGCATCGCCGCAAAGTGCGCCGCGAGGATCATGGCGAATTCTTCAACGGTCATCTTCTTGCCATTGAAGTCGACCATGCCATCGACGTAATGCAGGCTAGCCACCACGTCATTGCCCTGCACGGTGGCCATGCCGCTCTGCAGCGCCATCAGGCCGACCATCTCACCCGCCTGGCTGGATTGCATGGCAATCGCCTGGGCATCGGTCTGCCCTTGCAGCAACGCCTGCAAGGTCGCCAGGTCACCGATCATCGGTTTGGACAGCGACAGCTTGCTCTTCACCTGAGTGATCAACTGCTTGCTCAACTGGTCAGGCGGCAGGTCGAAAGAGGTGGGGCTGGCGAAGTCCATCGCCAGGTTGAACCGGCTCTCACCGTTGGCCGTCTTGAACGAAAGGTTCTCCACCGCCACCTGCGGCTTGGATGCCAACAGCTGCTTCAAGTCGCCCTGAAAAGCCGCCTTCTCCTGTTCACCCATCTGGATCTGCGGGATAGGCTGGCCTGCAGCGGCAGCCTGCTCGAACTCCGGCAGATGGGCCTGATACCACTGCGACAGCGACTGGAAGGCCGGAGCGTTGAGCGACTTGATGCTGACCGCCATCTGCCCGCTGCCAACTGCGCGGCCATCCCAATTGATGTCCGCGACCTTGTAATCCACACGACCACCGACGGTGTCGGGGCCATCGAGGTTCTGCACGGCGTGCTGCTCCAGGCCTTTGAGCAGCAGGACCTGCTGCTTGGGCCCCAGCGTCACCTTGGCTTCGGCCAGCAACACATCGACGTTACCGACATAGATCGCATCATGCTGGGTGGCGGCCAGTTCACCGCCGATTTTCAGCCCCTTGAGCTCGAACGTGGCCGGTGGGTGATCCACCCCAACCATCTTCATTTCGAAACGATCGGCAGCGCCATGGAATTTCGACACTTTACCTTCACTGTCGCCACTGACCTGCAACTGCATGCCTGAAAAATCGAGGCTAGTGCCGTTGTCTTCGGCCAGCTTGACCGGCGCCAGGAGGATGCTGCCATCGACACTGCCGTCAAAGCCCAGGCTGGTTCGCGAGCTGACCGGGGCCTTGTCGCCGGCGGCGGCGAACCAAGGCGCGGTGAAGTCGTCTTTGTCCAGCGAACTGTTGCTGGCTGCCAGCACTGGTATCAGTTTGAAGGCCTTGACCCGCGACCAAGGGAAAGGGCCGTGCTCGATATGGTCGGTGACACCCACCTCGAAACTGACCGGTTCACCGTCAGACAGGCGAATGTCGCGGACCTTGAGGCGGTAGTGCGCGGTACTGGTGAAAAGGTGCTGCTCAAGCGAGGCCACTTCGATGGTCATGCTGCCGCCAACCCCGACAAGGGCCTTCTTCAACTGAGCATTACTCTGGTTGACGGTGCGCTCCAGCTGCGCAGGCAGCTGCTTGCCGGTGTACCAGGCGCCGGCGGTGGTTACGACGGCAATGGCGATGGCCAGGCCGGAAAGGACGCCTACTGATTTCTTCATGAATAGAACCGATTGATGTCCATATGGGCGTGTTCACAGCCAGGAGCTGCGCGGGAGCAGAATAGTATCACTCCTACTCCTGGCCCGAGGGTCCCACGCGGACGCAATGGGCAATCGCGACCTGCCTGACGCACGCTTGGGAATCTTCCTATTCGTTAAATTTTACGAACATCTGCATCGATCATAACCGCAAAAAAGCGCGCAAAAACCGAACATTTAGGCCAATAAATCGATAATTATTTCAATATAGCAACATCTTGTCATGTTTAACTTGACACCAACCTACCCATCGTTTTTTATTTTCACCACCTTGCCCAGCGCCACTCCACGAAGAAGAACAGACGCGCCGTCATGATGCCTCACCGCCCCTGCCCGCACGCTCCACCTTCCTAGACCAGGCACTGCCAGCTCGACCCCGGCGCATCGCCTGCGTCTACCTCTGCTCCAACAATAAAGGTGAACAACATGGAGCCCACCCGCTCGCCATTGCCGCATGCGCACTACAACTCGCCCGCCGTTCACGCCCAGCCGAAGGAGCCATGCCAGTATGCAGCCTGACCACAGCGCCAACGGCAACGGCCAACTGCGTAAAACCTTGCGCCTCTGGCACGTGATCATCATCGGCCTGGCTTACCTGACACCGATGACCGTGTTCGACACTTTCGGCATCGTCTCAGGGATTACCGCAGGGCATGTGCCCAGTGCCTACATCCTGGCGCTGGCCGGCATTCTGTTCACCGCCGTGAGCTATGGCACCCTGGTGCGCCGCTTCCCGCAATCGGGGTCGGCCTACACCTACACACAGCGCGCCATCAACCCTCATGTGGGCTTTCTGGTCGGCTGGTCGTCGCTGCTCGACTACCTGCTGCTGCCGATGGTCAATGCCTTGTTGGCCAAGCTCTACCTGTCGGCCATGTTCCCCGAAGTGCCGGAGTGGATCTGGGTAGCGGGCTTCGTCACCCTGATCAGCTTGATCAACATGCGCAGCGTCAACCTGGTGGCACACTTCAACCTGCTGTTCGTGGCCGTGCAAGTCGCGATCATCGCCGTATTCATCTACCTGTGCGTGCGTGGCCTGGACCAGGGTGAAGGCCTGGGGACCGCGTGGAGCCTGCTGCCGTTCGCCGACAGCCAGACCCAGTTCAGCGCCCTGGCGGCCGGTGCGACCATCCTGTGCTTCTCGTTCCTGGGCTTCGACGCCGTGACATGCCTGTCCGAGGAAACCCGCGACCCGGCCAAGACCATCCCACGGGCAATCTTCCTGACTGCACTGATCGGCGGCCTGGTGTTCATCACCGTGTCGTACTTCATCCAGGCCTACTTCCCGACCATGGCACGCTTCCATGACCAGGAAGCGGCGCTGCCAGAAATCGCCCTCTACGTGGGTGGCAAGCTGTTCCAGTCGATCTTCATCGCCTGCACGGTGATCAACACCATCGCCTCGGGCCTGGCTTCGCAGACCAGCGTCTCACGCCTGTTGTACGTGATGGGGCGTGACAAGGTGATCCCGGCCGGCATCTTCGCTCGCCTGCACCCGCGCTACAAAACACCGGTGCTGAACATAGCCGTGGTCGGCCTGATATCGCTGTCGGCGATCTTCTTCGACCTGGTTACCGCCACCTCGATCATCAACTTCGGGGCGCTGGTGGCGTTCAGCTTCGTCAACCTATCGGTGATCAACCACTGCTATCTGCGTGAAGGCAATCGCCGGGGGCTGGCGAACAAGCTCAGGTACCTGGTACTGCCGACCATTGGTTTCTGCATCATCGTGTCGCTGTGGCTGGACCTCAACGAACACTCGCTGATGTTCGGCGGGGTATGGGCGCTTCTTGGCCTGGTGTATCTGGCCTGGCTGACCAAGGCCTTCACTGCCGCACCCCCGAACTACGTTGCCGAATGACACTTGCCATCTCCACCGCCCGCGCCTGAACGCGGGCGTTGTCCTTGCTCGAAAAGGAACGTTCTCATGCCGCTGCGTCGCCTTTCCATCCAGTGGAAGATCACCTTGCTTGCCGGCCTGTGCCTGCTGGCCATCGTCGCACTGCTGGTGGCCACCTCGCTGACCCAGGCGCAGCGCAGTGCAGCCCTGGTCAGCCAAGCCAACAGTGAAATGCTCGACCACAGCGCACGCCTGCGCCTGCAGGCCCAAGGCGAGACCCAGACCCTGCGCATTCAGCGCTTTTTCATGGACGCCTACCAGTACGCCAACGGCTTTGCCCGCCTGGTGCAGGTGCTCAAAGCCCACGGCGCTAGCGACCTGCGCGCCGAATTGACCCGCCAGGCGCGCACCGCGCTGGCTGGCAACCCGGACGTGATCGGGCTTTATGTGGTGTTCCAGCCCAACGGGCTGGACCACCAGGACAGCCAGTTCGTCGCCCAAGACGCGGTGGGCAGCAACGACAGCGGGCGATTTTCGCTGTACTGGTCGCAACCGAGCCCCGGCACCCTTGAGCAGGAGGCGATGCCTGAAGCGATGCTGGCCGACAGCACGATCGGCGCCAACGGCGTAGCACAGAACCGCTGGCTGACCTGCCCGCAGGATACGGCCAAAGCCTGTGTCGTCGAGCCCTACCTCGATGAGGTCAATGGCCGCCAGGTATTGATGACGAGTATCGCCCTCCCCCTGCTGGAAGGCGGCAAGGTAGTGGGCGTGGTGGGCCTGGACATCGGCCTGGACAACCTGCAGCAGCTGAGCCTGGCGGGCCGCCAAGAGTTGTTCGATGGCCAGGGCCAGGTGAGCATCGTCAGCGATACCGGCTTGCTGGCTGGCCACAGCCGCGACGCCGGCAAGCTGGGCAAACCGCTGGACAACGACGTGGCGCAGGGAGTACTTCGCGTCGGTCGCCCGTTCGCGCCAATCCCAGGCGCTGCCCCCTGGCAGGTGCTGCTGGAACTGCCCGAAGCCGTGTTGCAAGCCCCCGCCGTCGCTCTCAACCACAGGCTGAGCGAACACAACCAAAGCGCCAATCTGACCAGCCTGTTGATCGGCCTGGGCGCCGCGATCGTCGGCTTGCTGCTGGTCTGGCTGACCGCACGCGGTGTGACCCGGCCGATCCTGGCCGTAGCGGCACGCCTGGAGGATATCGCCAGCGGTGAGGGCGACCTGACTCGGCGCCTGGACTATGCGCGCCAGGACGAACTGGGCCTGTTGAGCGGCTGGTTCAACCGTTTCCTCGACAAACTGCAACCTGTGATTGCCCAAGTCAAAGGCTCGCTGCTCGAAGCCCGCGGCACCGCCGACCAGTCTGCTGCCATCGCCAGCCAGACCAGCAGTGGCATGCAGCAGCAGCAACGCGAGATCGAGCAAGTGGCAACCGCCGCCAACGAGATGAGCGCAACGGCCCAGGATGTCGCCCACAATGCAGCGCAAGCAGCCCAGGCTGCACGTGGCGCCGACCAGGCGAGCCGCGAAGGCTTGGAACTGATCGCCAGCACCCGCCAGACGATTGACAACCTGGCATGCAGGATGGATGCCGCCATGGGCGAGGCACGCGCACTGGAGCAGCGCAGCGAGCAGATCGGTTCGGTACTGGAGGTGATCCGCGCCATTGCCGAGCAGACCAACCTATTGGCCCTCAACGCCGCCATCGAAGCGGCCCGCGCTGGCGAGGCCGGGCGGGGTTTTGCCGTGGTGGCCGACGAGGTGCGTAGCCTGGCGCAGCGCACCCAGGTGTCGGTGGAAGAAATCCGCCAGGTCATCGAGGGCCTGCAGCAAGGCACTCAGGATGTGGTCGGCGCCATGCACGATGGCCAGAAACAGGCGCAGGCCAGCGCCTTGCAAATGGAACAGGCACTGCCGACGCTGCAGCGCATAGGTGAAGCCGTGGCGGTGATCAGCGACATGAACCTGCAGATCGCTTCAGCCGCCGAAGAACAAAGCGCGGTGGCCGAGGAAGTGAACCGTAACGTGGCCGGCATCCGCGACGTGACTGACTCGCTCTCGGGCCAGGCGGACGAATCGGCGCGCATCAGCCAAGCGCTGAACCGCCTGGCCAATCAGCAGCAGGCGTTGATGGAGCAGTTTCGCGTCTAGTCTGTACGGGCTCCATCACCGGCTCGCCGGCAATGGGGCCCGCCCAGGCAACCCACCTTTTGAATGAGTTTCACCCATGGAAACACCCAACAGATCCGCCTTCTTCGACATCACCAGCGAACAGGGCCTGCTACGCACCTCGATCGCCGTCACCCTGTTCATCGCCACTATCGGCATCGCTTTCGGCCTGGCTTCCGGCTCGTTCTCGATCATTTTCGACGGTGTCTATTCGCTGGCCGACGCCGGCATGAGTGGCCTGTCGCTGGTGGTGGTGAAGCTGATCACTTCCCATGCCACCAGCCGGCACGTGTCACGCAAGCTGCGCGAACGCTTCACCATGGGTTTCTGGCACCTGGAGCCGATGGTGCTGGCGCTCAATGGCGTCCTGCTCAGCGGAGTGGCGCTGTACGCCCTGATCAATGCCGTCAGCAGCCTGCTCGAAGGCGGCCGCCATCTGGAGTTCGGCATCGCCATGGTTTATGCGGCGCTGACCGTGATCGCCTGCGCGACCATCGCTGCGGTCGAAGCCCGGGCCAACCGCCAGTTGAACTCGGATTTCGTGCGTATGGACGTCAAGGGTTGGGTAATGTCGGCCAGCATCACCGCAGCGTTGCTCGTCGCCTTCTGCTTTGGCTTTGCCGTGCAGGGCACGCAGTGGGCGTGGGTATCGCCGTACATCGACCCGGCGGTGCTCGCGCTGGTGTGCCTGGTCATCATTCCCTTGCCGTTGTCGGTGGTGCGCCAGGCCATGGCGGACATCTTCCTGGTCACGCCTGGCGACCTGATGCTGCACGTGGATGAGGTGGCCCGTGCGTTTGTCGCACGCCACGGCCTGGAATCCTATCGGGCGTATGTGGCCAAGGTTGGCCGCTCTCGGGAGATCGAACTGTATTTCATCGTGCCCAAGCACCTTCCAGCCAAAAGCATCGAAGCGTGGGATGCGCTGCGCTGTGAAGTCGGCGATGCGCTGGGTGGTGAGGGACCGGACCGCTGGTTGACGGTCGTGTTTACCGCAGACCCTGAGTGGGCTGAATAAGGCGGGTCAACAGCACGGGGCGCCTCTGCGGGATCCGGCCGCAGTCGCAGAAGCACCGCTTGGCGCTGATCTGCAGGCGCTGGGTGGTGCCCTGCTCGGTGATACCCCTACCGCTAGTCGGATATTTCTGAGCGTTCTGAAGCAACGGCTAGCCTCCAGCCTAGCGTCAGGGATAACGCTGAACATTCGGTCCATGAAGGGCCAGTACGCCTCGTCGTCCCGACGCTTTATCTGCTGAGGAGACGATAATGAAAATAACCCTGAAACGGTTGGCGTGCCTGGGAGCGAGCTTCACCAGTGCGCTGGCCATGGCCGATGCGGCCAGCCCGCCGGTGCTTTCACCTGCAATTCCCTTCGACGTCCACGCTACATCCCCCTTCACCCTGGACAACCTGCAACACGCTTTCGACGTGCTGTCGTGGCAGACATTCGTTGCCCTGAACTGGCCCGCCGGCGCCGACGGCAGCGCCAACACCTCGGCAAAGATCGGCGCGCCGGGGCAAACGGTGTGGGAGTCGTGGAAGGAGAGCTACGAGATTTTCCTGCCCCAAGGCCAGAAGCCGGTCGCCTGGAACCAGAAGGCGCCACTGCCCGCCGCCTGCCAAGGCAAGGGTGACCTGCCCGTGCTGCAACAGATGGGAAAGGTCGCCGGTGTGCTCGACGAATTCATCCAGCCATTCAAGACCGGCCCACTGGTGGACCAGAACGGCACCTACACGCGTAACGCGATCATGGTCAACCAGCCGATGTTCGACGACATCGTCAACAATGGCCTGTACAGCAAGGAGGGCCAGCAAGCGTTCCTGAGCAAGGCCGATAACCGCATCGCCTTTGCCTGCGGCTCGCAAGAGGCCCAACAGGTCGGCGCGATCATGGTCAAGTCGTCCTGGAAGGTACTCGGCGGCAACGACAACGCCCAGGACTTCCACGCCGTCGACGCCTTGGTCTACACGCCCGGCAACGCCGATCCGAACAAAGGCGCGGTGATACCCGAGTCGTGCAGCGCGCAGAAGGTCGGGCTGGTCGGCCTGCACATCGTGCACAAGACCAAGAGCGCGCCGCAGTGGGTATGGTCGAGCTTCGAACACGTGCGCAACGTGCCGGAAAAGACCACGCCGATGAACGAGCGCAAAGGCCCCTACCTGTTCTACGACGCCCAGGCCAGCGACCGCCCGGTGAACGAGCCGCCAGCGCAGCCGTGGGACCCCTCGAAGAAAGCCACGCCTTCGCAGATTGTGCGCGAGATCCCGCTCACCGCTGCGACCCAGCAGCTCAACGCGCAGTGGCAAGGCGCGCTCAAGGGCACTGTGTGGGCCAACTACCAGTTGATCAGCACCCAGTGGCCGACCGACGCCGCCGAGGACTGCCAAGTACCGTCGCCAACCAATCCGCTGGGCACGCCTGCGCCGAACTTCCTGGCCAACGCCACGCTGGAAACCTACAACCAGGGCACTACGCCGCAAGCTTCATCCAGTTGCATGGAGTGCCACAACAACGCGACCACCCGCGTGACCCAGTCACCGCGCACCAGCTTCGCCGATTTCACCTTCCTGCTTGAACGTGCCCAATCCACTGGCGCCAAGGAGTGATGCCATGAGCGACACTAACCTGCAGAACTTCATCGACCTGTCCGCCATCCTCACCGGCCTGTCAGCAGAGCTGCTGGCGCCTTCGGTGGACCCGATCAACCTGCCGCCGGTGTTCTTCGCCACCGCCCAGCAAGGGATGGGGACCGCAGCGTTCAGCAACCTGCTGGAGCTGTACGTCAGTATCAAGGGCCAAACCCCGGCGCAAATCGCCAGCGCCGTACTCGGCAATGCGGACCCGCAGATCGCCCAAGGCGCCCGTTCGATCATGAAGCTGTGGCTGCTCGGCAGTTGGTACCAGCCATATGACCAAGGCAGCAAGCGCAAGGGTGACACCCGCGTGGTGTCTGACCAAGCCTACAAGCAAAGCTGGGCGTGGAAGATCGCCCAGTCTCACCCCATGGGCTATAGCCAGTACCACTTCGGCTACTGGGCCGAGCAGCCACCGACCCTCAAACAATTCACCGGTGTCGACGCCAAGGAAGGGCAGCAGCCATGAGCAACGTACACACCCAGAATATCGAAACCGCCGATGTGATCGTGGTGGGCGCCGGCATGGCCGGCAGCGTCATGGCCTACCAGTTGGGCCTGGCCGGCTTGAAAGTGCTGGTGCTCGAGTCGGGCCCGGCAATCCCGCCCAACCGCAGCGAGTATCTGGAGCGTTTCTACACTGCCGTGCTCAAGTCGCCGGAGTCGCCCTACCCGCCGGAGCAGACCGAGCAGACCCCGGCCACCCAGTTCGCCCCGCGCGCGACGATCCAGGACTTGATCACCGCCGGCAGCACCGACCCTGACAAGGTGCAGAAAAGCTACCTGGTACAGAAGGGGCCGCAGCTGTTCGCCAGCACCTACGAACGGGTTGGCGGCGGCACCATGTGGCACTGGATGGGCACCGCCCTGCGCCTGTTGCCCAACGACTTTCGCATGCGCACTGCGTACAACGTCGGGGTCGACTGGCCGATCAGCTACGACGACCTGCAGGCCGCCTACTGCCGCGCCGAAGAGGAAATGGGCGTGTCCGCCGATGTCGCCTCGCAGGCCTACCTGGGCGTGACCTTCCCGCAGGGGTATGAATACAGCATGCACGGCATCCCGCCGTCGCTGGTCGACCAGGGCCTGGGCAAGAACGTCACGGGCGCGGTTTACCAGAGCCCGGAGAAAGCACCGGACGGCAAGCCGTACCCCGGTGTCACGCTCAACGTCCGGCAAACCCCGGCCGGGCGCAACTCACAGAGCGACAACGGCCGCCGGGTGTGTGCCGGTAACACCAGCTGCACGCCGATCTGCCCGATCCAGGCCAAGTACGACGCCACCGTGACCATGGCCAAGGCACTGGATACCGGCAACGTGCGCATCCTTTACCAGACCGTGGCGAGCCAGGTGCAGGTCGATGCCAATGGGGTCACGGGGATTGATTTCATCCAGTACCAGAACAATGGCACGCGTCAGAACGGCACGGCCCAGGGCAAACGCTACGTGATCGCCGCCCACGCGATCGAAACGCCGAAGCTGTTACTCAACTCCATCGGCCCCAACAGCCCTAAAGGGGTCGCCAACAGCAGCGGCCAGGTCGGCCAGGCGTTGGCGGACCACCCGGTGTACCTGGCCTGGGGCCTGATGCCCGAAGGCAAGCCGCTGTTCCCGTTCCGCGGGCCGTTGTCCACCTCGGGGATCGAGGATATGCGCGATGGCCCGTTCCGCAGCCAGCGTGCCGCTTGGCGTATCGAGATCGGCAACGAAGGTTGGAACTGGTCGGTGAACGACCCCTACGCCTCGGTCTGCGATTTCATCGACGGCACCAACGACGGCGGCGCTAACCCCAACAACCTGGCGTTGTCTGGCGAGGCGCTGGTGCAGCAGCTCAACAGCGTGCTGACCCGCCAGTTCCGTCTGGGCTTCTTGATCGAGCAGGTGGAGGAAGACCCTGACCATGCGCTGTGCCGGGTGGAGCGCAGCACGGAGTTCACCGACGGCCTGGGCCTGCCCCGCCCGCAGATCACCTACGCGCTGTCCGACTACACCAAGGAGGGCTTCAAGCAAGCGCGCCTGGCCGCCACCCATATCATCACCAAACTGATGGGTGCCACCGAGCTGACCAACCTGAACCCTGAACTCAAGCCCGGTTCGCAAACGGTGTTCAACTACGACGGCCAGAACTACGCGTTCTTCGGCGCTGGCCACCTGATGGGCACCTACCGCATGGGCGCGGACCGCACCAAATCGGTGGTGGACAAGGACCAGCGCAGCTGGGACCACCCCAACCTGTTTTTGGTCGGCGACGGCGTATTCCCCACCACCGGCACGGCCAACCCAACCTTGACCATCACCGCACTGACGTTCCAGGCGGCCGACGTGGTGGCCAGCGACCTGCTCAAACGCACGCTGCAGGTGCAGGCCAACCAGGCATGGCAGGCCACGGGCATGCAGGTCAATGGGCAAAGCTGGCAGCTGGCGGTGTGTACGGGCGGGCAGTGGACGGCCAACCCGGCCACCGGCATGGTAGGCGCGAAGGGCAACCCGGCGTTGATCGCCAAGCCGGGCTACACCCTGCCGGGGCAGAACGAAGGGGCATTGATCGGGCGCATCGGCAGCAACGGCGTGCCGTTCCTGGTGGGTGATCAGGTGCAATTGCCGCGCGGCCAGCAGGGTGAATTGCAGCTGTGCATCAACGACGACCTGGCTGGGCGTTATGGAGCTGGCCTGAGCGATAACCTGGGCAGCCTGTCGGTGGAGGTGCGTTTCGGGGCGCTCTAGGCAATGTCGTACCAACCCCACACTGCTCGGGCAATGGCGCAGCAGTGTGGGGTTGGTTTCTCAGCCCAGGTGGGGCCAGCGGTTCGCGGCAACGTGCGCTAACCGGCCGGCCAGCATGCGGCGTCAGGAAGTGGCTTTGAATGTGGGGTTCATGGAGCGGTTACAATGCATTCTCTGCCGCGTATGGCCCCCAAAACGCGACAGCCCCTGAACCATTTGAAGCGGTAAGCGAACTGCGGGGATCTTGAGCCTGATGCAGTAGGCGCGTATGAACGGGCATGATGCTTAGGGGTATCTCAGAGACTTACTACTGCGGCTTGCTACGCAGCAAGCATTTGAAATTTATCCGGTGTTGCCGCATAAATGGCCGCACCTATGTCATTACTCTTGAGAGTCCTTGTTGGACGGTGGCGCGGATGACCTCATATTCATGTTTACTGGAACTGCCGTCAGTGCAGACTTACCAGGCACTACGGACGGGCTCCGGCCTTAGCGGCAAGACGGATGAAGCCTCTGAACGAGGCCTGCCCAATACGCTCTTCGCCGTTCAGATCCTTTATGGGACGCTACCCGTGGGAATGGGGCGCGTAATCGGTGACGGAGGATGCTTCTTCCAAGTTGTGGATATAGCCGTCCTTCCCGCGCATCAAGGCAAAGGTTTAGGAAAACGAATCATGGCTGAAATCATTAAATACATTCAAGCCAACGTCCCTGAAAGTGGGTACGTCAGCCTTATTGCGGATGGCCAAGCACAAGACCTTTACGCACAGTTTGGTTTCATTCACACGGCACCACGTTCTGTTGGTATGGCTTACAGTTTCCCACCTAAGCCTACCGGTCTCACAGCTTGATGCGATGAACACAGGCTGGCGGTGACAAAGCATTGCGCCAGTTACAGGTATTCCTGGACGATACAGGCCCGGAATGCGTTGGTGAAAGGGCTTCCGCGACGTATGAAATGCTGAAGCCAAGAGCAATCCCGTCCGCTCTCATGGCCAAGGCTGCTCAGGTGCACGCTGGCTTGCTTACAAGTGGGGTGGACGCGGATGATTTTTTCCTGGAGCACTTCGACTTGCTGCAAAGCGTTCTTGCCAACGCTTCAATGGGAGTTGGTGCAGTCGGTGACGGCTGGAGCAGGCATCTGCAAAATATCAAGGACACACTTGAGGAGATCGAGAAATTACATCGCGATTACCTCGGCTCTGGCACCTTGAGTGCCCGCGACGCGTTTTATACCAAGCGCACCGCTTTGTTCATGAAGCTCGAAAAGCAGTTGGGAAACTTCGCCGCGTACGGTTCAGGGTTACGTAACCAAGGAAAGGTCAAGCAGGCATTTGGCATCTCGACCCGCAGCTACCTCCATACAGGCGAGATCGCCGGCTATGCCGATAAGGTATCTGGTGTTGCCAAAGCGTCGAATCTGGTCAAGAAAGGCACGTATATCGGTACTGCGCTGGATGTGGCTGCCACAGGCTTGTCGATTCATAAAGCCTGCACAATGGGCCGGGAAGAGCAGTGCCGCCGCGCCAAATATGTTGAAAGCTCGGCGTTGATAGGTGGCCTGGGAGGCGGCAGCCTCGGGGGGGGCTGCGGGAGGTAAGGCAGGGACTGGTGTTTGTGTAGTCGTCCTGGGGATTAGTACAGGCGGCCCAGGAGCGCTGGCTTGTGCTGTAATAGGCGGTGCAGTAGGCGGTAAAATCGCCGGTGACTTCGGGAGCGAGAGAGGCGAAAAGGTGGGTGAATTTTTATATCGTGAGGTATCGGAGTGAGTGGAGTTGACCCTGGATTGATTGCGCTGTTGATCCTTGCGCCCATAATTCTGTTTATGATCGTGCTGTGTTACATCGCACATAAGTACACTGAGTACTTTGAGTCGTTTCTTCCGAACTGTACGTACGTGACCGGCAATAAAAAAATATTCCAGCATGCAGGCTTACTGGGCAAAGTCATGCGCACGGGGTCGATCTCTCTGGTGCTGGCGATACCGACAATCTTTTTGCGCAGAGGCTTAATTGACTTAAATGAAGTCAAACGTTTCCCGCCCAACATGAAACGATTACTGGTAAGCATGTTAGCCATCCAAATCGTACTGCTCATTGCGCTTACCATTTCCCATTATGCAGATCGCTGAAAATAATTGACTGGCATTATCGGGACGATGGCCAGATAGATGGCCTCGTCCCAGCTGGCCAACTCCAATCATTTTAAGTCCTAGTTAGAAGTGTACAAAATTGCTTGTAGATGAGCTGACTATACTTTTAAGGCGTCGTTCGTGATACCTCTGGTGGTAAGGACTGATCTTCGCCCCCATCTCCCCTGCCCCTCCCAGCTGTCTAATGTCCACACAAACAACCAGCAAAAATTGCCGCGCGCTTCGGGGAGCCCCTTGCTCAAGAACGCTGCGTCGAGCAGTAAGGGGCGCTGCAAGCACCGCATGCCCAGATCAAACCTCATAGCGAAAACACTGCATATCCAAATAACTATTTCCTGGCGCGATCTTCGGGCTGCGGTTGCTATCGTTTATTGAAGCGAAGCCACACGGCGAAAAAACGCCTCGACGTGATCTCGCTGAACGCAAGACCATGTGAGTCGTGACATGACTGGTCTCTCCCCTGTGCAAGCTCCCAGAAGATTGTTTCGACCCTACCGCGTTGATGGACATGGTGCCATCTGCCAACGTTGTCTGGTCGCATAGGTGGAGTTGAAACCTCAGCTATAACTGCTGCATTTTTGAATGCATGCCGGAGTCGGTAGAACCGATAGTCGCCGAAAAACGATGACCCGCATCAGCTATGAAGCTGTTTTGCATAGGATAAATGCTTGACCCATGCGGGCAGGCAGGATGTGAGCAAAACAATGTGCCTAGTCAGGCTGGACCAACGAAAAAGCCCGCAAACCAATGAAGGTTGCGGGCTTTATCATATTTACGTCACGGTGAAGCGCGCCTGTTGCTCGCTCCATTCGGTTGAAAGACTAGAAAGCTGGCTGATACAAGCCCCTCTCCAGCACTCACGAACCGCTTTGCATATGGTGGGTCGTGTAGGATTCGAACCTACGACCAATTGGTTAAAAGCCAACTGCTCTACCAACTGAGCTAACGACCCGTTGGATGGCGCGTATAATACTGATTTCTAACGAGAAATCAACACCCCATCAAAACTTTTTTCAAAAATAACGGGTCGGGTCGTCTACACCGGCAGCCTTGAAGCCATCGGCGCGCAGGCGGCAGCTGTCGCACTTGCCACAGGCACGCCCGTCATCGTCGGCCTGGTAGCAGGACACTGTCAGGCTGTAGTCCACACCACGGGCCATACCGGCCTGTACGATCTGCGCCTTGCTCATGTTCTGCAGTGGCGCCTGGATGCGGAAGCCCTGCCCCTCGACACCGGCCTTGGTAGCGAGGTTGGCCATGCGCTCGAACGCTTCGACGAACTCAGGTCGGCAATCGGGGTAGCCCGAGTAGTCCACGGCATTGACACCGATGAAAATGTCGCGCGCCTGCAGCACTTCTGCCCAGCCCAGGGCCAAGGACAGGAACACGGTATTGCGCGCCGGCACGTAGGTCACCGGAATGCCCTCACCCGGGGTTTCCGGTACATCGATGCTGCTGTCGGTCAGCGCCGAACCACCTATGCCATCGAGGTTCAAGCCGATGACTTTGTGCTCGACCACGCCAAGGTCACTGGCGACCCGCGCAGCAGCGTTCAATTCAGCCCGATGGCGCTGGCCATAATCGAAACTCATGGTGTAGCAGCTGTAGCCTTCGGCTTTGGCCATGGCGACGACAGTGGCCGAGTCCAGGCCGCCGGACAGCAGGATTACTGCGCGTTTCTCAGTCATGTGCTTTTGCTCCTAATCAACGTCCGGGTTCGTCGTTCCACAGCAGCTTGTGCAGCTGCAGCTGGAAACGCACGGGCAGGTTGTCGGCAACGATCCAGTCGGCCAGATCACTGGCCTTCACCTGGTGATGGCTTGGCGAAAACAGCACCTCGCCGGCTCGCTCGGCGAGGTTGTACTGAATCAGCTTGGACACCGCCCAGTCATAGTCTTCGCGCGAGCAGATGACGAACTTGACCTGGTCATTGCGGGTCAGGTGCTCGATGTTTTCGTAGAGGTTGCGGTGGGACTCTTCGGAGCCCGGGGTCTTGAGGTCCACCACGCGGCTGACACGCACATCGGTAGCCGAGATGTCCAGGGCACCACTGGTTTCCAGCGAAACCTCATAGCCCGCATCGCACAGACGCTGCAGCAGCGGCAAGGCATTTGGCTGAGCCAGGGGTTCGCCGCCCGTTACGCAGACATAACGGGGCTTGAAGCCGGCCACCTGCTCCATGATCGAATCGAGGCTACGCACAGTACCGCCACTGAAGGCGTAGGCACTGTCGCAATATTGACAGCGCAGGGGGCAACCGGTCAGGCGCACGAATACCGTGGGCAGCCCAGCCGTGCGTGTTTCACCCTGCAAAGAGTAAAAGATTTCGGTGATGCGTAATGTGTCTTGCATGATCGCCACGGGCGTGACAGCTAAACAGGCTGTCCGCCTCCGTCAGGCACTGTCGCGGACTCGACATGGCGTTATCCGCAGCAGCGTGTTTAAGAAAAAGGGCACTGATTCTAACGAAAAAACCCGCGACTGGCGCGGGTTTCTTTTGAACGGTGTTACTTAGAGCTTCTGCAGGTCACGCTGCGCCAGCTGTGCGGCGGAGGTGCCGGGGTACTGGGTAATGACTTGCTGCAGGATGCCCTTGACCTTGTCGGTATGGCCCATGCGGCGCTCAACGTCGGCCAGCTTGTACAGGGAGTCCGGTACCTTGCTGTGCTTGGGATACTTCTGGCTGACCTGGGCAAAAGCCTGGCTGGCACTTTGCAGGTCACCCTTGGCCAGGTTCACCTCACCCAACCAGTACTGGGCGTTGCCTGCGTACTGGCTGTTCGGGTACTTGCGCAGGAAGGCGGCGAACGCCTGGCTGGCCTTGTCGAAGTCCTTCTGCTTGATCAGGTCGAAAGCCGCATCGTAATAGAGCTTTTCTTTCGCCGGATCACCCGGCTCGCTGTTGGCGGCCGGCTGCTGTGCAGCGGCGCCAGCGGCGCCTGCTGCTGCACCGGCGGCGGCATCGGGTGCAGCACCGGTGGAGGAATTATCGGGGGTCGCGGCAGGCGCGCCACCACTGTTGATGCGGCGGTCCAGATCCTGGTAACGCTCCAGACTTTCCTGCTTCATGCGGGCGACATCGTTTTGCAGCTCTTCGATGATGCCTTGCTGGCGGGATATCTGGTCCTGCATCTGTTGCAGCTGCATGAACAGCTGGCCCTGTGCTGAGGCAGGGGTCGAAGCCCCTGCCCCGGCATAGGCGCCGCTCGTGCCATAACCCGAAGGTGGATAAGCACCTGCGTTGTCATCTACTACAGGAACCGCAGCCCACGCCGAAAGCGGAAGGCTGAGTGCGAGGACGGTCACAGCACGACGGCACATACGCATAAGAACTTACTTACGCAGTTCTACGCGGCGGTTCTGAGCCCAGGACTGCTCGTCGTTGCCGGTGGCAACTGGACGCTCTTCGCCGTAGGAAACCAGTTCCAGCTGAGCAGGGGAAACGCCCTGCAGAACCAGGTAGCGCTGAACGGCCTTGGCACGACGCTCGCCCAGAGCCATGTTGTACTCGCGAGTACCGCGCTCGTCGGTGTTGCCTTCCAGAACAACGCGGTTGCCGTTGGCCTTCAGGTCCTTGGCGTGAACGTCCAGAGCGCGCATGGCTTCTGGCTTCAGGTCCGAGCTGTCGTATTCGAAGTAGAAGGTGGTGATTGCGCGCAGGGCGGCTTCTTCGCTCAGGGAACCGTCAACAGCGCCAGTGTTGGCACCGTAGCCAGCGTTAGGATCGACAGCGCCTTCGCCAGCGTTGTCACCGCCCTTCGAGGAGCAACCTACAGCTACAGCCATGGCCAGAGCCAGCGCAGCAAATTTACCAAACTTCAGCATTTCCATCGTGAAACTCCTAATGAAACCCCAGTGTGTTAAGCAAAACGTATTACGCCGCGATCAGTTCAGGTAAGGGGACCAGGACGGTTCTCTGACTTCGCCTTGAGCGGTAGGAAGTGGGAGCCTCACGCGGCCATTAAGCGACACGAGCATCAAGACTCCCCGGCCCTGCTGGCGGGTGGCGTAGATTAGCATGGTGCCGTTTGGCGCAACAGTGGGAGACTCATCAAGACTTGTTTCCGAGAGAATCTTTACACTTCCTCTTTGCAAGTCTTGCGCCGCCACTTTGAAGTTGGTGAAACCCTGCTGACGATGGATCATTACCAGCGTCTTTTCATCCGCCGAAAGCTTCGGGTTGGCGTTGTAGTTACCCACGAACGTCACACGCTCGGCGCTGCCGCCACTGACCGACTGTTTGTAGATCTGCGGCTTGCCGCCACGGTCGGAGGTGAAATACAGGGTGTTGCCATCCTTGCCCCAGAACGGCTCGGTATTGATACCTGGGCCGGCAGTGACACGGCTGATCTGGCGCGAAGCCACGTTCATCACGTAGATGTCCGGGTTACCGTCCTTGGACAGCACGAACGCCAGGCGCGAACCATCCGGCGACCAGGCTGGCGCGCCGTTGAGGCCTTCGAAGTTGGTCACCTGTTCACGGCGGCCTGTGTCGATGTGCTGGATGAAAATGCGCGGACGCTTCTGCTCGAACGAGACATAGGCGATACGCTTGCCATCCGGGGCGAAACGCGGCGACAGGATAGGCTCACGCGACTGCAGCAACGTCACTGCACGCGCACCGTCGTAGTCCGAACGCTGCAGGGTATAGCGGGTATTGTTGGTCGAGAAGCGCTCGGCGGTCACGTACAGCATGCGGGTGGAAAACGCACCCTTGATACCGGTGAGCTTCTCGAACGACTGGTCGGCAATGTAGTGCGACATGTCGCGCAGCTGGTCGACGCTGCCGGCAACGCTGCCGGTCAGCACTTGCTGCTCGGTGGCGACGTTGAACAGCGCGTACTGCACCTGCAGGCGGCCGCCCGACGGTACGATGCTGCCGACCATCACGTACTGGGCGCCCAGGGCTTTCCAGTCCCGGAAGATCACTTCGCTGGCCTGGGTAGGCTGGCTGATCATGTTCTGCCGCGGGATGGGCGCGTAGTAGCCGGAGTTGCGCAGGTCATTACCAATGATATCGGCCATGTCTTCCGGCAGCACGCTGCCACCCTGCAGACCGAACGGCACTACCGCGATGGGCGTTGCCCGATCGCTGCCGCTGGTGACCAGGATGTTCTTTTCCTCTGCCATGGCCATGCCTGCCACGCAGCACAGCATGACCAGCAGTCCTCGAAGGAGTTTAATCACAACGCTAGATCCTCAGGTGTAAATGTCATCTTGAACGAACGATACGGATTGAACTCGTTCGGCTTCAAGCCCTGCATTTCGGTCAGACGACCGATGTTCTTGACCGCTGCCACCGCCGAACTGTCGAACGGGCCGTCACCACTGGAGCGCGACACGCTGACATTGGTGATGGTGCCATCGGGCAGCATGTTGATCTGCAGGACTACCGTCATGCCCTTGCGCGCTGAAGGGGGACGCGCCCAACCTTCGGCCGCTCGCATGCGGATCAGGTCGTCGAAATCGCCGGCCACCTGGTCACCCTGCTCGTCGGCCAGCGCCTGCTGCCGCTCGGTGGAATCAGACAACAGCTCGGCCAGGGCCTGGGCTTTCTTGTCTTCTGCCGCCTTGCGGGCCGCTTCCTGTGCCTTTTTCTTCTGGGCGTCTGCAGCGGCCTTTTTCTTGGCCTCTTCAGCTGCCTTCTTCTTCGCTTCCTCGGCCGCCGCTTTTTTCTTGGCGTCCTCGGCTGCTTTCTTCTTGGCCTCCTCGGCTGCCTTCTTCTTGGCCTCCTCGGCGGCTTGTTTCTTCGCCTCTTCGGCAGCCTGCTTCTTGGCCTCTTCCTCAGCCTTTTTCTTGGCGATGTCGGCCTGCTGCTTTTCAGCGGCCTTTTTCGCCTCGTCGGCCTTTTTGGCTTCGGCGGCTTTCTTGGCTTCGGCGGCCTTGGCAGCGTCTTCTGCCTTCTTCGCCTCAGCAGCTTCGCGAGCCTCTTCGGCCTTTTGAGCGGCATCGGCTTTCTTTTGTTCCGCGGCCTTCACGGCTTCCTGCTCGACCTTCTTCTGCTCCAGCTGCTCGACTTCGGTCTGACGCGCGGCGGTTTTCTTCGCTTCCCCGGCAATCTTCTGATTGGTCTGGGTGGTCGCCTGGCTCTTGGACTTGAGCTGATACAGCGTAGCCTGAACGATCGGCTTGGAAGGCGGCAATTCTGGCGTCATGGCAAAACTGACGAACAGCAATGCGAACACAAGCACATGCAGGCCGATGGCCCAGACACTGGGCCAGAAGTAGCTTTCCGAGGCGGATGGCTCTCGCTGTTGCATCAGGGCGCCTCGGTAATCAGGCCAACGTTACCGACACCGGCCTTCTGCAACCCGCCCATGGCACCCATGACCGCGCCGTAGTCGACAGCCTTGTCGCCACGAATGAAGACCTGGGTCTGCTTGCCCTGGTCGCGACCGGCGGCAATGATCTTGGTCACTGCACTGGTCATTTCGGGCAAGGTCATGGCCTTGTCCATCTGCTTGTCGGTATCGACTTCGCTGCCCAGGTTCCAGTAATACGTCTTGTCGGCTTTGATGGAGATGGTCAGGATCTGGACATTGTTGTCCTGCGGCAAGGCTTCGCTGGAAACCTTGGGCAGGTCGACCTTCACGCCCTGATTGAGCATGGGAGCCGTCACCATGAAGATGACCAGCAGCACCAGCATCACGTCGATGTAGGGCACCACGTTCATCTCGGCGACCGGCTTGCGTTTGTGGCGAACTCGGGCCATGGGTTTGTACCTGATTACTCTTCGCTGGTGTGCACTTTGCGGTGCAGGATCGCCTGGAACTCGTCGGCGAAGGTGTAGTAACGACCGATCAGCACTTCGCTGCGTGCGGCGAAACGGTTGTAGGCGATAACCGCCGGGATTGCCGCGAACAGACCGATGGCGGTAGCGATCAGCGCCTCGGCGATACCCGGGGCCACGGTGGCCAGGGTCGCCTGCTGGGCGCTGGCCAGGCCGCGGAAGGAGTTCATGATGCCCCACACGGTACCGAACAGACCGATGTACGGGCTGGTGGAACCGACAGTGGCGAGGAACGGCAAGCTCTGCTCGAGTTTTTCTTCCTCACGCGAGATGGCTACGCGCATGGCCCGGCCAACGCCTTCCATGACCGCGTCGGGGTCCACACCCGGCTGCTGGCGCAGGCGAGAGAACTCCTTGAAGCCGGCACGGAACACTTGCTCAACGCCCGAATCCGGGTCCGGGTTGCTGCCTGCCTGACGGTACAGCTTGGACAGGTCGATACCCGACCAGAAGCGTTCCTCGAAGGCATCCAGCGCACGACGACCGGCGCGCAGCATGGTGCTGCGCTGGAAGATCATGATCCATGAGGTGACCGAGGCGGCCACCAGGGTCAGCATTACCAGCTGTACCACCACGCTGGCATTGCTGACCAGACTCCACATGGAGGTATGGTCGACGACGTTAGCTTCCACGCTTATTCTCCTGCATTCGATTGAGTACGCGAGCCGTCCGCCACAAAGGCGTCGCGCAGCTTGGGGGGTATGGCTCGGGGTTTGAAAGTGTCGGCGCGCACGGCGGCCACCAGGAACTGCCCTTCGCAGAGCAGCGTTTCATCCTTTTCCCGCCAGACCTGCTGCACGAAACGCAGGCTGGCGCGATTGAGTTCAAGTACGTGCGCGGTCACTCGAAGTTCGTCGTCCAGGCGCGCCGGCGCGTGATAGCGCGCTTCGCTCGAATGGACCACGAACAACAGGTTCTCACCGGCCAGTTGCTGCTGGGAAAACCCCAGGTGCCGCAGGCGCTCGGTCCGCGCGCGCTCCATGAATTTCAGATAATTGACGTAATACACCACGCCACCGGCATCGGTATCTTCGTAATAGACGCGACAGCGGTGAGCGAAAGGTTCCAGGCCATTTTGCGCGCGCATACTCTAGTGCTTACTCCTCAGCTTGCCAATCCGCTGCAGCAACTGTTTTTTCTTCATTAATGTCTATTGCCAGCGCACCTGAGGCATGCCAGCGGTAGGACCACGAAAAGCGGGTTTCGATCTGTCATTCATCGCCTGCTTCGGAAAATTCTGCCCCCTCACCCAAGCGCCCGGGAACGTTCAGGCCGAAGTGCAGGTAGGCATGGCGGGTGACCACGCGCCCGCGCGGCGTGCGCATGATGTAACCCTGCTGAATCAGATAAGGCTCGAGCACATCCTCGATGGTATGACGCTCTTCGCTGATCGCTGCCGCCAGGTTATCCACGCCCACCGGGCCGCCATCGAACTTTTCGATCATGGTCAGCAGCAGGCGGCGGTCGGAATGGTCGAAGCCACGCTCGTCGACGTCCAGCAGGTTGAGCGCCATGTCGGCCACCGCCTTGGTGATCTGCCCCTTGCCGCGCACCTCGGCATAGTCACGCACGCGGCGCAGCAAACGGTTGGCGATACGCGGCGTGCCGCGGGCACGGCGGGCGATCTCGTAAGCCCCCTGGTCCTCGATGACCAGCCCCAGAATATTGGCCGACCGGCTGACGATGGTCGCCAGGTCCTTGTCGCTGTAGAACTCAAGGCGCTGGACGATACCGAAGCGATCGCGCAGCGGGTTGGTGAGCATGCCGGCGCGGGTCGTGGCCCCCACAAGGGTGAAGGGCGGCAGGTCGAGCTTGATCGAGCGGGCAGCGGGGCCTTCACCGATCATGATGTCGAGCTGGAAGTCCTCCATGGCCGGATACAGCACCTCCTCGACAACCGGTGACAGTCGGTGAATCTCGTCGATGAACAGGACGTCATGCGGTTCGAGGTTGGTCAGCATGGCCGCCAGGTCGCCCGGGCGCTCGAGAATCGGCCCCGAGGTACTTTTGACCGACACGCCCATTTCCTGGGCGATGATATTGGCCAAGGTGGTCTTGCCCAGGCCTGGCGGACCGAAGATAAGCGTATGGTCGAGCGATTCGTTGCGACCGCGGGCAGCCTGGATGAACAGCGCCATCTGCTCGCGCACCACCGGCTGGCCGATGTATTCATCCAGGCGCAGCGGGCGGATGGCACGGTCCTGGACCTCTTCGCGGTCGCGGCCACTGGCGGCAATCAGGCGGTCGGCTTCGATCACTTGGTAATCATCCCTTTGAGGCTGCGACGGATCAGCTCCTCACTGCTCAGCCCGGCCTTGTCCTTGATCGCGGACACTGCCTTGCTGGCTTCCTGCGGCTTGTAGCCCAGGGAAACCAGGGCGCTGACGGCATCGGCCTCGGCGCTGGAGGCGCTGCTGACCGGCACCGGCCCATCCGAAACAAGCGTGAACATGGCCGGTGAGGTTTCCCAGGCCTTGAAGCGGTCCTTGAGCTCGACCAGCAAGCGCTCTGCGGTCTTCTTGCCCACACCAGGCACACGCACCAGCGCCGATGTGTCCTGGGCCTGGACGCAACGCACCAGTTCGTCGGCCTCAAGGCCCGACATCAAGGCCAGCGCCAGCTTCGGGCCCACGCCATTGAGCCGGATGAGCTCGCGGAACAGTTCGCGCTCGCGCTTTTCATGAAAGCCATAGAGCAGGTGGGCATCTTCGCGCACCACCAGATGGGTATGCACGGTGACCGTTTCGCCGACTTTCGGCAGGCGGTACAGGGTGGTCATGGGCACTTCAAGCTCATAACCCACGCCATTGACGTCGATAATCAGGTGCGGCGGTTGCTTTTCCGCCAGGGTGCCGCGCAAACGTCCAATCACGTTTCGATCCTTCCTCTCGGGGAGCCGATCAAAGACCGCTCAACCCTATCAGCAAATACGTCGGGTGAACGCGCCACCCTGACAAAATGTGTATCAGCTCATGAAGCAGCTACAGACGCAAGCGCCCACCGCGCCGCCGCGCCGTGGCCAGGCCGTGCGGCACCAGGCTGGAACGGGTATGGGCATGGCACAGGGCAATCGCCAGGGCATCAGAGGCATCGATCTGTGGTTTCTGGGTCAGCTTGAGCAGGTGCATGACCATCAGCATCACCTGTTCCTTGTTAGCCCCGCCAGTGCCGGCCACGGCCTGTTTGACCTGAGTCGCGCTGTATTCGGCGATTTCCAGGCCGGCCTCGGCGGCGGCGACGATGGCCGCGCCGCGTGCCTGGCCAAGCTTGAGCGCCGAATCAGGGTTGCGCGCCATGAACACGCGCTCGATACCCATGGTCACAGGGCCATGTTGGGCAATGATTTCACTGACACCGCGAAAAACGATCTGCAGGCGCTCGTGCAGCTCGCCGCTGCCGGTTCGGATACAACCCGACGCCACGTACTCGCAACCACGGGCAGTCTGGCGCACAACGCCATAACCGGTGATGCGCGAGCCGGGGTCGATACCAAGAATCAGAGTCATAACGCCTTTCGTGTAGGGGGTGCTTGAAAGCCTGAGCTCAATTCAAGGCTATTGGGGCCGCTGCGCAGCCCATCACCGGCAAGCCTGCTCCCACAGATGCAGCGCAACGCTTGAGGGGTGCGCTTGACTACAGGAGCAGGCCTGCCGGCGATGGGCCGCCCAGCGGCCCCAATTACAACCTTGCTGGCGACACCTTAGCCGAGTTTTTCCATGATCTCGTCGGAAATCTGTGCATTGGAATAGACGTTCTGCACATCATCCAGGTCTTCGAGCATGTCGATCAGCTTGAGCACTTTCTCCGCGCCCTCCTGATCCAGCTCGGCACTGGTGGTCGGCTGCATGACGATTTCCGCGTCTGCGGCCTTGAAGCCGGCTTCTTCCAAGGCGTTACGCACGGCATAGAAGCTGTTGAACGAGGTGAACACCTCGAACGAGCCATCTTCGTTGGCCACCACATCGTCGGCGTCGGCTTCCATGGCGGCTTCCATCAGCGCATCTTCGTCCACGCCCGGCGCAAAGCTGATCTGCCCCTTGCGCTCGAACAGGTAGGCCACCGAGCCATCGGTACCAAGGTTGCCGCCACACTTGGTGAAAGCATGTCGTACAGCGGCTGCGGTACGGTTGCGGTTGTCGGTCATGGCCTCGACCATGATCGCCACCCCGCCCGGGCCGTACCCCTCGTAGCTCAGCTCTTCAACGTTATCGCTTTCGTTGGTGCCGGCACCACGGGCCACAGCGCGATCGATGATATCGCGGCTCATGTTGGCACCCAGGGCCTTGTCCAGCGCCAGGCGCAAGCGCGGGTTGGAGGCCGGGTCACCTCCGCCCTGCTTGGCAGCGACGGTCAGCTCACGGATCCACTTGGTGAAGATCTTGCCTCTCTTGGCATCCTGGCGCTCTTTGCGGTGCTTGATGTTCGCCCACTTGGAATGACCAGCCATAACGACTCCAAACTCTTGAAACACAAACAATTGCGCCCCGAGAGGGGCGCAACGACAAATGCCTGCGCCGAAACGCAAAGGCGCATCCATCTGGATGCGCCCGGGGTCCGCTTACTCGACCTTGGTCTGTTCGCGCAGGCGGATATGCAGCTCGCGCAGGGCCTTGGCATCAACCAAACCAGGCGCCTGAGTCATCACGCACGCGGCGCTCTGGGTTTTCGGGAAGGCAATCACTTCACGGATCGACTGGGCACCGGTCATCAGCATGACCAGGCGGTCCAGACCGAAGGCCAGGCCACCGTGAGGCGGAGCACCGAACTTCAGGGCATCGAGCAGGAAGCCGAACTTCTCTTCCTGTTCTGCCGCTTCGATACCCAGCAGGCGGAACACTGCCTGTTGCATCTCTTTGCGGTGGATACGGATCGAACCGCCACCCAGTTCGGTGCCGTTCAGCACCATGTCGTAGGCACGCGACAGCGCGGTGGCCGGGTTGGCCTCGAGCTCTTCGGGGGTGCACTTGGGCGCGGTGAACGGGTGGTGCAGGGCGGTGAAGCTGCCGTCTTCGTTCTCTTCGAACATCGGGAAGTCGACGACCCACATCGGCGCCCACTCGCAGGTCAGCAGTTCGAAGTCGTGGCCCAGGCGGATACGCAGCGCGCCCAGGGCCTCGCTGACGACCTTGAACTTGTCGGCACCGAAGAACACGATGTCGCCGTCTACGGCACCTACGCGATCAAGGATCACGTTGAGGTTGGCTTCAGGGATGTTCTTGACGATCGGCGACTGCAGGCCTTCGACGCCTTTGGCACGCTCGTTGACCTTGATGTACGCCAGGCCGCGGGCGCCGTAGATGCCGACGAACTTGGTGTACTCGTCGATCTTGCTGCGCGGCATGCTGGCGCCACCTGGCAGGCGCAGTGCGGTAACGCGGCACTTCGGATCGTTGGCCGGGCCTGCGAAGACCTTGAAGTCGACATCTTTGAGCTGGTCGGCGACGTCAACCAGTTCCAGCGGGTTACGCAGGTCTGGCTTGTCGGAACCGTAGCGGCGCATGGCTTCTTCGAAGGTCATGTGCGGGAATTCGCCGAATTCCAGGTCCAGCACTTCCTTGAACAGCTTGCGGATCATGCTCTCGGTCAGGCCCATGATCTCGGACTCATCGAGGAAACTGGTCTCGATGTCGATCTGGGTGAACTCCGGCTGACGGTCAGCGCGCAGGTCTTCGTCACGGAAGCATTTGGCGATCTGGTAGTAGCGGTCGAAGCCGGCGACCATCAGCAGCTGCTTGAACAGCTGAGGCGACTGCGGCAGCGCGAAGAAGCTACCAGCGTGGGTACGGCTGGGCACCAGATAGTCACGCGCGCCTTCTGGCGTTGCGCGGGTGAGGATCGGCGTTTCGACGTCGAGGAAGCCATTTTCGTCCAGGAAGCGACGAATGCTGCTGGTGATGCGCGAACGCAGGCGCAGCTTGTCGGCCATTTCCGGGCGACGCAGATCGATGAAGCGGTAGCGCAGGCGGGTTTCCTCGCCGACGTCAGAGTATTCGTTCAGCGGGAACGGCGGGGTTTCAGCTTCGTTGAGCACGTTGAGCTGGTAACCGAGGATTTCGATGGCACCGGAAGCCATGTTGGCATTCACCGCGCCCTCGGGGCGCTTGCGCACCTTGCCGGTGATCTGCACCACGTATTCGCTGCGCACGCGGTCGGCCGCAGCGAAGGTTTCGGCGCGATCGGGATCGAAGACGACCTGGGCCATGCCCTCGCGGTCACGGATGTCGAGGAAGATCACCCCGCCGTGGTCGCGGCGACGATGGACCCAGCCGCAAAGGGTGACTTCCTGGCCGTCCAGGCTCTCGTTCAGTTGGCCGCAATAATGGCTGCGCATCATGATGGTGGTTTCGCTTCTCGTGATTCGTGTATTCGATGGAGGCCTTGGCCGCCCCAGGGGGCTAATACTGCAAGACCCGGCTACTGCAATTCAACTCAGTCGGCCTTGTCGCCGCCTGCCAGATTCTTTTTAGCCCCGGTCTTGAAGTCGGTTTCGTACCAGCCGCTACCGCTCAGGCGAAATCCAGGGACCGACAACAGTTTCTTCAATGCCGGCGCCTGGCAGGCCGGACAGTCGGTCAGCGGCGCTGCACTGATCTTCTGCAACGCTTCCATCCGGTGATCGCAGGATGCACATTGATAGTCATAAAGGGGCATGGGTGTCTCTCGTCAACCATTACGCTGGCTGCCCGGGGCAGCAAAAAGCGGGATTATATATGGTTAACAGGCACTGCGCAGCCCGCCTGGCGATCAGCGTCCTGCAACCACGCAACACAGATCACCCGCACCAGGCCGCTGAAGTTGCGTACCCCGCCCTGGCGCAGGTGCACTTCACGATCCACATAGGAAAGTATGGCACTGACGGAGCACTCATTGGCCTCTGCGATGCGCTCGAGGATGCGCCAATAGACTGCCTCCAGGCGCAAGCAGGTGGAAAAACCGTTGAGCCGGACCGAGCGCGATACCGGCTGAATCTGCATCATGTCGAAATCCGCCTTGAACGGATCAATGCTTTGCCTGCCCAGGCAGCGGCCTTTGCCTACTCCACGCTTGCTCGCTTGCATCATGCGCCCACATCCTCGCCACAGGTATGTTCCCCTGCACCGCAAGACAGGCACGGATGCAGGAACCAGAGGCTCAATGAAGCGCGTGCGGCCGGGCGCAAAGCAGCGGCAAAGCCTTCCCGCACAAACGAAAAAGCCCGGTGAGCTTCACTCGACCGGGCTTTGCAGGCCGCTTTTCATACAAGCGGCTGATCATTTACCGTCAAGCAGTACCCGCAGCATCCATGCCGTCTTTTCGTGCACCTGCATACGCTGGGTCAGCAGATCGGCAGTTGGCTCATCACTGACCTTGTCCACTACCGGGAAAATACTGCGGGCGGTACGCACGACCGCCTCCTGCCCCTGGACAAGCTGATGGATCATCTCGTCCGCTGCGGGCACCCCTTCCTCTTCCTTGATGGAAGAATGCCGTGCGTAAAAAGCATAGGAACCCGGCGCCGGGAAGCCCAGGGCGCGAATCCGCTCGGCGATGGAATCAACGGCCAGCGCCAGCTCGTTGTATTGCTCTTCGAACATCAGGTGCAGGGTACGGAACGAAGGACCGGTGACGTTCCAGTGAAAGTTGTGGGTTTTCAGATACAGCACATAGGTATCCGACAACAGACGGGACAGCCCTTCGACGATGGATTTGCGATCTTCTTCACTGATACCGATATCGATTGCCATGAAGTTCCCCTTTTTCATATGGCTTGATGATGATCAAGCGGGCCTCACACACTGTATCAATACTTCGCGCCACGCGCCCATGACACAGGGCAACTCATCGCCAGCAGCCACCTGCGGTTTGAGAAGGCCCCGCGTTTGCTGTTAAATAGGCACTGTGCCACCCGTGCGTGCTGTTATTGCCGGGTGCATAGGCTGGCTCACCATGTGTTCGCGCCCTACACCTCATGCGCACCATGCCGCCAGCTCTTCCTGTGATCGGCCTTATCAATTGCGAGCCAACCCCATGTTCAAGATCGTCCATCTGTTGACGGGCGCTGCAGCTTTGCTGCTATCGCTCATACCCAGCCTGAAAAACGACGCAACTCCCTTCCTGCAGCAACCGGACGCGGTCTACCTGGCCCTGCTCGGCCTGCTCAACCTGCTGCTGGCACCTGTCGTGCCGCTGTATTACCGCGGCGCCCGCCAGCAATTGCAGCATCTGGCCTGCGCCTTGCTGGTGGTGGCCGTGGTACTGCAAACCCTGACCTTGCTGGCCCGCCCCGAAATGGGCAACCTGGCGGCGCTGGTCTGCGCAGGCCTCGCAGTCATTCTGCACCTGGCTGCAGGCTTGGCCCGTAGCCCCAGAAAAAACCGACCCAGCCAAGGCGCGCCGCAGGAGACCGGCACGCGCGATACCGGCACGGTGAAGTGGTTCAACACTTCTAAAGGCTTTGGATTCATTTCCCGCGATTCGGGTGACGATATCTTCGTCCACTTTCGCGCCATTCGTGGCGAAGGCCATCGCATCCTGGTCGAAGGCCAGCGTGTGGAGTTCTCGGTAATGCACCGCGACAAGGGCCTGCAAGCCGAAGACGTGGTCGCGGTATCCCGCCGCTGACCCTGTGCAGCCCTGGGGCAAGCCCAGGGCTGGCACCCATTAGTAATGAGGCGGCGGCGCTTCCTCGCCCTCACTGCCATACTGCCCGACCATTTCCTCGTAACGCTTGATCAACTCGGCCATCTGCAACTGCAGGCGCTGAATCACCCGCCCCTGCTCGACCACCACATCATTGAGCTCCTGAATGGTGTCGTCCTGAAACGCCTGACGGGTTTCCAATTCGACTATGCGCGATTCCGGCGACATGTCAGGCCTCCTCATATGTGTCATCGAGCAGGACGCGCAAGCGCTGGCGAATGGCATCGACCTGCCCCGGCCCGTATTCGACAGCGGGCACCTTGCCCCAGACCGGCGCCGGCCAGGCGGCATCCCCATGGCGACGGACAATCACATGCATGTGCAGTTGGCTGACCACATTACCCAGCGTGGCAACGTTCATTTTGTCCGCCGCGAACTCCGTTTTGAGTGTCTCGGCCAGGCAGGTGGTTTCTTTCCACAACTGCGCCTGATCGTCCGGGCTCAGGTCGAACAGTTCGCTCACGCCGGCACGCTTGGGCACCAGAATGAACCAAGGGTAGTTGGCATCCTTGCTAAGCAGCAGACGGCACAGCGGAAAGTCTCCAAGAACCAAAGAGTCCTGCTGCAAACGCAAATCCATCTCAAACACTGAAAACCTCCACCAACGAAAAGGGGCCCGGCGTGCGGGTCTATGGCGCAAGGATACTCTGCTTCGCCCACGCAAGCATGCTGCACGCCCCCAGACTGCACCCTTATTGCACAGGAATCGCTTCAGCCTGCACAGGCGCGGTAACACTCCGCTACTTTTCGCACCAAAATGAGGCCGCAAACGAGTACACCACTGCGCTTTCACACACACAAATGACTCAACTTGAACAGCGAGCGGTAACACATTGACTTGCAAGGCAAGTTTTTTTTTTGCGGGCGGGCTGCTGCCAGATACGCCATCAGCCACCAGCCGCCCCGTGTTTACGGGCATTTTCCGGCCACGTGAGCGGCATTTGTGAAAATTTCATGAACCGTTGTTAATTTTGAGCACGCTTGTTGCATTCTTCTCACATCAAGTCGGCACGACATCTGCATAAAGCGATGGACGCAACAAATAACAACAGCCGCTTTGGATCCACCAGGGAGTTTCCCCAACCGAAATCGATAGTTACAGAATCGTTACGGTGACAGGAACAGCGCTGGCGTTGTACGGCTCGGAATTCCGGGACGTGATTTGCGACATGGAAATACCTGAAAGCGACATGGCCGTAAACTTCGCGAAACGTTGTATATGCCCATATCGCCAACAACAGTCTGCGTGCTATACATTTCCGCCGACATAACAAGAAAGAGCTGCCCCATATAACTAAAAGACTTGGGCGCAGCGGTACTCTTCCTAAAAACCAAAGGAGCAAATCACGATGCGCGTGATGAAGTGGAGCATGATCGCCCTGGCCGTTTCGGCAGGGACCTCGCAGCTGGCCTTTGCCTCTGCACAGGACGAATCCAAGGGTTTCATCGAAGACAGCCAGCTGAACGTCAAGACTCGCATGCTGTACTTCAGCCGTGACGCTCGTAACAATGATCGGGACCCTATTACCGGCGATCGCCAGAGCCGCACAGAAGAAACCGGCCTCGGCTTCCTCGGTACCTTTGAGTCGGGCTTCACCCAAGGCACCGTAGGCTTCGGTGTCGATGCCATCGGCATGCTCGGCCTGAAACTGGACAGCGGCAAAGGCCGTGCCGGTACCGGCCTGTTCCCGCAAGGCTCCGACGGCCGCTCGCAGGATGACTACTCCGAAGCCGGTGGCGCAGTGAAAATGCGCATCTCCAACACTGTGCTGAAGTACGGTAACCAGTTCACCGCCCTGCCGGTATTCGCTACCGACGACAGCCGACTGCTGCCGGAAGTTGCCGAAGGCGCCTTGATCACCAGCGACGAGATCGAAGGCCTGACCCTGCACGCCGGTCACTTCACCGGCATGAACGCCCAGGCCCAGACCTACCGCGACAGCCTGCGCCTGACTGAAGCCAACATCGTCGGTGGTACCTATGCCCTGACCGACAGCCTCAGCACCAGCCTGTACTACTCCAAGGTCGAAGACTACTGGCGCAAGTACTACGGCAATGTCAACTGGGCACTGCCGATTTCGGACAAGCAAGGCCTGGTGTTCGACTTCAACATCTATGACACCAAGAGCGAAGGCAGCGCCCTGTACAAAGCGTACGACGGCGACAAGCTCGACAACACCGCTTTCAGCCTGTCGGCTGCGTGGAACATCGGCGCTCATACCTTCACCATCGTGCATCAGCGCGTCCACGGTGATGGTGACTACGGTTACGGCGTCGACGGTGGCGGCACCGTCTTCCTGGGTAACTCGGTGGCCCGTTCCGACTTCAACGCAGAAGACGAGAAGTCCTGGCAAGCGCGCTACGACCTGAACTTCGCTGAGTTCGGCGTACCCGGCCTGACCTTCATGACCCGTTACGTGCGCGGTACCGACGCCAATGTCGCAGGCACTTCCAACGGTAAGGAATGGGAACGCGACATCGACATCAAGTACGTGTTGCAGGAAGGCCCTGCCAAGGACCTCAGCTTCCGCGTCCGTCAGGCCACCTACCGCTCCTCCGACGGCGTCTACTACGGCTCCCCGTCGCTGGACGAACTGCGCCTGATCGTCGAGTACCCGCTGAGCATCCTGTAAGCCACGCTTATAGTGCCCCGCACCTGAAAAAGCCCGGCACGCTCGCCGGGCTTTTTCTTGGCTGACAATTACCCCGCCCTGGGGCATCCTGTACGCCTTCGTTTCGCCCCCGTACAATGCGGGGTCATTTCAATGTCTTAGGCAATCGACACGGCTAACCATGCGCACCAGTCAATATTTGCTCGCCACCCAGAAAGAAACCCCTGCCGACGCAGTGGTCATCAGCCATCAGCTCATGCTGCGTGCCGGCATGATCCGCAAGCTGGCTTCCGGCCTGTACACCTGGCTGCCGATGGGCTTGCGGGTCATGCGCAAGGTCGAAGCCGTGGTGCGCGAGGAAATGAACGCCGCCGGCGCCCTGGAAGTGCTGATGCCCAGCATCCAGCCCGCCGAACTGTGGCAGGAATCCGGCCGCTGGGAACAGTATGGCCCCGAGCTGCTGCGCCTGAAGGATCGCCACCAGCGCGATTTCTGCGTAGGCCCGACCCACGAAGAAGTCATCACCGACCTGGCCCGCAACGAGCTGTCCAGCTATAAACAGCTGCCGCTCAACCTGTACCAGATCCAGACCAAGTTCCGTGACGAGATCCGCCCGCGCTTCGGCTTGATGCGTGGCCGCGAATTCATCATGAAGGACGCCTATTCCTTCCATGCCGACCAGGCTTCCCTGCAGGAAACCTACGACCGCATGCACCAGGCGTACTCCAACATCTTCACCCGCCTGGGCCTGGATTTCCGTCCAGTGCAGGCCGACACCGGCTCCATCGGCGGCAGCTACTCGCATGAGTTCCATGTGCTGGCATCGTCCGGCGAAGACGATGTGATCTTCAGCGACAGCTCCGACTACGCTGCCAATATCGAGAAAGCCGAAGCCATCCCGCGTGAGACCGTGCGCCCAGCGCCAACCGAGGAGCTGCGCCTGGTCGATACGCCAGAGGCCAAGACCATCGCCCAGCTGGTCGAGAACCACGGCTTGCCGATCGAGAAGACCGTCAAGACCCTGATCGTGCGCGGCGCGGAAGAAGGCAAGCTGATTGCCCTGATCGTACGTGGCGACCACGAACTGAACGAAATCAAGGCTACCAAGCTCGAGCAGGTTGCCGACCCATTGGTCATGGCCACCGAAGCCGAGCTGCGCGATGCGATTGGTGCCGGCGCCGGCTCCCTCGGCCCACTCAACCTGCCACTGGAAATCATCATCGACCGTTCGGTTGCCCTGATGAGCGACTTCGGCATCGGTGCCAACATCGACGACAAGCACTACTTCGGCGTCAACTGGGAGCGCGACCTGCCGGTCCCACAGGTTGCCGACCTGCGCAACGTCGTCGAGGGCGACCCGAGCCCGGATGGCCAGGGTACGCTGGTGATCAAGCGCGGCATCGAAGTGGGCCACATCTTCCAGCTCGGCACCAAGTACAGCGAGGCGCTCAAGTGCCAGGTACTGGGCGAAAACGGCAAACCGGTCGTGCTGTCCATGGGTTGCTACGGCATCGGCGTATCCCGCGTGGTCGCCGCCGCCATCGAGCAGAGCCATGACGACAAAGGCATCATCTGGAACGACGCCCTGGCGCCATTCCAGATTGCCCTGGTACCACTGCGCTACGAAACCGAGGTGGTTCGCGAGGCCACCGACAAGTTGTACGCCGAACTGACGGCCGCAGGCTTCGAAGTGCTGCTGGACGACCGCGACAAGAAGACCAGCCCTGGCATCAAGTTCGCCGATATGGAGCTGATTGGTATTCCGCACCGCATCGTCGTCAGCGACCGCGGCCTAGCCGATGGCAACCTGGAATACAAGCACCGCACCGAACAGGATGCTCAAGCGCTGCCACTCAATGAAGTGCTGACCTTCCTGCAGGCCCGCGTTCGCCGCTGATAATCAATGCACGAGTGATCATGTCCAAGCGAAGTACCTTTACCCTGGGGGGCGCCGCACTGTGCGGCGCCCTGTTCCTCAGCGGCTGCGCGAACCAGATGTCCCAGCGCAGCGAGCATGAGGAGCGCGTCGAGCGCAAGCTGCTCGAACACACACTGCAGATTGATGTCGGCGAGCCCAAGGTGATGGAGCTTCCGCAGCGACGTGTACGCATCAATGAACAGAGGCGCTTCGAAGTCACCGAGTTCGAAGTTACCCGCCGCTATGACCGCTATACGCCCTACCAACCCTGGCGGGAGATCTACGAAATCCCGCTGGGCGCGGTGGCGGTAGTGGCCGGTGCAGGCGCCAACGTGGTCAACGTTTTTGCATTGGGCAACCTTCCGGAAAGCATGACGCACGACTGGCTCAGCTATGGCGTCGCCGGGCTCAACCCGTTCATGAACGTGCAGTCCAACGGTCGCGCCCAGCAGAACCTGGCAGGGATCAGTGAGGTGCAAAAGGACAAGCGCGAGGAGTTCACCAGCCTGCCCTGGAGCGAGCGCCTGGTCGAGGTCAAAGCCGGCAAGATGACCCACGCACTGACCACCGACAGAAACGGCGTGCTACGCCTGAACCTGCTGGACAGCCCTTTCTCGGAGCAGCACCTGAACCACGTCGGCACCCTGCACCTGCAAGTGGTCGATGAAGACAACGCTGTGCGGGGCGACGCCAGCCTGCTGGTCAGCGCCACCCTGCGCAACAAGCTGCGTGAAGCCCATGAGCTGATTTTCGACGACCTGGAAGACGACGATGTCGGCCAGTGGGTACACCGGGTCAAGCGCCTGTCGGAGCTAGGCCTGGAAGAGGAAGCCAGCGAGATGGAGCAGAGCCTGATCGAACTGACCCGCAACGATCCGGAGCTGCAACAGGAGTTTGTGCAGGCACTGACCAAGGCCACCGGCCGGTTGGTGGCTGACCCAGGCGCACAGTAATAAAAGAAGGGGCTGCAGTGCAGCCCTTCTTTTATTCGTCTGCGAACAATTCCAACTGCTCGTGAGCCCCGCGCAAGTCGCGCAACCTCACCCCTACCCCTAGCAACCTAACCGGCTTGCCACCACGGGCGAATGCTTGCCGTAGCAACTGCCTATAGCTGTCCAGGTCCCTACCCGCCCCTGCCTGCTCCAGGGTTGTCTGGCTGAAGTCATGGAATTTGACCTTGACGAAAGGTTTGTCCGGCCGATAACTGCTGTCCATACGAGCGATCCGTTCATTCAGGCTGACCAGCAGTTCAGGCAAGCGCTCCAGACAACTGGCCAAGTCCGGCAGATCCGTGTCATAGGTGTTCTCCACGCTTACTGACTGCCTACGGCTATCGTTGTGCACGGCGCGATCATCGACCCCCCGCGCCAGCCCCCATAGGCGTTCACCGAAACTGCCGAATTCCCGCACCAGCGCCAGCCGCGACCAGTCACGCAGGTCCAGGCAGGTGTCGATACCCAACCGAGCAAGCTTGTCTGCAGTGACCTTGCCGACACCATGCAGCCTGGCAACGGGCAATGCGGCGACAAAAGCTTCCACCTGATCGGGCGTAATCACGAAAAGACCATTGGGCTTGCGCCAGTCACTGGCGATCTTGGCCAGAAACTTGTTTGGCGCCACCCCAGCCGAGACGGTGATGTGCAAGGTGCGCGCGACACGCCTGCGAATGTCTTCGGCGATGCGCGTAGCGCTGCCGGCAAACCACTGGCTGTCGCTGACATCCAGGTAGGCCTCATCCAGCGACAATGGCTCGATCAGGTCGGTGTAGTCGCGGAAGATGCCGTGAATCTCACGTGATGCTTCGCGGTAGGCCTCGAAACGCGGTTTGACGATCAACAAGTCAGGGCAAAGCTTCAGTGCATGGCGCGATGACATGGCCGAGCGCACCCCATAGGCACGCGCTTCATAATTGCAGGTGGCGATCACCCCACGATGGTCCGGGGAGCCACCCACGGCCATGGGGCGACCGGCCAGACGCGGGTCATCACGCATCTCGATCGCGGCGTAGAAACAATCGCAGTCGATGTGAATGATCTTGCGCAAAGACATGGATGACCGTCAGCACTGTAAATTCATACAGATAGTACCGCATGCTCTGTCAGCGAGACAGCCAACGCAGAGGTGCACTCGACAATTGGCCTGAAAGCCGCAGAGCGACTGAGTTGCCTGCCTTATTGAAGGGCTAAGGGTTTGAACGAAAAAGGTTTTTTTGAACGAAAAGCTTGACAGTGGGCGTTAAATCCGTAGAATTCGATCTCACAGGCGCGGGATGGAGCAGCCTGGTAGCTCGTCGGGCTCATAACCCGAAGGTCGTCGGTTCAAATCCGGCTCCCGCAACCAGATTCAAGAAAAGGCCACTGTTAACGCAGTGGCCTTTTTCTTTTGCCTAAAAATAGTCTTTGGTTGAAAACGTAAGCAAATCAATAAGTAACGCTTGACACCGCGCACGTTCACTGTAGAATTCGTTTCCACAGGCGCGGGATGGAGCAGCCTGGTAGCTCGTCGGGCTCATAACCCGAAGGTCGTCGGTTCAAATCCGGCTCCCGCAACCAGATTCGAGAAAAGGCCACTGTTAACGCAGTGGCCTTTTTCTTTTGCCTTCGAAAAGCAGGCCACCCGTAAGTTACTGACCAATCAAAAGTAATGCTTGACCGCCGCAGTCAACGCTGTAGAATGCGCACCTCTGACGCGGGATGGAGCAGTCTGGTAGCTCGTCGGGCTCATAACCCGAAGGTCGTCGGTTCAAATCCGGCTCCCGCAACCATATTCGTCAGAACAAACCTCGCCTGTGTAACAGCAGCGCGGGGTTTGTTGTTTTTCCCCTCCTGAAAAATCCCGGCCCCGTAGCCAGCCTTGGCTTTGCGGCGCCACCTGCTGGATGAACTATCTTTAACCCTCCCAAAGGACTGAAAGTCACGTTGCCCGGAGTAATATCTGGATACGTTTCCACAGGGAGATTCACTTGGCCGCACCATCCCCCTACCTCGCGCTGCTTGCCCGGGGTAACTCATGACAGACCGCAACCCAGAAGCCCAGGCCCCACTCGCCTCAACCCTGCCCACGGCTGCGCAGCGTTTGCCGTGGCTGGAGCGGGTGAGCCGCTATCGCCAACCCATCACCCTGGCAGTCACCCTGGTGCTGTTCGCGATGGCACTGATTGCCTGCCGACACTTGCTCAGCGAACTGGATATCTATGCACTGCACGATGCGATGCTCAGCGTGCCCACCCGCTCGCTGGTCGGCGCACTACTCGCGGCGACAATCGGGTTTTTGATCCTGCTGGGGTACGAATGGTCGGCCAGCCGCTACGCCGCCGTGAAGTTGCCCCGGCGTACGCTTCTGCTGGGCGGTTTCAGCGCATTTGCCATTGGTAACGCCATTGGCTTGTCGATGCTCTCGGGCGGTTCGGTGCGCTATCGCCTGTATGCTCGAGAAGGCCTGGGGGCCGCCGAAGTCGCGCGCATGACAGTGTTCGCCAGCCTTTCCTTGGGCTGTGCCCTGCCCCCCCTGGCAGCCCTGGCCACCTTGAGCAACTTGCCAGCGGCGGCTGCCGCCCTGCACCTGCCCGCCTCTGTAATGGCCGCAGTCGCTATCGGCGTGCTGGTACTGACTGCATTACTGGTGGCCGGCCTGTATCGCCGACGCCTGGCAGAGCAGCCGTTGCCAGACAGCCTGCTGGTACAACTGGGCCGCCGGACGCTGCGCCTGCCCGGCGCACGCCTGGCGGCGCTGCAATTGGTCATCACCGCGCTGGATGTAGCCGCCGCCGCGACGGTCCTTTACCTGCTGCTCCCAGAAGCCCCTCCGTTCGGCGCGTTCGTGCTGGTGTATCTGCTGGCCCTGGCTGCCGGTGTACTTAGCCATGTGCCTGGCGGGGTCGGGGTGTTCGAGGCGATCTTGCTCGCTGCCTTCGCCAATCAGCTGGGCGCCGCGCCACTGGCCGCGGCACTGCTGCTGTACCGCTTGATCTATGTGGTACTGCCATTGCTGCTGGCCTGTGTGCTGCTGCTGGCCAACGAAGCCAGGCGCTTGCTGTTTGCGCAGCAGGCGCTCAAGGCCGCCTCCGGGCTGGCCGCTCCGGTCCTGGCGATCCTCGTGTTTCTCTCCGGCGTGGTGCTGTTGTTCTCTGGCGCCACACCAGAAATCGACACTCGCCTGGAACACATGGGCTTTCTGGTACCCCACCGCCTTATAGATGCCTCGCACTTCGGTGCCAGCCTGATTGGCGTGCTGTGCCTGCTATTGGCCCAGGGCTTGCGCCGACGCCTCTCTGCGGCTTGGCTGCTGACTACCGTTCTGCTACTGGTTGGCGCACTGCTGTCGTTGCTCAAAGGCTTCGACTGGGAAGAGGCCTGCCTGCTGACCTTCACCGCAGCCCTGCTCGCGTTGTTCCGCCGTTCGTTCTACCGCCCAAGCCGGCTGTTGGAACTGCCGTTCTCACCGGTATTCCTGGCAGCAAGTGCGTGCGTGGTCGGTGCTTCGGTGTGGCTGCTGCTTTTTGCCTACCAAGACGTGCCCTACAGCCATGAACTGTGGTGGCAATTCACCCTCGATGCCGATGCCCCACGCGGCCTGCGCGCCACCATGGGCAGCGCGATACTGTTGCTGGCCGTGGCCCTGACCTGGTTGCTGCGCACTGCCCGGCCGGTCATACACCTGCCAGACGACGAGGAGATGCAGCGCGCCAACCGCATCCTGCTGGCTTCCGACCAACCTGACGGCGGCCTGGCCCTGACCGGTGACAAGGCCCTGCTGTTCCATCCCAATGACAACGCCTTCCTGATGTACGCACGCCGGGGCCGCAGCCTTGTAGCCCTATACGACCCGATCGGCCCGGCCCAGGAACGCGCCGAGATGATCTGGCAATTCCGCGACCTGTGCGACCTGCACCATGCTCGCCCGGTGTTCTACCAGGTGCGCGCGGAAAATCTGCCGTTTTACATGGACATCGGCCTGACCGCACTCAAGCTCGGCGAAGAGGCCCGGGTCGACCTGCGCCGCTTCGACATCGAAGCCAAAGGCAAGGAGATGAAAGACCTGCGCTACACCTGGAACCGCGGCGGCCGCGATGGCTTGAGCCTGGAGATCCATGAACCCGGCCAGGCCCCCCTGGCCGAGCTCAAGGAAATCTCGGATGCCTGGCTCGGCGGCAAGAACGTGCGCGAAAAGGGCTTCTCGCTGGGGCGCTTCAGCCCTGAGTATCTGCAGCATTTTCGCATCGCCCTGATTCGCTACCAAGGCCGGCCGGTGGCGTTTGCCAACCTGCTTGAGACTCACGGCCACGAACTGGCCAGCCTGGATCTGATGCGCGCCCACCCCGAGGCACCCAAGCTGACCATGGAATTCATGATGATCGGCCTGATCCTGCACTACAAAAGCCGTGACTACAGCCGGTTCAGCCTGGGCATGGTACCGCTTTCCGGCTTGCAGCCCCGGCGCGGCGCACCCCTGGCGCAGCGCCTGGGCTCGATGGTGTTCCGTCGCGGTGAACAGCTTTACAACTTCCAGGGGCTACGCCGCTTCAAGGACAAGTTCCAACCGGACTGGGAACCCCGCTACATGGCTGTGCCAGCCGGGCTCGACCCGCTGGTGGCACTGGCCGACACTGCCGCCCTGATTGCAGGCGGCCTGACTGGATTGGTGAAACGTTGATGATCCGACGCTACTGGCTGTACCTACTGATACCCCTGCTGCTGGCCGCATTGGCCGGGGCTACCGCCTTCTGGTTGTGGGCCCGTCCGGCCCCAGAGGCGCACCTTGAGCAACTGCCGGTCAATGACACCCACATCACCCGCGTCACCCCGGGCGTTCATGCCAAAGCCTGGGTGGCCATCGGCGTGCCTCAGGACCAGGCGCTGACCGACAAGCAGTTGCTTGACTTGAGCCAGGCCGGTGAGGCCCAGCTGGTGCAGGTCATCCTGCCGTCGGGGGACTGCACTCACCAGCAGCAGTCAATGGACAAGGCCATGACCCTGCTGGCCGAAAAACCGACCCTGGTGGCCGGTATCGGCCCTGGTGCGACCCAGGCATGGCGTTGGCTGGCCACACAGAATGACGACAAGGCCCGAGCCATCTCCGTCGACTTCAACATGGAGCAGCCCGGGTGCACTGCAGCCTTGCCCAAGTCCGCCCCTCATGGCCACTGGAGCGTCGCCTGGAACGACAACCCGGATGATGCCAGCGCCGCGTTCGTGCGCGACCAACGCAATGCCGAGACCAGCATCAGCGACTACGACATTCACCTGCCACAAGTACTCAAGGCGCAGCTGACCCAGGCCTTGGTGGGCCACGATGGTAACGCGCTGGCTATCCCGGTGGTGGAAGTGCCCGCCGGGCAAACCACCGACACCGTCACTCTATTCCTCTCAGGCGATGGTGGCTGGCGCGACCTGGACCGCGATGTGGCCGGTGAAATGGCCAAATTGGGTTACCCCGTGGTCGGCATAGACACCCTGCGTTACTACTGGCAGCACAAGACACCCGAGCAAAGCGCTGCCGACCTGTCGGCACTGATGCAGCATTATCGTCAGAAATGGGGTACCAAGCGCTTCGTGCTGACCGGCTATTCGTTCGGGGCCGACGTGCTGCCGGCCATCTACAATCGTCTGCCTGCCGAGGACCAGCAACGTGTCGATGCGGTGATGCTGCTGGCCTTCGCCCGCAGTGGCAGCTTCGAGATCGAAGTCGAGGGCTGGTTGGGCAAGGAAGGTCAGGAAGCACCTACCGGGCCGGAGATGGCGAAACTGCCGGCGGCCAAAGTGGTATGCATCTATGGCGTGGAAGAGGCCGACGAAAGCGGTTGCACCGACAAGACTGCCGTGGGCGAACGCATGAAGCTACCCGGTGGGCACCACTTCGACGAGAACTATCCGGCGCTGGCCAAGCGCTTGATCGATGAAATTGAAACACGCCAGGGCAAGCCTAGCGTGGCAGAACAGAACTGAGGCCTGGCGAGGGCCGCATTGCGGCCCTCACTGGCGTCAGATCTCGACCTGTGTACCCAGCTCGATCACCCGGTTGAGCGGCAGGTTGAAGAAACGCAGGTTACCGTTGGCATTCTTGAGCAGGAACGCGAACAGGTTGCCCCGCCAGCGCGACATCCCCTCAAGACGCGACGCGATCACCGTTTCGCGGCTAAGGAAATAAGTCGTACGCATCGGGCTGAAATCCAAGCCGTCCAGGTGGCATAGCTTAAGGGCCGCCGGCACATCCGGCTCATCCATGAAACCGAAGTGCAACAGCACCCGGAAGAAGCCGTCGCCATAGGCCTCCACCTCAAATCGCTCCTGCTCGGGCACCCGCGGCCGGTCTTCACTCACCACCGTCAGCAGCACCACCTGGCTGTGCAGCACCTGGTTATGCAACATGTTGTGCAATAGCGCGTGCGGCACCGCATCCGGCCTCGCGGTGAGGAACACGGCAGTACCTTCGACACGGTGCGGTGGCTGTACGCGAATGCTGCTGATGAAAACCGGCAGCGGCAGCCCACCCTCATCGATTCGCTCGACCAGAATCTGCTTGCCGCGCTTCCAGGTGCTCATCAGCAGGAACAGCACACCCCCGGCCAGTAACGGGAAGGCGCCGCCCTGGACAATCTTCGGCACGTTGGCGGCGAAGAACAGCCCGTCTATCAGCAGGAAACCAATCAGAATCGGTACCGCCAGCACTGGCGGCCACTTCCACAACAACAGCATCACCGCCGACACCAGGATGGTGGTCATCAGCATCGTACCTGTCACCGCGACGCCATAAGCAGCCGCCAGCGCGCCGGATGAGCCAAAACCGATCACCAGCAGCACCACGCCCACCATCAGGGTCCAGTTGACCGCTGCGATGTAGATCTGCCCCTGCTCGTCGCTGGAGGTGTGCTGGATATGCATGCGCGGGATGTAACCCAACTGGATAGCCTGGCGTGTCAGGGAGAAAGCACCCGAGATCACCGCTTGCGAAGCGATTACCGTGGCCATGGTCGCCAGGCCCACCAGCGGCAGCAACGCCCAGGCCGGCGCCAGCAGGTAGAACGGGTTGCGCGCAGCATCAGGGTTTTGCAGCAATATCGCGCCCTGGCCAAAATAATTGAGCACCAATGCTGGCAGCACCAGGGCGAACCAGGCCCGGGCAATCGGCTTGCGCCCGAAATGGCCCATGTCGGCGTACAGCGCCTCGGCACCGGTCAAGGCCAGCACCACTGCACCGAGGATGGCCACGCCCATGCCCGGGTGCACGATGAAGAAATGCACCGCCCAGCCCGGGTTGAACGCCTTGAGCACCTCTGGGCTTTGCGAGATGCCATGCACCCCCAGCACCGCCAGCACCACGAACCAGGTGACCATGATCGGGCCGAAGAGCTTGCCGATCTTATCGGTGCCATGCTTTTGCACCAGGAACAGCCCCACCAGCACCACCAGCGAAAGCGGCACCACCCAATGGTCGATACCCTCGAATGCCAGGCCCATGCCCTCCACTGCCGACAGCACCGAAACCGCCGGGGTGATCATGCTGTCGCCGTAGAACAGCGAGGCGCCGATCAATCCGCAGATAACCATCAGCGTGCGCAGGCGTGGGTAGGCCGCCGTGGCCCGCCGCGCCAGCGCGGTCAGGGCCATGGTGCCGCCCTCCCCCTGGTTGTCGGCGCGCAGGATGAACATCACGTACTTGAACGACACCACCCACAGCAGCGACCAAAGGATCAGCGAGAGGATCCCCAGTACACCATCGTGACTGACCGGCACCCCGTAACCGCCGGTGAAAACTTCCTTGAGGGTATACAACGGGCTGGTTCCGATATCGCCGTAGACCACCCCAACAGCTGCCACCAACAGGCTCAGCGACCGCGTCGTCCCCTGACCGCCCTCGGCGTGACTGCTTGCCTGAACCATCGACCACTCCCGCAAACGGCCATCTAGACCCGTAGAATTCTGCCCCACGCCTGGGGATCGCACATACCCCGGCGCAACGGGGCGAAGCATAGCGCAGCGTTCGTCGCATTTGTGCTGGTCAAGCGACCTTGCGCTCGCTAGAATTGCGCACTTTTTGATCAGAGGCGCCCAAAAGCGCCCGTCAGGGTCGCCGCCGTTTCCGGCCGGGCGGCCTGTATTCAATACCGAGGTTAGTCATGTCCACCACTCCCGCCACCCCCAAGGTAGGGTTCGTCAGCCTGGGTTGCCCAAAAGCCCTGGTTGATTCCGAGCGCATTCTGACCCAGCTGCGTATGGAAGGTTATGAAGTCGTGCCCACCTACGAGGATGCCGACGTGGTGGTGGTCAACACCTGCGGCTTCATCGACAGTGCCAAGGCCGAGTCGCTGGAAGTGATCGGCGAAGCGATCAAGGAAAACGGCAAGGTCATCGTCACCGGCTGCATGGGTGTCGAGGAAGGCAGCATCCGTGACGTGCATCCCAGCGTGCTGTCGGTCACAGGCCCCCAGCAGTACGAGCAGGTAGTCAACGCCGTGCACGAAGTGGTACCACCACGCCAGGACCACAACCCGCTGATCGACCTGGTGCCACCGCAGGGCGTCAAGCTGACCCCGCGCCACTACGCCTACCTGAAGATCTCCGAAGGCTGCAACCATAGCTGCAGCTTCTGCATCATCCCGTCGATGCGCGGCAAGCTGGTCAGCCGCCCGGTCGGCGAGGTGCTGAGCGAAGCCGAACGCCTGGTCAAGGCCGGCGTCAAGGAGATCCTGGTGATCTCCCAGGACACCAGCGCCTACGGCGTCGACGTCAAGTACAAGACCGATTTCTGGAACGGTCGGCCAGTCAAGACCCGCATGCTTGAGCTGTGCGAAGCGCTGAGCAGCCTGGGCGCTTGGGTGCGGCTGCACTACGTCTATCCGTACCCGAACGTCGACGACGTGATCCCGCTGATGGCCGCCGGCAAGATCCTGCCGTATCTGGACATCCCGTTCCAGCACGCCAGCCCGAAAGTGCTCAAGTCGATGAAGCGTCCTGCCTTCGAAGACCGCACCCTGGCGCGCATCAAGCGCTGGCGCGAGCAGTGCCCGGAACTGGTGATTCGCTCGACCTTCATCGTCGGCTTCCCGGGCGAAACCGAAGAAGACTTCCAGTACCTGCTGGACTGGCTGACCGAAGCTCAGCTCGACCGTGTCGGCTGCTTCCAGTACTCACCAGTCGAGGGTGCGCCTGCCAACGACCTGGGCCTGGAAGAGGTGCCGGATGACGTCAAGCAGGCGCGCTGGGATCGCTTCATGGCTCACCAGCAGGCTATCAGCAGCGCACGCCTGCAACTGCGTATCGGCAAGGAAATCGAAGTGCTGATCGACGAAGTCGAAGAGCAAGGCTCGGTTGGCCGCAGCTTCTTCGATGCACCTGAGATCGATGGCAGCGTATTCATCGATGGCGACCATGGCTTCAAACCGGGCGACAAGGTCCGTTGCCGGGTGGTCGATGCCGACGAGTACGACATGTGGGCAGAGCCAGTCTGAGGCCGCGCCTGTAGAAGAAGCCCCGCCCCACTGGCGGGGCTTTTTGCATCTATGGTTTCCTCATTGGCCACCGAGGAACACCGGCATGCATTCGGCATTGACGCTGCAAACGCCCCACCTGTCTGATTACCCGGAACTGGTTCAGGTCTGGGAAAGCTCGGTGCGCGCAACCCATGATTTTCTGCCAGACGCTTACATCCTGCTGCTGCGCGATCATGTGCTACGCAAGTACCTGGATGCCGTGATGCTGGTCTGCTGCAAGGACCGCCAGCGCATCTGCGGTTTTGCCGGTGTCGCCAATGGACGTGTGGACATGCTGTTCGTGGCACCGGAATACCGCGGCCGAGGCGTGGGCAAGCGCTTGCTCCGTTATGCCATCAGCGAACTGAACGCTCAGTACCTGGACGTCAACGAACAGAACCCCCAAGCCTTGGGCTTCTACCAGCACGAGGGCTTCGAAGTGATCGGGCGCTCGGAAACGGATGGCCTGGGGCAGCCCTATCCATTGCTTCATATGAAGCTTATTCGTACAGCGTCCTAAGACTTTGTCGCAGGATGCCGTGCAATACTTCCCAATTGACGGATTTGGCACAGATTCCCGTCATCAGCCCCGCATGGACAGGTACAATGCAAGACTTTCCCTGCCTTGCGAATTGCCCGCCATGTCCGAACCCGTCCGCCTGTCCAAACGCCTCATCGAGCAGCTCGGTTGCTCACGCCGGGAGGCAGAGCTGTACATCGAAGGAGGCTGGGTCACGGTCGATGGCGTGGTAGTCGAGCAGCCTCAGTTCAAGGTTGACCAGCAAGCGGTCGAGCTGTTGCCGGGCGCCAATGCCGAGGCGCTTGACCCGGTTACCCTGCTGCTCAACCAGCCTGCCGGTGTCGATATCGATACGGCCCGCGCCAGCATCAACATGGCCAGCCTCAGCGAAGCGCATCGCGAAGGCGTGCGGCCGCTGCACGGGCACTTCACCCGGCTGACCTGTTCGGCCCCCCTGGAGCGCGGAGCCAGTGGCCTGCAGGTGTTCACCCAGGATTGGCGGGTTACCCGCAAGATCGAAGCCGACCTGCGTCGCCTGGAACAGGAATACATCATCGAAGTGCGCGGCGAGACTACGCCACAGGCGCTGGAGCGCCTGGCGCGCGGCGCGACGCGCAATGATCGGGAACTGCCCAAGGCCAAGGCCAGCTGGCAGAACGAGACCCACCTGCGTCTGGCCCTGAAAAATCCACAGCCTGGGCAAATCTCCGAGATCTGCGCCTACCTGCGCCTGGAAATCCTCAGCATGCGTCGTATTCGCCTGGGTGGTGTCTCCATGGGCAAGCTGCCAGTGGGCAACTGGCGCTACCTGGCCGGCACTGAACGTTTCTAAGCAATGCGCCACGCCCTGGCGTGGCATTTGAACAGGATTTTGCAGCAATGAACCACAACGATGTCCTGCGCAGCCTGCGCTACATGCTCAAGGTGAACGACGCCAAGATGGCCGAGATCATCGCGCTCTCGGGCCTGGAGGTTAATCCGCTGGTGCTCGCCACCTACCTGAAGAAAGAGGACGAGGCCGGGTTTGTGCGCTGCCCCGAACGGGTCATGGCGCACTTTCTCGACGGGTTGGTCTTCTACCGTCGCGGCAAGGACGACAGCCGTCCGCCACAGCCCGTTGAGCTGCCGGTGACCAACAACACCATCCTCAAGAAGCTGCGCGTAGCCTTCGAGCTCAAGGAAGACGACCTGCATGCGATCCTCAAGTCGGTCAACTTCCCGGTTTCCAAGCCCGAACTCAGCGCACTGTTCCGCAAGGTGGGCCATGACAACTATCGGCCTTGCGGCGACCAGTTGCTGCGCAACTTCCTCAAGGGCCTGACCCTGCGCGTACGCGGCTGACTCGCGATGCACCATACGGTTTCGCCTGTTGGCATCGTGCGCTCCTGCTTCAAGGAGAAATTCGCCATCCCACGGCAGCCACAGCTGGCGCCGGCTGCACGTGGGATACTTGAGTTGCTGCCACCGTTCGACCAAGGCGAGGCCGTGGCGGGCCTGGAGCAGGTCAGCCATGTGTGGCTGTTGTTCCTGTTCCATCAGGCCCTGGAAGACAAGCCACGCCTCAAGGTGCGGCCACCCCGCTTGGGCGGCAACAAGAGCATGGGCGTGTTCGCCACGCGAGCGACCCACCGGCCCAATGGCATCGGCCAGTCGGTGGTACGCCTGGAGGGGGTGGAACCGGGGCGGCTGCTACTGTCCGGCATCGATCTGCTCGATGGCACGCCGGTGCTGGACATCAAACCGTATGTTCCCTATGCCGACAGCATCGCCGGGGCGAGCAACCTGATGGCCAGCGATGCGCCTGCCGCGATCGCCGTGCAATGGGGCGATAGTGCCCTGCCCCAGGCCCGCGAACACGCCCTGCGCCTGGGCGAGCCACTGGTGGAGCTGATCGAGCAGTGCCTGGCACAGGACCCTCGACCGGCCTATCAGGTGCCAGTACCGGAGCGGGTGTATGGGGTGAAGTTCTGGGATGTGCAGGTTAGGTGGCACTACCCGGAGCCAGATGTGATTCGGGTGCTTGAGGTCGTTGGGGAAAACTGAAGGCACTGGCAGCCTCAGGCGCACAGGCTTAATGGCCTTGTCAGGGCTGCTGCGCAGCCCATCGCCGGCAAGCCGGCCCCCACAGGGACCGCGCAATCATTGAAGCCTGCGCTGTGCCTGTGGGGGCCGGCTTGCCGGGGATGCGCCGTAAAGCGCTTGGCTGACTGGCATCAGGCCAAGCTTGCTACCGGTCGATTACTTCTCGACGAAGGCACGTTCGATCAGATAGTCACCCGGCTCACGCATGCGCGGGGAGATCTTCAGGCCGAAGCTGTCGAGGACTTCGCTGGTCTCGTCGAGCATGCTCGGGCTACCACAGATCATCGCGCGGTCGTCCTGCGGGTTGATCGGTGGCAGGCCAATGTCGCTGAACAGCTTGCCGCTGCGCATCAGGTCGGTCAGACGGCCCTGGTTCTCGAACGGCTCGCGGGTCACGGTCGGGTAGTAGATCAGCTTGTCACGCACCGCTTCACCGAAGAACTCGTTCTGCGGCAGGTGTTCGGTGATGAACTCGCGATAGGCCACTTCATTCACGTAACGCACACCGTGCACCAGGATCACTTTCTCGAAGCGCTCGTAGGTTTCCGGGTCCTGAATGACGCTCATGAACGGCGCCAGGCCAGTGCCGGTGCTCAGCAGGTACAGATGCTTGCCCGGGTTGAGGTCGTCGAGGACCAGCGTGCCGGTAGGCTTCTTGCTGATGATGATCTCGTCGCCTTCCTTCAGGTGCTGCAGCTGGGAGGTCAGCGGACCGTCCGGCACCTTGATGCTGAAAAATTCCAGATGCTCTTCCCAGTTGGGCGAGGCGATGGAGTAGGCGCGCATGAGCGGACGGCCGCTGTCCTGCTGCAGGCCGATCATCACGAACTGACCGTTCTCGAAGCGCAGGCCCGGGTCGCGGGTGCACTTGAAGCTGAACAGAGTGTCGTTCCAGTGATGCACACTGAGGACACGTTCGTGGTTCATGTTGCTCATCGATGGGGCTCCTGAAGAAAACGCAGCGCGCAAAGCGCACAGTTGCGCGATAGTTTAGGGGCAGCGACAATATCTGTTAACTGAATTATCAAGATATGTGTTATCGGTTATATAGATATGCGATTCACACTTCGTCAGCTACAGGTATTCGTCGCCGTGGCCCAGCATCAGAGCGTCTCTCGAGCCGCCAGCGTGCTGGCCCTGTCGCAGTCGGCTGCCAGCACGTCCATCACTGAACTGGAGCGGCAATCGAGCTGCCAGTTGTTCGACCGTGCAGGTAAACGCTTGGCCCTCAATGCCTTGGGCCATCAGTTGCTGCCGCAAGCGGTTGCGCTGCTCGACCAGGCCAAGGAGATCGAAGACCTGCTCAACGGCAAGTCCGGTTTTGGCTCACTGGCAGTCGGCGCCACACTGACCATTGGCAACTACCTGGCCACCTTGCTGATCGGCAGCTTCATGCAGGTGCACCCGGAAAGCCAGGTCAAACTGCACGTGCAGAACACAGCCCATATCGTGCACCAGGTTGCACAATACGAAATTGATCTGGGTCTGATCGAAGGCGACTGCAGCCATCCAGACTTGGAGGTGCAGCCTTGGGTGGAGGACGAACTGGTGGTGTTCTGCGCGCCGCAACACCGGCTGGCCGAGGTGGGCCACGCAGATATCGAAAGCCTGTCCCAGGAAGCCTGGATCCTGCGTGAGCAGGGTTCTGGGACACGACTGACGTTCGACCAGGCCATGCGCCATCATCGCGCCAACCTGAACATCCGCCTGGAGCTGGAGCACACCGAAGCGATCAAGCGCGCCGTGGAATCAGGCCTGGGCATTGGCTGCATATCGCGCCTGGCACTGCGTGATGCCTTCCGGCGTGGCAGCCTGGTGCCGGTTGAAACCCCGGAGCTGGACCTGATGCGCCAGTTCTATTTCATCTGGCACAAGCAAAAATACCAGACCTCGGCCATGCGCGAGTTTCTTGAGTTGTGCCGTAATTTCACCGCAGGCGTTACCCGCAGTGACGAAATTGTTCTGCCGCCGATCGCTTAGAGCAGAATAACGCCCCAGACCAACGCCACCATCGTCAACGCTACGAGTTGCGCAGCACTGCCCATGTCCTTGGCGTTTTTCGAAAGCGGGTGGCGCTCCAGCGAAATACGGTCAATGGCCGCCTCTACCGCCGAGTTGAACAGTTCGACGATCAGCCCGAGGAGGCACACCGCAATCATGATGGCCCGCTCTGCGCGGCTTACCGGCAGCCAAAAGGCAATCGGGATCAGCAGCACATTGAGCAGTACCAGTTGACGGAAAGCTGCCTCGCCTTTGAAGGCGGCGCGCAGGCCGTCCAGCGAATAGCCGGCGGCATTGAAGATACGTTTGAGGCCGGTCTGGCCTTTGAATGGCGACATGTGCGTCACTTCACCGATGAAAGGCCAGCAGACTAGTCCAAAACGAGTCAAAAAAGCGTGAAGCTGCAAGGAGTTAGCTGCTTGCAACCGATTCAAGTTGTTGCAGTAGCAAGGCCGCCTGGGTTCGCGTGCGCACGCCCAGCTTGCGGAAGATCGCTGTCACATGAGCCTTGATGGTCGCTTCCGACACATTCAGCTCGTAGGCGATCTGTTTGTTAAGCAAGCCTTCACAGACCATGGTCAGCACGCGAAACTGCTGTGGCGTAAGGCTGGCCAGGCCTTCGCTGGCGGCTTTGGCCTCGGCCGAAACATCGACCCTTTCGAATGCCTGAGGCGGCCACCAAACGTCGCCATCGAGCACCTTTCTCACTGCATCCTGAATCACTTCCAGCCCACTGGACTTTGGAATGAAGCCACTGGCCCCGAACTCACGGGACTTGACTACCACGGCAGCCTCTTCCTGAGCCGAGACCATCACCACCGGGATCTGAGGGTACTGGCCACGGAGCAGGACCAGCCCGGAGAAACCATAGGCACCCGGCATGTTCAGGTCCAGCAGGACCAGATCCCAGTCGGCTTTTTCGCTCAGTCGGCTTTCCAGCTCGGCGATGCTCGCCACCTCGACCAGGCGCACATCCGCACCCAGGCCGAGGGTGACGGCCTGGCGCAGAGCGCTACGAAACAGTGGGTGGTCATCGGCAATCAGGATTTCGTACATGGCCATCGATCTAAGGATCCTGTTCTGTGCCAGGCGCAGCGGCGGAATGATAGCGCCCGGCGGGGAATCGGCGCCAAGGTGCCGAGCACAACCGGGCGGGTCAAACCACTCGCCCCGCCGCCTCGCTTCATCCTGGCCGCCAGCCCCGTCATTATGAACCAAAGTGGGGCTCGTGCCCCTTGGACTATAGGAAGGTATGCAAACGCTGGTGGGTAGCGTCCTGCTCATCCAGTGGCAGACGACGCTTGCCACTGAGGTAGTGCAGGCTGAACACATCCAGGTACGCATCCAGGGCTTGGGAAGCCTGGTGGTCACCCGCAAGGTCCAAGCACATGGCAGCCACTTCCGCAGTGCAGAAATGATCGTCGCGCTTGGAGCGGCGCAAGCGATAGCGCGACATCTGCTCAGCTTGCAGGCTGAGCACCGGGAAGCGGTCAAGATAAGGGCTCTTGCGGAACATTTTGCGGGCTTCGGTCCAGGTAGCGTCCAGCAGGATGAACAAAGGCCGCTTGCCCGGCACCCGAACTACTTCGCTGACCACCCGCTCCTGGGCGACGAATTCCCCCGGGAAGACGATATACGGCTGCCACTGGGGGTCTGCCAGCAGGGTCAACAATCGTTCGTCCACCGCCGTGCGCAACCAGCCGAAGGCAGAGGTCTCTTCGATGACGTCGGCGATCAGCCAGCCGGTGTTGGTGGGCTTCAGTGGCTCGGTATCATGCATCAACAGGCATACACCCGAGTCGGCCTGCACCTTTGGCTTCCAGGCACATAGACAATGGGTGGCGATAACCCGACAGTCAGGGCAACGTTCGGCACGTGAGCCACGAGCAATGAACGGCTTGATGCTACGGGCCAGCCGTTCGGCGCGCAGGCGCGCTACCGCATGGCTCATGCTGGCAAGCCTCGGAACAGGTTGTAACTGGACACTGCGATAACTCGATGAAAACAAAGCGCCATTCTATCAGAGCGGGCGTCATTTGCCGTGCAGCTGGACGGGCTGGTCCTTTATAATCGGCGTTTGGTGGCCGCGAGCCTACCCGCGATACTGCAGGTTTCATGGAACACCAGCCGTCTGCGCATGTCAAAGCGCCAGTCACCGAACCAGGAGAGATTCATGCTGCGTCTTATCGTCCCGACCCTGAGCCTGTTGCTCACCCTGCCACTGGCAGCCCAGGCGGCCTCCAAGCAGGAGTTCGAGCTGAACAAGCTGCTGGAAAAGGTCGCCAAGCAAAGCAGCGTCGGCACCCCAAGGGCCATCAACGAAGATATCCTCGACCAGGGCTATACCGTTGAAGGCAGAGCACTGGTCAATCACCTGAGCGTACGCGCCGAGCACGCCGCACGCATGCAGGAAAAACCCGCCGAGGTGCGTAGCCAATTGGGTGACAGCGTCTGCCGCAATAGCGGCTACCGCAACCTGATGTCCAAAGGCGCCGTGATGGTCTATCGCTTCACCGTCTACAAGACCAACGAACCTGTCATGGACCAGGCCTTCGACGCTGCCAGCTGCACTGCCGGCAACAAGAAGAAGTAATCAACTGACCCGCTCATCCTCCGCGCGCTGCGGCTCTTCGTCGGCGCGCATCTCTGCCAAAAGCGCCTGCAGATAGGGTGATTGGCATTCCAACGCAGCCAACCGCCGCAAGCACTCCGCTTCCAGGCTCACATGATGGGCCTGGGCCGCATGTTCCAGCTGCTGATACAGCTGCCGGTCTACCTCGATGACCAAGCGATGCATACCGCCACCTCCTGCATCGACACGTTTCGCTTCTCCAGTTAACCAAACCCTTGCCATCAATGGCCGCGTGCCGACGAGTGGCCGCAGCGATAGTGCCTGCACGAAGTGGCGCAAGGGTCTAGATTGATAGCGAAGCGCACAAAAACGACAAGATGAATGACGCACTGCATCAGGGCCTTGAAGGCCTACTGCAATGCTCGGGACGCACACTCGAGCCAGAGCAGCCAGCGACGCACGTAGTGTCGCGGCCGAGCCCAGCCATCAGCTCGGTCAGAGGTTTTGCTGCAGAAGGAGACGTTGAATGCCTTACCAACCCAATGAGTATCTGTTCAATCACTTCAGGGACAGTGGTATCGACCTGAGCAAGCTAGACGAACAACTGCAACTGGTCGCACCGGACAGCCCCAACCTGCCACTGTACCGGGACATGATGCTGACCATCTTGCGCATGGCCCACGACGACAGCGATCGCTGGAGTGCCAAGATCACCTTGCAGGCCCTTCGCGAACTGGACCACTCCTTCCGCAGCCTGCAACGCTACAAGGGCCGGCGCAAGGTCACGGTTTTTGGCTCGGCGCGCACACCGCTGGAACACCCGATGTATGCCTTGGCCCGCGAACTGGGCGCCACACTGGCCCGCTCCGACCTGATGGTCATTACCGGCGCAGGTGGCGGCATCATGGCCGCTGCGCATGAAGGCGCGGGTAGCGACCACAGCCTGGGTTTCAACATCACCCTCCCTTTCGAACAACACGCCAACCCTACAGTGGACGGCACTGACAAGCTGCTGCCCTTCCACTTTTTCTTCATTCGCAAGCTGTTCTTCGTCAAGGAAGCGGACGCCCTGGTCCTTTGCCCCGGAGGTTTCGGCACGCTCGACGAAGCACTGGAAGTACTGACACTGATTCAGACTGGCAAAAGCCCACTGGTACCGGTGGTGCTGCTGGACTCACCAGGTGGCAGCTTCTGGCAAGACTGCCTGGACTTCATCAGCAGGCAACTGGAAGAAAACCGCTACATCCTACCCAGTGACCTCAAGCTGCTACGCCTGGTGCACAGTGCCGACGAGGCAGTGGAGGAGATCAACCAGTTCTACAGCAACTACCACTCCAGCCGCTGGCTGAAGAACCAGTTCGTGATCCGCATGCATCATCGGCTCAGCGACGCAGCACTGAATGAAATTCAGGAAGCCTTCGCCGATTTACGGCTCAGCGGTAAGTACTACCAACATGCCGACAGTGGCGCTGAACATGAAGTAGGCAGCTACAGCCATCTGACCCGCCTGACCTTTGCCTTCAACGGCCGTAATCAAGGGCGCCTGCGTGAGCTGGTGGATTTCATCAATCTGTCGGAGAACTGGGCCAAGCCCCAGCCGATGCATACTACACAGCGGGCAAGGGAGGCGCTGAAGGTCAGCTGAGTACGCCTGCCTGCGATGTGGCTGTTAGATCAATAGTCGTCCAAGTCACGGCCGCTGAGCAGGCGGCCGATCATGTCCATGGGAAACCCACGGTAAGCGAGAAATCGGGTCTGCTGGGCACGGCTGCGGGGGTCCTGCGGACGTTGACCGGCATATTTGCGCTGCCAGGCATCCTGTAACCGCTCTGCCCAGTTCACACCACAGTCACGCAGTGCCTGGTCGACATCGCCACGGTTCAGGCCACGCTGGCCGAGTTCCTCGCGAATACGCGCTGGACCATAGCCGGCATTGGAACGGTACCTGATGAAGCTTTCGAGGTAGCGAGCCTCGCTGAGCAGCCCTTCTTCGGCGAGCCGATCGAGCGCTGGCTCGATCAACTCATCCGTAGCGCCGCGCTGACGCAGTTTACGCGTCAGCTCGACGCGACCATGCTCGCGGCGCGCAAGCAGGTCCATGGCTGTCCGCCGAACGGCGACGGGGGTGTCGAGTACGACGGACATGATCAGGCCAAGCAGCTATCAATAACCGGCGTCGGCATCAGCCACGTCGTCGGCGTTGGCATCGGCTGCAGCAGCCTTGCCCGCTTCGGCAACGACACCCGCCTTGAGCAGCTTCTCACGAATCTGCTTCTCGATCTCGGCGCCAATGGCCGGGTTCTCTTGCAGGTACTTGGCCGCGTTAGCCTTGCCTTGGCCGATCTTGTTGCCTTGGTAGGCATACCAGGCACCCGACTTCTCGACCAACCCTTGGGAAACACCCAGGTCGATGATTTCGCCGTTACGGTAGATACCCTTGCCGTAAAGAATCTGGAATTCAGCCTGACGGAACGGCGGCGAGACCTTGTTCTTGACGATCTTGACGCGAGTTTCGCTGCCGACGACTTCGTCGCCTTCCTTGACTGCACCAGTACGGCGGATGTCCAGGCGCACCGAGGCGTAGAACTTCAGGGCATTACCACCGGTGGTGGTTTCGGGGCTACCGAACATCACACCGATCTTCATACGGATCTGGTTGATGAAGATGACCAGGCAGTTGGCATTCTTGATATTACCGGTGATCTTGCGCAGCGCCTGGGACATCAGACGGGCCTGGAGGCCAACGTGCATGTCACCCATCTCGCCTTCGATTTCCGCTTTGGGCACCAGGGCGGCCACGGAGTCGACGATGATTACGTCAACGGCGTTGGAACGCACCAGCATGTCGGTGATTTCCAGCGCCTGCTCACCGGTATCCGGCTGCGAAACCAGCAGGTCGTCGACGTTTACGCCCAGCTTGCCGGCGTACTCAGGGTCCAGCGCGTGCTCGGCGTCGACGAAGGCGCAGGTGGCGCCGCTTTTCTGGGCTTCGGCGATGACCGACAGGGTGAGCGTGGTTTTACCCGAAGACTCCGGGCCATAAATCTCGACGATACGGCCTTTTGGCAGGCCGCCGATGCCCAGGGCGATGTCCAGGCCCAGGGAGCCGGTGGAGATGGCCGGAATGCCGGTGCGCTCGTGATCGCCCATGCGCATGACTGCGCCCTTGCCGAATTGGCGTTCGATCTGACCCAGGGCCGCAGCCAAGGCGCGCTTCTTGTTGTCGTCCATTGAAATCCTCACGTGTTCGACTTGGCCCTGATGGCCGCAATACCTGTATAAGTAGCCAGTATTATTCCACAGGGAAGCGCTTGAGCAAACCCCTGTCGTCGATTTACTCGGCACCAAGCTGTAACAAGCCGTCTAACGCGGCGATCACCGTCTGTCGGCGCACTGCTTCACGGTCGCCGTAGAAGTGGCGACGCTCGCTGATCACATGACTGCCGTCGGCCCATGCCAGCCACACGGTACCAACGGGTTTGGCCGGCGAGCCACCATCGGGCCCGGCCACACCACTCACCGCCACGGCGAAACGCGCACCGCTGGCCGCTTGGGCGCCGCGCACCATGGCTTCGACCACTTCCTGACTGACTGCACCTACTTGGGCGAACAAATGTTCAGGGACCCCAAGCTGGCGGGTCTTCTGAGCGTTGGAGTAGGTGACATAGCCAGCCTCGAACCAGGCGGAGCTGCCAGGTACGCGGGTGATAGCTTCGGCGATGCCACCGCCGGTGCAGGATTCGGCGGTGGTGACTTGGGCGCTGAAACGGCGCAGGTGCTCGCCCAGCCGGGCGGAGAGAACGGTAATCGGGTCCATGTGCAGTTCCTGGAAGAGGCAGAGCCACACCCTAGCATTTGAGGTGGGTGATCGGGATAGTCGTTGCTGCTTCATACCTCCGCTCAGCGCAGCAATCCCCGCACATAATCCTGGCAAGCCCGCAACGCCATCAATCCTCGGTCGCCTTCATCGGTGATGGCGATAATTCGTGCAGCATGCGCCGGCTCAAGTCGGGCGCGTACGGATGCATGATCCACGCCGCCGGCGCCGGCGGCGGCAGGCACTGCGGAACAAGCGGCGTCGCGCTCGACCAAGGCTGACAACCGTACATCGGCAGTAGCCAGGCGATCACGCAGGCGAGCCTGGGACTGTTGCGCATTGGTCAACTCCTGGTAATGACGGGTTTCACTCTCATGCAACTGCCGCTCCAGGCGCTGGTTTTGCTCGCGCACCTCAAGCACCCTGGTCGCCATCGCCTCGGCTTGGGCTTGCGCCTGCTGCGCCAACAGCCGGCCATAGCGCCAGTTCTGGGCCTGCCATACCAACGCTGTGTACAACAGGATCAAAAGTACGCTTAGCCCCAACCGCAGTCGGCTCAACACAGCACCTCACGTGCCCGCGCCCAGAGCTTCAAACGATCCTCCAGACCGTTCAACCCACCATTTATATGGCGCGTGATACGGTTGAACTCGCCCCGGTCCGCCAACCCATTCAACCCCCGGGAATGCCAGAACCACGCCGCGGACTCACACGCCCAGCGCGGCTGCTCCAGCAGTTGCGGCTGGGCTAGCAGGCGCTCGTCGTTGAACAATGCCCGACTACAGGCCTGGTAGTTGCTGCGACCGGTCACCTGGATCAGGCCCCGTCCACAATAAAACTGGCCGTCGCCGTCCTCCTGCGGTGTATTGCCCAGGCGCCGGGCCACGCTTCCCGTGTCGTAACGGGCCAGGTAGCTATTGCTGCCCAGCTCCTTCACATAACGTAACTGGCTTGACTCATGGCCGACCTGGGCGATGAACGCAGCCAACCGCTTGGGGTTGTCGATCTCCCAACGTGGCAGGGTGATGTTCAGGGCAGGAAGAAAAACACCGGCGACATAACGGGCGTTGGGCAAAATCTGTAGCAATTGCGCTTCTGTAAGCATATCTGACCTCCTTGCGTGGTTCATTCCTCAGGCCTTGGTCACTGCCTCAAGACGCGGGGCGGCGCCCTTGGCCTTCAACTTGCCTGCCTTGCCACCATTCCCCTGCACGGTTGTACGCCAGCCCGACAGGGTGAATACCTGCTCCACCGAGTCGATTTGATACTGCCCGTTCATACCGTCGACAAAGCCATGCAAATCGATGCTGCGCTCGGCAAACAGGTCGGTGCGTCCAGGCAGATCCAGGCGCACATTGGCGCTTTCGCGATTGAAACCGGCTAGCCGCGCCCTGGCCGCCTGTTCGGCTGCCGCACGGTTGGGGTAAAGGTGTCGGTCCGTATGCACCGGCCGCTGGGCGCCTGCAGCCTCGGCGTTGACCAGTTCGAGGATCTTCGATTCACCACTGGCAGTATCCTGATGGCGAGTACGCACAGCCTGGCGCCCCGCCTTGTCGTCCAGCCGCAAATGCCACTGGCTGACCTGGTCATGGGCAATGCCGACCACGTCCAGGGGCTTGCCACTGGCGCTGCGCCCCGCCTGGCGTGGCAGCACCAGCAACTGGCCGTTGGCCAGTTTGGCGGTGCAGTCATACTGGCGGGCCAGGCGGGTGATGAAGTTGAAATCCGATTCGTTGTACTGGTCGACACGCGGTACCTGAATAAGCACCGGGCAGATCGCCTGCCAGCCATTACGCGCTGCAACCTCGGCGACTATGCGTTGCAGCGTCACTGCCTCCCAACTGCCACTGCGCACGGTTCTGCCGCTGCCGCTCAAGTCACTTGCCTTACCGCGAATCAACAGGGTGTCCGGTGGCCCGGAGAGCTCCACCTCATCGACGGTGTAACGCCCCAACCGGGTCAGCGGTTGACCGGCGTAACCCATATGCACCTCAATCACCGCGCCACGGGCAGGCAACGCCACGGTGCCGTCTCGCGCATCGATGCGTAACTCGAAGTCGTCCGACTCCAACCCCGGCTTGTCAGTGGTGCGCAATAGCAACAGACGATCATTGATCAGCGAAGTAATGTCCTGGCCATCGGCCTGGATGCGAAATTGCGGTTGCATGGCCTCAGTCCCAGAGCTGTACGACGTTGGCCGGCGCCAGCGTCAAGGTTGGCAAGCGAATCGTCACCCCGCGGCGAAACGGCTGGGCCTCGTCTGCCAACCCCTGATTGGCTTGCAGCACCGCCTCCACGCTGCCATCCAGGTGCCCGTAATAGTGGTGGCAGAGGGTGTCGAGCACATCTCCTTCAGATGTTTTGCAAGTCTTGTCCATAACTCACGAACTCCAGTGAAAAGCCTTGTTTGCGAGGAATGCCACCGGCCAGAAAAGCGCCCTGCTCTTCTTCGATGCTGGTCATGCACCAAGTGCCGAGCACTTCGCCGTAGCCTGTGGTCAACGACAATGGCAAGAGCTGACGGCCGATGCTTCGCAGCGCCTGCAACTGCCCCACTCCCCCCTTGAAACCGGGGAAGATGGCGCCACGGATGCTGATGGTTTCTTCGCCCAGGCTGACCGCTTGCTGCGCGGTGGCACGTGCCAGGCGCTCCTGGGCAGCCCAGCGGAAACGGGTTTGCCGGCGCAACTGGTCGAAGGCGGCGGTATCGAGGTTGAAATAGTACGGTGGCGCGTTTGCCTTCAATGGCTGCAGCACCAGCAGATGCGCAAACGGTGTGATCGCCTCTGCCGCAGGAGTGGCCTGAGGTAGCAAACCAAAAGTCGACAGCACGCCGCTGGCCAGCGCCCGCACATCGCCAATCACGCGGCGGATTGCCGTACCCGCCTTGCCCAGATGCTCGGCGAAGGCATTGACGCGATCACGCACCTTGCGCACCACCTCCAAGGACTGGTTGTACTTGGCGATCACCATGTCAACACGCTGCTTGGCAGAGTCGATGGCGCGCATCGTACGTTGCAGGCGTTTGCCTATCTCCGGGCCGATCCATGGCAGAGCTTCGAGTTCAGCGGCTGCCTCCTTGGCATGGCCGACCGCCTGGGCCATCGGTTCGAGCATGGCGTCGGCACGTCGACGCCCCTCCTCGCCTGCCTTGACCAGCGCATGCAAGGCGCCTTGGAGCTGTTCCAGATAGATCATGAAATATCCTCACGCGTAGATGGGATCAGAAAGCTGCGTAGCCGCCTTGCGGCTGATCAGTTCCTGTAGCGTGCGTTGCACCATCGCCTCCAACCGTTGCAGGACGGCCGGATCGTCGAGGCAGCCGTTGATCGTTACCGGCATGTTGGCGTTGAAGGTGAAATGTTGAGCGATCGGCGGAGACTGTTTGGCCTGAGGGGGCAAGGGACCGTCAGGGCCTGGAAGTGCGGGCGCCGCCGGGGGTGCGCGCAAGGGGAATGGACGATCGCCTGCTGCTTCATTCAACGCCTCGGGTGAGGCAGGCCGGAGCAGCGACACTGGCGCCGGCCGCTGCGGCTGGACTGCCCTGGGCTGAGCCGCAGCGGGGTGTGCCAGCAGGTGCCTGGTGATCCGGGTACCGACCTGCTCATCAAGAAACGCCGTCTGAGGCGGGGGGGTGAGCGAATGCTTGGGCGTGTCCAGCAGCGACACCTGCGGCAAAGAGCGCTTAGCCACCCACTTTTGTCGCGCCAGTTCCGGCGTCGACATCAGGCGTTTGGCAGTTGCCGTACCTAACTGAAGGCCAAACAACTCATTGGTCGGAATTGGCGTGACGAGCGGCTTGGGCGAAGCCAGAAGAGAAACGGCTGGCAATGGAGTATTTGCAGGTGGATGGGGCTCGTCCTTGGACAGTTTCCGCGCGAGCCATCCGCCAAGCACGGTACCGGCCTTGTCACCGAGCTCCCCCCCAAGCGTGGTACCCACTGACGGGCTTACAAAAGGAAAGAGTCTTTTGAGCACCACTGCCCCTGCAACTGAACCGCCCAATCCTCCAATAGCACCGCCGTAGCCGGCCCAAGCCTCCTCTGCTGTCTTGGCAGTCGCGTAGGTGTGTCCTGCCTTCAGGGCCGCTTCCAGCAAAACACTCTTGCCTTCCTCCTTGAAGACTTCGCCAACTGTCTTCCAGGGCGGCGCACGTTTACCGATTTCTGTAGGAGAAGGGCCTGCATCTGCCCCGAGAGGATAAGGATCATTGGCTGCGGGGCTGCCTTTGCCCAACCAGCCCTTCAGCCTATTCCAGCTCATCGCTGAAGACCGTTTACCGGACTGATGAGCGCGCGCAATGGAGCCAATGCTCACACCAGTCAGCATGCCTTGCTCAAGTGAGCTCTGCGAGGTTTCAGCTTCCGCCGATGGGGCGGTCGTGGTGGGCGCAGCAACCTCTTCTAGTACCCCCTGTTCGGAGTGAGGAGCAACACGCTTACCAAGCGCCGCCCCCACTTTTTCGCCAAAAAAGCCTCCCACCACCTTGCCATATTCGGCATTTCTGCCGGCGTACTTGCTCAAGGCTGCACCAAGCACACTTCCTGCAAAGCCTCCAGTCGCACCTCCCAGCCCTTCACCCCATTCTTGAGCAGTCGAAGCAGTAGCGGCGGTGGAACCTACCTTCAGTAGCGCACTCAGCCTTCCGTCCCGAGCCGCCGCCTTTGCGGCGACCAATGTTTGTGAACCACGTCGCCGAGTGCCATGGCCCGGCTCAGTCGAAGGTGTAGCATCGGCGCCCAGGGGGTAATCATCATGTTCGACAAGTGGTGGTCGCCTCCTGGAGGCTTCACCTATCGAGAGCGGCCCGGCAACAGGGCTAGCCCGGCCTTTACTGTTCTGCTCCAAGGTATCTGCGCCCGCACCATCGACAACCTCGGCCATGGGCACGGAAGACGATTCGACGTCCTCGCTCACTGAAGCCCCTTGCCTCAGCGACTGCACAACGCGCCCAAGTATTCGGTTTTGATGGCTGAATACCTGCGCAAGGGTGATCCGGTCGTGCTCAGGGTCAGCGCGTGGCGGTTGCGACGCATCTGTTGCCGCTGAGTTGTTCGCCATGCTTTTCTCCTTTCACTCCGTGAGCCACCAGACCATGTCGCTGTACGACATGGTCATGATTTCGCTCGCTGGAAAGTTCAGCTCCTTGGCCAGCCGCCGGGCGGCGACCTTCTGCCGGGCCGGGTCAAAGTTCGTCGTCCTGCACCAGGCGAAAGTACCCCGCCTGCAGGCGGCTGTAGTCCTTGAGCGCAAGCCCCTCAAGGTCCTTGATGCCTACCTCTGCCAGCGATGCGAACAGGTTCAGTTCGCGCTGCTCCTCGTCAGCGGTCCCCCCGGTCTGGGCATTGCGGATATCACGTACGGTCGGTGCCCGGAGTGACAGGCTGTCGACCTGCACGCCATTGACCTCGCTGGCGCGGGAGAGGCGGACGGTGACGCGCTCGGCGCTCAGAGTCAGCCATTGCGGAGTTTTTTTTGCTAAAGCCATGATCACCTCCCTACAGGCCCAACGCAGCGCGCTGAGCGGCCAGTTGGTCGACGCCGTCGATCACACGCTTCATGCCCAGCACGTCGATCTCATAAACCAGGCGCCCATCGACTTCGAGCTTGTAGTAGGTCAGGCCGACACTGTGCTTGATCTCGGCCTTGTCGCCGGACTTCCAGTCGCCCATATCGATCTCCTTGAGCGAGCCACGCAGTGTGACCACCACCGGGGTAATCTTGCCCTTTAGGCCTTTGAAGGCTCCGCGGAACGTGCCATTGAAGCCGCTGCCATCGGCAAGGCCAAAGAACCTCAACGCCTCACGGCGTACGCCGGTCGTGGTGAAGGCGGCTTCCTGCTTCTCCATGCCAAGGTCCATCTCGACGGGCATGTCCATGCCACCAGGACGGTACTCTTCCATCTTCAGCGTGAGTTTGGGCAGGGTCAGGCTGGGAACATCGCCCTGGAAGCTGACACCGTCGACGAACAGGTTCAGGTTGGCCAGGGTTTCGGGAATCATTGCCATGTAAGAGCGCTCCTTAAGCGGCGGAATCGAGGACTTCGGTCAGCCACTGGTTAGTGACTTCAACGCGGAAATTGGGGTTTTCAGCAGGCGGCACGTCGGTGAAGCGGATGTTCCAGTACACCTTGCCCTGCTCCAGCTGGCTGGAGGTGTTCAGCTCCGGGTCAGCGAAGACCTCGAAGTTGATGATCGCGCCTTGGTTCTTCAGATCGCGCATGAAAGCCTGCAGACCTTCGGTGACGTCCTTGACGTAGGTCGCAGTAATGGAGCGGTCGACCGCCCACTTATGCCCGTAAAGGATTGCGTCCATGACGATATCCATGGTCCGCACACGGGTGACGAAGGCCCATTTCGGGTCGCTCGACAGGGTGCGATTGCCCCACAGGCGGAAGCCGTCGTCGCGGATGATGGTGGCGATGTTGGCGTTGTTCAGCAGGTTGGCTCGGCAGCTGTCATCGCCGTCGAGGAACTCCACCGGGCGCGTTGTACCGCTGATACCGACGAATTCCTTGTTCGATGGGGACGCCCAAAAGCCGTATTCACTGTCGGTCCAGGCAAACAAGCCGGCGCCCCAGGCCGACCCGGGCCCATTGACAGTGGCTTGCTCAACGTTGTCCCAGTACTGCACCCCTGGGTCGACCAAAAAGGCACGCTTGGCGCCGAAGTTCTTGGCGTAGTCGATGGCCGCCTCATCGGTGGTATTAGGGCCGTCGATGATGGCGATAGCGCGCAGCTTGTCGGCCAGGGCTACCAGTGCGGTCCCCACGGCCAGGGTCGCACTGTGGCGTGGCGCCACCAGCAACCGTGGCTGAGCGTTGAAACGGCTCTTGCCGTCGAGCAGCGCCTGCAGGCCGGTACGTTTCCCGTCAGCCTGCACGGTCCCGATGATCGCCGAAGTCTGCTCAGCGGGATCTTCGAGCTTGAGTACACCACAGGCGACGATGACCGCCTTCGCTCGGGAATATACGGCGCGGCAGGCCTGGGTAATGGCCGCGTTTTCACCGAAGGCGGCGACAGCTTCGCGTTCGCTGGTGATCAGTACGAGGTCGTTGGCCTTCGCCGTGGCATCAGCACTCTCGGTGAAGGTATCGACAAGGCCGATGATCGAGGAGGACGGCAAGGCGATAGTGCGCGCGCCTGTGTCGATGTTTGTTACGGTAACGCCATGAAAGAATCCAGCCATGTTTACTCCAGATGTGAAAAGGCCCCGCGGTGCAGGGCCATGTGGTACAGCGGAAAAGAAAACGCCCCTTCAGGCGGGGGCGTCATTGGTCAACTGAGCAATCCACTCAGGCGCCGGCGGGCGGCCTCGCATGGAGAGAGGAAACGCATCAGCCTGAGGCCAGTTGCGCAGGTCTTGCCGGTACTCCAGAAGTTCCGAAAACTGGGCAGTGTTCAGGGTAGTGGGGCCGCCGATATCACGTTCATCACGGTGACGCGCCACAATCCCGTCGGTAGCCAGCAATTGCATATCGCGCCAGCGGCGCTCAATCACCGCCAGTTCCTCCCCGGTTGGAAGCGGTGGGTCCTCCAGGAAAGGCTCGCTGTCCCCCCAGACAATCACCCTCCCTGCTCGCTCACCTTCGAGCAATTGATTTCGGTAGGCTTCTGTGATTTCCACGGCATCGACTGGGATGCTGCTGGCTGAATCAGAGCTGTAAAACCCTCGGGTACTTTTAGAGGCGAAGAATTGAACAGTCATAGATCAGTACCCGATGAAAATGGAGGTGTATCCAACGATGCCGGAGGGGACAATGATGCTTCCCCCACTCACTGTCCGGGCGATGACGTCTATACCGCTAGTACTTGCGTTCTGCCCGGTAACCCAGTGGCCTGCATTAGCGGTACCCAAGGAATAGGCGACAAGGCTTGTCGTGTACGTTTCGGGGAGGGTGATGCGGGCCGAGCCCTGAGCGGCAGCGATCTGGCCGTTACACCACTGCAAAATCAGCCCGCTAGGCAGCTTTTGATAGCCATTGCTGCCTTTAAGTACGCCGAATAAGCTCGTGTCATGAGTCAGCGAGGCGTTGCCAGCTATGAACCATATGGCACCTGCAGAAATCAGGGTGATATTGCTGTTGCGACCAACTTCCACCCACGACTCAGTGGTCTTTGCGGTATTGACATAAATTACGTCTGTGGCTTGGGCGTTGATAGTGGCGGTATTACTTGCACGGATGTAAACCTTCGAACCAATAGGCACACTGGAAAGTAGTGGGAGCGTGATGTTGGTCGCCGCCGTATTCAAGTTGATTAGACAATTCACACGCGAAGCAGTAATTGTTTGGCCAGCCGTTGTATAGGCGTAGCCGTTTTGGTAACCGCCTATAGCTCGCTGCACGAACTCAGTGGTTGCGATTTTGGTCGTGCGATCGAATTGATCTGAAGTCGGTGCAGCTGCCACGCCCGTGAACACCGGGCTGACCACCGGCGCGGCGCCAATAGCGGCAAGTGCTGCTGCTGAAGTGGTAGCAGCCATTAGGCTCTTGATGACCGATGCAACGTTCGTATTGGTATACGGAGTAACCCAGTCATTCCATGTGCCTTGGTAGCGGCTACGAGTTTTGATCCCGCCGTTGAGGGTTCCAGCTCCGTAGGGAAATGCGACCTGGGTGATGCTGCCCCCGCCGTAGGACAGTACTAGGCAGTACCAGTAAGACACCTCCTGGCCTGGGGAGTTGGCGTTGTTACGGCCCAGTATTTTGGGATTCCATCCCGAGGCGATAACCGCATTCCAGTCGGTGACATCATCAGAATTATTGAACACCGGCCCGGCCGCTGTAATGGCTGCCTGCACGAAAGAGGTGTTAGCCAATTGCGTAGTATCGGTTCCGGTCGCGGCAGTAGGTGCTGCTGGCACGCCAGTGAACGTCGGACTAGCCAGCGGCGCCTTAAGCGCCACAGCTGTGTCAACCTGGGTCTTGGTGTACACGTCTGTAAGGCCATAACCCACCACCGTGCTCGGGCTGGTCGCTGCGGTTACCCGGCCGTAGGCATCTACCGACACACTGCGATAGGTGCCAGCGGCTACACCACTACGGCCAAATGCCATTTCATAGGCCAAGGCGGTGACGCCCAAGCTAATCGGTGCGTCGGTCAGCAGCTGCCAAGCGCTGTTGCCGTTCAACGCACCGCGCTCGACCAGCACCAGCATACCCGGTGTCACCTTGGCGCTGGTATCCGCGTCGCTGCAGCGTGCCCAGGGCCCGCCCGCCACCACAAGGTACAGACCATTATCCTTACCAACCGTCTGGTTCTTCACCAAAACCCGTGCGCCGGCGGTTAGCGCCACCCCGTCGACCGTCTGCAACCCGTTCAGCGGGATATTGGCGGTAGTTGCCGCCAGCACCGAATGCTTGAAATCCTGCCTAGCCAACTCCTCGGTCACCCACTCTCGGGTAGCCAGCACCACGGCCGGGTCAATTTTCAGCTGCACATTACTAGCACTGCTGACCACCAGGTTCATTCGCACCACCTGGGTACGTCCTGAACCTTGGCTTAGCAACGGTTTATAGGTCGGCGCGCAGTTGGCCACAGCAACCATGTCGCCATCGGCATCATAAAGCGCGATCTCACGAATCCACTTACCGCCGACGTCAGCTGGGATGACCTGCTCGGCAATGATGATCGCGTTGTTATTGTCATCCACCTTAAGCTGATTCAACGGCGCACGGCGCCATTCGTTGATGAGGCTGGTCTGAGTGGCGTTGGGAGTCGGGTCTGTGCCGTTGGCGTCACCTACGCCCATTTGAGTGATTTTCCACGCGATGCCCAAAGCATCCGCGTTTGCTTGTTTCGCCGCGCCCACGTTAGTAAGGATGGCGTAGAACTGAGAAGTCTGGTCAACCATGTGCAATGTCCAAGGTATCGATTGTATGTTCGCGGCCGCCGCGGCCGATGGTGGCCACAACCTCAATGTCACGAGGCGCCGGCGGATAGATGTCCAGTTCGTCGCCATCCTGGATGGCGCAGCCGACATGAAGCGCACCACGGCTTTCAAGACTGATGACCAGGCCGGTGAGGTGGCGGCTGACCGGCCGGGCGTCGTCGATCAGCGCCGACAACTCCTGGTAGGTGCTTTCGCTGATGCCGGCATCGGTAACGCCGATCTTCAAAGCGAAAGTGCCTGCCGGCGCCGGCGGTGTAACCTGCCACCACTCCTTCACCTCGATCAGATAGCCAAACGGCTCAACCACCCGCCTGAGCGCACCCAAGGTGCCTTTATGGGCATGGACGAAGAACGCCGAGCGGATTACCGAGCGTTTGATCACCTCGCTCCAGCTGTCTTCCCAGCGGTCCACAGACCAGGCCCAGGCCAACTGGTAGAGCAAGTGGGATGGGCAGGTGTCGGGGTTATAGAGCAGGCGCAGGCTGGCCTTGAGGTCTTCGTCGCCAGCGGTTTCGATGGCCCGCTCCAGTGGCGTGCGGTTCAACGGCAACAGGCTCTGCATGTCAACCACCCCGCTTGAGCGTAAAGCCAGTGCACCAAGCGGCTTGCGCCTTGGTAGGGCGGATGTCGGTCCAATCGGTCAGCTCGACCCGGCTCACGCCGTCGATATGCAATTGCGCGTCGATGCCGGACCGGGATACGTCCAACCCCAGGCGCCGTCGTGGGTTCACCCAGGCTTGGAGCCTGCGCTGGCACTGGGCAAGGATCGCTTCATACTCAGGGCCGCTATCGGCCATGTAGAGCACGGCATCAATGCGGTACGGCAGCACCATGGCGCTGCGCACATTGAGGCGATCGGCCACCGGACGGATATCGTCGTCATTGAGATAGGCCGCCACTTGCGCGAGCAGTTCGGCGCTGGCTGTACCGTTACCCTCCAGGCTCAGTACGGTCACATCCACCACGGCCGGCGACGGGCTTTCGGCGGTGGCGTCAGCTACCTGCCCCGAAGAGTTGCGGGCATGCAAGATGTAACTGTTGCGAGGGCCGGCGGTGGTCAGGCCTTCATAGACCAGCTGTACCCTTTCGCGCAGGGCATCGTCCGATTCGAGCAGCGCAGCAGCGGGTGGCACACTAGTCAGGTCCTCGGCCTGAATAACCAGACGCTGCAGGCCGACATTCGCTGCCAACTGGTCCAGGTCAGTGCCTTGGGCATAGGCCAGAAGCAGCGCTTTGGCCGCATCATTGACACGGGCCCGATTGAGCAGTTTCCGGTAGGCGCCAACCTCCAGCAGCTTGGTTACCGGGTCACTCTCCAGGCTGGCAGTCCAGCCCTCGCCGAGGTATTCGCGGAAGGTTTGCAGATCAGCCTGGTAAAGGCTTTCGTAATCGAGGTCCTCAAGCAGTTGAGGCGCAGGCAGTTTCGACAGGTCTACCAGGCTCATAAGCGTACCTCCAGTACTGCTTCGTCCCCCAGATAACGTCCACTCAGGACCAGGCTGACCTGCCCCTCAAGCACCGCCACAACTTTTACCCGCTCAAGCTGCAAGCGCGGCTCCCAACGGCCCAATGCACGGGCGACTTCCGCTTGCACCGCGCTTTTCCAACCATCGTTGACAGGCAGGTCGACAAAACGGCGCAACTGGCTGCCGTACTCAGGACGCATGCGACGGCTGCCCAGCGGTGTGGCAAGGATGTCTTCGATGGACTGGCGCAGGTGGGCAACGCCGGCCAGTGGCAGGCCGGTGCGGCGGTCCATGCCGATCATGGCGCACCTCCTGCTGGGCGTGCGTCCGGTAAATGGGTATGCATGGCATTCTCCAGGGATGAAAAAGCCCGCTGCGGCGGGCTTGGTTCAGTGCTTGTGATTGGCGGTGTTGCCGGCGGTATCAATGACCCGCCCACCGCTATTGATGTCCCCACTAGCGCTCAGCGGACCGTCGATGACGACGTTGCCGATAAGGCGGATCGCAGCAGCCTTGAGCGTGATGGCATCATCGCGAACCTCCACGGAGCTGGGGCCAACCTTGATACTGACGGTGCCGCTGGGTAGTTGGATGTCGTAACGCCTGGCCTGCCAGTCATAAGTCAGCGAGCCGCCATCCTCGAACTGCCAGACTTCCGTATGGTCGAGCTGAGCTGGTGGGAGGCCTGCGTTGCCGTAGAGGCCGGGGATGAAGGTGCCTTGGGCCGGCTCGCCACTAGGGCTGAGCAACACCCCCTGCTCACCGAGGGTGGGAGCCCGCCAATGACGGGCCTTGCCTGCGGCCTGTGCATGCCAGCGCAGCCAGGCGCTGGTCCACCCGCTGCCATCGGAGACCCGCAACCGGGCGGCTGCAAGATCTACGGCGACCACCCGACAGGGAATGATCATGCACGCCAGCATGCGATCATGCATTGCACTCACGTAACTCATGCCAGATCCTCGGGAGCGATGTAGCGGTCTTGGTTGCCCTGCCCCACCTCGGGTGCAAGGCCCAGCATCAGGCTCCCGGGCGGCTGGTCGGGCCAATGCCAACGCGGATCACCGAGGAGCACCGGCTGATCCCAGCGCACCGTCCATGCACTGCCCTCGAATTGCGCGTGGGCATTACGACTGGCCTCGACGAAATCCAGGGCCCAGTGCTGCTGGCGCAGCAGATCCATCAGTTGCGCGGCCAGCATGCTCCCTTGCAGGCGAGACTCGGGGTTGGTGCTATCGGCGGTGATATCCGCCTCGAAGGTAGCAATCAGCACTGAGCGGCCATCACGCGGGGCTGCATCTGCCGTCATCCGCACGATGCCGTGTCGCAATGCCGGCTGCTCGGGAGTATTTCCTACGACTGTATAAGCATCGACGTATGCCAGCTCTGGTATGAGTTCACGAATGGTTGCGGTCACCGCTGCATGTAATGTGGCTAATTCGCTCATGCATATCTCCTTGTCACTCATCGCTCGACGCGGTGTCACGTAAGCCCAGCCGCCTGATGGCCCAGCGCTCGTAAAGGCGCATGGCGACGTCGGCCCCGCCCACTGCGGTCAGGCAACCAAATGCACTGGCCGTCCAGATAGAAAAGCCGCTGGCGTACAGCAACATCACTGTCGAAACCCCGCATACCATGCAGGCCCCGGAGCGCAATACCAGCCGTCGTAGCAATGACCAGCCGGTGGCTCCCGCCTTGTCGGCCCGCCACATTTCGCCGCTGAGGCCGCCCAGCAATGCCAGGACGATAACCAGCCAGAGCGGCATCTCCAGTAACGCTTGCTGCTCGTTCGTCACTGTCCTGTCTCCTGTGTAATGCCCACCGGCTGTGGCCGGCAGGTTGGTGGTGGGTACTCTGCGCCTGGGAAACCGGCATTCCAAAAAGCCCGGTGCCCAGGCTTTTCAGTAATGCGTTGTCTAACCGACGGCCACGACTGGTGACGCCGAACGGTTACGCTTCAAATTGGTGACTCCGACCACGGCTGCCTGCCCGCCGGATAACTGTTCTTGGTGCTTTACGCTGCACACCCGGGCCAGTTGCCAACCCTCTGAACAGTTGAGGCCTGTTCATCGCTGCCTGTGTAACAACCGGTTTACGTCCGGCTTGAGACACAGGCTATGCATCAATGCATATTTCGTCAATGCATTTATTCATTAATTTTCGTGAACGCATTTGCTGAAATGCATGAAGGCCTTTTAAAACCAGGCCTGTAGGACGTTTCACCAGGCGAAAAAAAACCCGCCAAAGCGGGTTTGTCTGAAAAAACGCCTGGTCAGCGGGCGTACATGCCCCACCAGAACACATGCCCGAGCAAGCTGATCTGCTCCTCCTGCAACTGCAGGAAGCTGTAGTCTTCATCAGGGTGTTCGTCGCGATTGAAGCTGCGCAGGCGGATACCCGTGGGCAACCGATAAACCTGCTTCACACGCAATTGGCCGTTGTGGTTGATGGCGTAGAGATCGCCATCGATGATGTCACCGATCGAGCACTTGCCGGTATTGACACCGACAGTCGCCCCATCTCGCAGCACCGGTAGCATGCTGTTGCCGCGCACGGTCACGCACTTGGCCTGGTCGAATTGCACGCCGTTATGGCGCAGGCTGCGCTTGCCGAAGCGCAGGCGAGCGCGCTCGCTTTCCTCGATGACGAATCTTCCTGATCCTGCTGCCAACTCGACCTCACGGAGAAAGGGTACTGACACCTCGTCGTCCTCGACGGGCGTTTCATCATCCCACAGGCTGATGTCACTGAGGTCCGCATGGCCGTGTGCGGGCACGGCGGCTTCGCGTGAGGCGCCAAGTTCCGCGCGGCCGCGCAGCTGTTCAGTGCTGACGCCGAAATAGTCGGCAATTTTCGACACGTGCTTGTCCGATGGATCGACGATCTTCTCGCTGAGGATCCGCGACAAGGTGGACTGAGGCACGCCCGTGCGCCGATGCAGCTCTGTAGGGGACAGGCCGTGGCGGGCGAGCAGTTCTCTGAGTACGGTAGCTACATTGCGTTTTTGCATAGCGTGCATAATGCAGCGCTGCCGCCGGAAATGCAATCGATGCGGCCGGGTGCAAAGGCGCTCGCCCGCCGCCTGCATCTCGGCCGAAAAGCCTGTACCATTGCCGGTTTCACAATCGCCAACCAGATACCCGCTGTAAGGCCCTGAATGTCTGATCTTTCCGCACACACCCCGATGATGCAGCAGTAGCGTAGGAATCACAGCGCAGGCCCCGCCGTTCGCGGCCTATGCATCGAAGCTGTCTAATATGCATTGGCGAGTTTGGAAGGCTTTCGCCCAGTAAACCCAGCCTTTCTATGCCGAGTTTTAGACACGAATTTTCCACTTTCTGTGTAGCGAATTCCCACCACTGATGGTAAATTGCCGCGCCCCGAGCGGACGACTGACGGGGAATCATGGATAGCCGCTGGATAGGAACAGCTCGATGACCACTACCGTTTGCGACATGGGACGCCGTGTACTCGCCACTGACTGTCGCTGGTCTTGGCAGACCCCTGAAGCGATTCTCTACGTGGACGACGTGGGCTTCGAAAAAATGCTGTACACCGGTGAAGCTATTTACCAATTCGCCGGTAACTCTGCTGTAATCCAAGAGTGGAAGGATTTCATGTCCACCGAACCTGGGTCGTCAACCCACCGACCGACGCTTGACGGGATATCGTTAGTGGTTTATGACGTAGGAAGGCACGAAATTGTTTTGGCGCATAACTGCTTTAACATTGCCGACCCGGAGAACCAGGCGAGAGCTGTTTCGATTTTTTCGGGGACAGGGATGGTACACGCCCTCCCCGCTTGGAGCATCCACCGCTGTGCTTACAAGGCTGTTGAGCACGCGGTGGCAATGGATCCGTTTTCCGGCGGTCCTACAAAGTTTTTTGAAACGAACGATTGTACACACAATCTCATGGATGTCATACGTGTTGACGGCATCAATCGAGCTCTACCACTGAAAGGGTATGTCATGACCAAGCCGAATGTTGAAACGAAATTGGGCGAACCGGTCCCTGCATCGGAAGCTGCGGCTAACGATCCGGCCATCCGAGACGTGGTAGAAAGAATCGCCCAAGGCGAGATGGCTCCTAGCGCGCCGTTCATGTACATGCTGCACAAAGCGACCGCCGAACAGAACGAGTCGGCCGACAGAGCGCTCGACGCTTTCTTCGCAAGAAAGCGCTAACAGAAAAGGGCCGAATGGCCCTTTTTTTGTATCCCTCCGCCGGCGTTCTGCCGACCAATTCCAAATACTCCGTTTACCTAACCGCCAAGCTCGGACAGCCGGGTCTCTGCAGACTGCAAGATCACTAGGTACAACCTCTCAATGGCTTCAGCCGGGATCGCCTTTAGCACCTCAAGCGCCTCGACCAAGCTCTCTGCACGCGCCTGGGCGATCAGGCAATTCGTTGCCGTGTCACTAACCTCGATCTCAGTGACCCGCTGCCGCAGTAGGCCGTGGATCTCTGGCGGCATGGTGATGCCAGGCAATAACTCCCCAGGCTTGAAGTTACCGTAACGATTGTTCACTCCGATTCCTCTCCTTTATAGAGAGGCCATTATAGGTCGCCTCGCACGCAAGCCCAGCTATTCGACTTCGCTCAAGCGCTGCTGCGCAGCTGCCCGCCATTCGGTCAGACTCTTCAAGCAATCCCCCGAGCACCACGACGGCAGCGGTTCCTGCCTGGCGCTGCTGGGTAGCGATGGTATCGCAGGTGGCTCTGTGGCCGGCGCGCAGTCGGGCGATCTCCCCGCGCAGCCCGCCAGCAGCAGACTCAGCAGCAGTAGCGCGGCTGGTGACCTCTTCCAGTTTCTTGCGTGCATGCTCACTCTCCTCGTCTGCTACCTTCTGCCGGCGCTGCTCCTCAGCGCGTGCTTGTGCTGCAGCTCGCCGGCTGTTCTCAGCGATCACCAGGCGATAGTCGGCCAGTTCGGTACGAGCCTCGGCTGTCTCGCCCTGGGCTAGCACCACTCGATACTGCTGGCCTCCGGCAACGACAACCAGCGCGATCAGCCACCAGCACCAGGCTGGTACCGCGCCCAGCCAGGTCATGCCAGAGCCCGCCGCACGCCTTCATCGATGACAGCCGGCGTGTAGGGGTTGCCGCCGTTCTCGTGGATGATGATGCTGACCACCATCCCGCGCAGTGTGGCCGGGTCTTTGATGTTGATCGGGTCTGTGGTGCGCACGCCAATTCGCTTGGCCACAGCCGCGGCATAAGCCTTGGTGTCGTTCTCGTTGCTAGGTGCCCAGCGGTTGATGGTTTCGAGCACGGTGTCGATGCCCTTCCCGCCCACGCCGGGCATGCCGTCCTTGCCCCGGTAGTTGATCAGCAACTTGCCCAAGGCGCGGATGCCATTCTCAGGTGTGTCGAAGATGGCGAACCGCCCGCCAGGTTCCTTGCCGATCTGGCCTTGCCAGTCGTTGCGGGAGTTGAAGTCGATGTTGCCGGGGTTCCGATTACGAACGCCGCGGGGTGTGGTCATGGGTTTTCTCCAGGCGAAAAAAAAGCCCGCGCGTGGCGGGCTGACAGGATTACTTTAGGAATTGGTTCGATTATCCTTGAAGCTTTCCCTGCTAAGGATCAGTGATGAAAGCAGCAAAAATTCATGGGAATTTGGCACCGCACGCTGCCGGTGGTGACTGGGTGTCCGGATGGGGTGTGCTGTCCAGTACTCGAACCAGCTGGCATCTTCCGTCGGTGCATGAAGATAAAGCATCTGCCGAATCTGAAGCGGCTTCTCTTGGTGAGGCGTACCGGGCCGTATGGGGAGCCCACCGACCAGGTACCGAGGACTTCATTCATGAGCATGAGGTCGATTGCTCTGCAATGCCCTTGATTGCTTGAAGAGAGCGCCGCACTACGCGGCGCCTTTACATCTGATCGTCTTTAGGGTCTGTACCGACCTGATAATACACTTGACTGTCAGCCAAAATGTTAGCTCCTTCATGCATAGAGCTCATAAGAACTTCAAAATTATCTTTCACAACGCCAAAGAACTTTGCCGCGTCAAGATATTTAATTGTTGAATGCTCGTTTCTATTAACGATAATTCCGACCGCCTTGCCGGTCCCGGCCGCCAGTCCCGCACCAATCGCGTCTCCCCAATAGTACGTCGAATCATGGGACGACTCTGACATACCTGCAATTACATAGCGTGGAGCATCGTCCGCCTTTTTGAGGCAATCCAGAAGGTCAGGAGCGATATCCTCAGGCATTACTTTACGAATGCCCTTCTCGAAGTACATGCCGTGTGGGTATTTTTTTGGATGAAAAACTTGAGGGGAGAATGCGAACGTAAGAGCGCCGCCAATGTGGATCGACTGATAAAGAGAAGTATAGCCGCCGTATGATTGCCCAATAAGAATGGTCTTCCCAGACCTGGGGCCGGTCAGAAACTCAATATACGCACCCAGACGATCAACAGCTGGCAGCCTGCTATTTGCGCAGTAGTACTTCTCTACCTTGTCCCTGATAAATAGAATATTCCCCCAGAAGCTGAGCATCTTCCTGACAAGGAAGAAGTTTTCTGTTCGACCTGAAAAAACTATAAGCCAATCATCAGACTTGCGATTAACGATGACTGCCGAGGCAGGGCTATCGTTAAGACTAACCATGATGTCAAGCATTTCAGCCTTGTCTTGGCTGAGCTGATCATCATAAATAACGCACGGTGGCTCCCATTTGTGGGAGTTGAGCTCCGGCGCAGAAGCGTCGAAATTTAGGCATTTGCCCTGGAGTGAAGACGGCGAAATTACCGAGCGCTCCTCCTCTGTACCGAACCTGACGTAATGTAGCAGGGGGTTAATGCCTGCTCTGGCCACATCAGGATAACGCTCAAGGTAGTAGGACGACGAAAAGAATTCGCTCGGATCGAACTTGCCTGTCGATCCATGCTCAAGGTAGTGGTCTACTGGGTCTATACCCTCTTCGAGGCTATATTTCTCTGCATAGCCTTTCCTGTCCACAAAATACGAGATTGCTTTGTGCCGTGCCTTGTAAGCCTCTGTATTCTCGGCCATTTAGGTTGCAGTCCCTTGAAAAATTTGAATAGAACCTATCATCCTCATCTTCAAATTTCAAACGGGACCGCCTTAAGTCCGCGCATCAAGCGCCTGTAGGCGCACGAAGCTCTGCCCAGTCGGTGTTCAGCACGTGATTCGCTCCGGTGTTCAGACGCACCCAGCCCATGATCGTATAACGAGCACCAGCAGTCCCAAGGAGGGATGGCGTGGTGTTTTCCGTGACATGGCCGTAGACGTAGGTGCCGGAGTTTGGCATCGCGCCTGCCGACATGCGCGGCGTGGTGGTGATGTTCTTGAACGCAAGCGAGGATGGATCACCGTTGTAGATGACGTGCACAAAGCGAACGGCAGACGGAATATAGCGCACCCCCTTGTTTGCGGCGTTATCGTCAAGCCCTGTGCCGCTCCCTGGTGGCTGCCATTTTACCAGGTTGGAACGTCCCCACGACAGCCGAGTTGGCTGGTCGACGACCGCTGCGCAATGCTCGAACTCATTCGCTTCGGCGAAGCCATGCAGCCCAGTAGCACCACAAGCAATGGCCACGACATTGGCGATAGACGACCACGTGTTGTCAGCGTTGTGGTCGGGGTGGCGCATCAGCGGATCAAGGTTGAACTTGTTACCGCGGACCGACACATAGCGCGCGGCGAAAGCAGTGCGCCGCAGGTCCACACCGATACCCGGCCAGTCGGTGAAGATGTTGTCGTGAACCAGCTGATCCTCATGCACGCCGTTCGAGTCGTTACCGTCGATGATGATTGCCGACTTGTTGATGCCTCCGCCGGAGAACTCGTTGTCGTGGATGTTCAGCCCACGCATGGCGCCAAACACGCGGATGCCGTGCGTGTCGAAGAAAGTGCTGGTCAGGATCGGGTCGAAATAGCCTTCATCAGCCGAGCCGCCTTTGCGGTCCAGAACGTTGCCATAGCCAAGCGTCGACAGCAGCTGACCGGTTGCATCGATGGTGCGGTAGATCTTGTTGTCGTGGATGTTGACCCCGTAAGCGCCAATATTGACGGCGCCGGCTGCGTCGTTGTCGTTCAGGTAGTTGTACGGGAACACCGACGAGTTGACGCCTGGGCGTGTTGACAAGGCGCCGTTGGTGCGATTGCGGAAGGTGATGCTCATCACGCAATCGGAAAGGGTGGTGCGGTAGTTGTTGAAGGTGTCGACGAAATGGTTGTCGTGGATGTTGACCGCGAAAACCGCCGTGTTGCCTTCAAGGTCGTAGTTGTTGGAGATGACCAGCGGCAGGCGGATGGAGCGACGCCAGACGTTATCCGCAACAGTGATCACCTTGGCGCCGAGGATCTTGACACCCTGGCAGAACTCGAAGGTGTTGCCGGTGACCACGGCACCGGAACCGACAGGCGCTGTCGACGCATCCAGCATGTGCAAGGCAATTGCATCGTCGGCAACGCGCTCGAAGTCGTTATCTGTGATCCTGATGTCCTGCGAGTGCGTCATGCGCACGCCATCGCGCATCACATCGCGCAATGTGCAGTGGGTTACCACGCCGCCGCGCACGTAGTGCAGGTTGATCGCCATGAAGCGCAGCGAGTCGAGCGTGACGTTTTCGATCCGCACGTTGCGCACGTTGGTGCCGACAATGGCGTTCTTCTGGTTGGTTTCGGTCGGGTAGGTCTTCACCGTGCCGACGATGCGAAAATCCTTCAGGGTCACGCCAATCGTCAGGCTGAGGTCGATGACGTCCTGGCGCACTGGGTTGTCCGGGCGGTCGTCGTGGAAGATGCCAGTGCCTTCGCCTAGCCCGAAGATGGTAACGTTGTTACCCGGCTTGATAGATACCGAGGTATCGGCCTTGCGGTACATTTCGCAGAGCATGACCGCGCCTCCGCCAGCCGCTGCCGCAATATCGCAGCACTTCTGGATGGCTTGGTAATTGTCGTCGGTAGTTGTGCCGCCGATGGCGCCTGCCCAGCGCACATCGATCGGCCCGAAGAACTGGCGAATCCAGCGCCGACCCATGGCATCAACCAGGATGGTGGCGCCGTTGTCTGCGGCCGAACTGGACGGATCAACGCGAAACTCACCCGCCAGGTTGCGCGACAGCACGCGGCCTGCCGTGGCGATTCCCGAATAGGCGCGGATCGCGGAGTAGTCGGCGAATGGTTTGGCGAAGGCCAAAATATCGGCGACAGTTCCATCGTCAAAACCAACTAGTCCAGCTCCGCCGGCTCCCGATTGCTCTTCGAGTGATTCCTTGTACGCATCGAGCGCTACGGTACTGTCGTTTGCCTCCCAGCCACTCGATTTATAGATGTATTCGGCCTGGTCATCGGTGTTGAACCAGACGTCACCGATCTCAAGAGGGAGCCCATTATCGCGCACTACCGGAGGAGTGCCTGAAGGAGCGAGGTAGCGAGCGGTTCTCGCGGTTGCCACGTCTGCCGCATCTTCCGCCGCTTGCGCGGCCTCATTGGAAGCATCAAGCGCCTGCTGGATTGCCTCGGAGGACATGGCGCTCTTGCCGGTGTTCACCGCAGATCCAGCGTTGTTCTTCCAGACGGTGTAAATCTCGTTGGCGTCATCCGATTGAACCAGGAAAATCTCTTGGTCGACGGTTCCGGCCAGGCCGGCGGCCACGTTCGGGAAGATGGTTGTGGAGATGCTGATCTTTTCGGCGGCATCGGACTGAATGCCCAGAATCACCTGCTTGAGGTTCTGAATATCGCCCGACTCTGTAGGGATGGCGGGTTCACCGGCAGGGTCGTTGGCGAAACGGTAAACGATGTTGCTGCCGACTTCCGCGCGCACAGTCGCGATTTCAAGGCGCTGAGTTTGATCAGCCATGTCATTTCCTTTGGGCGAGTTTTGAGAGCGCGCTAGGCGCGGTCAGCGAATCAAGGGGATTACGAGATCCAGCCGCTGGAGAAGAAGCTGCCGGTGTTGTTGATTAGCATGTCAGCGACGGCGTCGAAGATGGTGTCGACCTGGTCGTCAAAGTCGTGGCTGTCGTCAGCCGTGAAGGCAGAGGCCTCGGTGAGGAATGGAGTTACCCATTCGGTCGGGCCGATGATCTCGCCCCGATGGTCCTTAACATGCTTTATTGGATTGCCTTGATCGTCGAATATGGCGGGCACAAAAACCCGTCCAGATTTGAGCCAGGGCACAGCATCCATGCAGCGAACCACCTTGTTGGAGTTCGGTCCACGCGACTGGGGCTCTATCTGGATAGAGCCTTTTTTGCTGATCGTCTGGATCAGGCCGGTGCCGCTCGACTTGTCCTCAACCTTCATATAGCGCAGCGTGGCGGGTCTGAACTGGTCCCATGGTTTCCAGCGCTGCCAAACCCTCAAGGCTTCGGCCTCAAGGTCGCCAGCATCCCACTTGCCGCGGACGATCTCTATAACGTAGAGGTTTCCGTCGATTCCCAGGCCGCAGTGGGAGAACACCGAGAAGTCGTGCTGCTCGTCTGTTTTCTGAGCCGTGTCCACATAAACGCCGCGCCAGACTAGGAATGGAAGCTGCTCGTAGGTCTTGAACCAGTCAGCGTCGATCATGCCGCCTGTGAGCGCCACGGGCTCCTGCTGGTACTGGCTGACCATGGTGTAGGCGTCTTTGTCCCACAGGGCCATCAGGTCGTAGACCGATTCTTTTGCCGGCCAGTAGGACCAGTATTCGACGCCGCCGCGCACTACCGAAGGACCGCTAAAAACGTCGCGTTCGGCGTGCTCACGGATCTCCGGGGGCAGGCTGGCGATGTACTCGCGGGTCACCAAGGCCGGAACCTTGATGTGCGCGAAATCCAGGCCCATGCCACCCTTGAGCAAAAATCCTGAAACGTCGTCCGTGTGCAGGCGCTGCTGCGTGCAGATTACAGGCGTATCTGGCGAGGCGCGCCGGCTGCGCAGCGTGTTGGTGACGATGCGCTGGGCCTTGGCCCGCATGGTCGCCGAAAATGCGCTGTCGGCCTTCTCCGGGTCGTCCAGGTTGATGAACCCGGTGAAGTCCTTGGAAATGTAGCCGCCCCGGCAGCCGGTGATCTGGCCACCGGTGGAGCGGCTAAACAGCTGGTGCCGGGTACGGCCCTTGCCGTCGATCAACGACCAGTTCTCGACGTCGGCCTTACCCATCGAAACAGGCCAAAGCTCCTGGTATTCAGGGCTAGAGACAATCGACCGAATCCGCCCGGAGTTCTCCACCACCAGGGAGTTCGAGTAGGACACGTTCAGCGTGCGCGTACGGTCGCGCACTGTCATGGCATAGGCTGGGAGGTGGATCGACCAGTATTCGGTCTTGGTGCCACCTGGTGGCATGTTGAACACGACGTTCTTCAGTTCGCCCCTGAGCACACGCAGCGCTGTGTGGTCCATGTACCGGTGGTGCCAGTTGCAGAGCATCTTCATGCCCTGGTTCAGCTGGAACCACACCCTCATGAACGAAAGCGGCGAGTGTTCACTGATGCTTTTGGCGGCCTGCTTCTCCTCGATGCTCATGGTTTCCCAATCGAGGAGTGCACTCATAGGCGAGACAGAACAGATTCAAGGGCTTCCTGGTCAACCTTGACAGTGGATTTCGTCTCGATGGGCGCACCACCCTTGCCGGTCAACTCGACTATCTGCTTGTCGAGACCCAGAAGCTTGGCCTTTCCCATCGAGGCAGTGACCATGGCAGAAGCCTTGCCGGTTTCCTTACCGAGCAGGCGGGCCTCTTCCAGCTCAGCCAGGAGCGTGTCCACGGTGATTTCGTGACGTTCCATGACCTTGATCCTTAATTCTTCGATGCGTGCCTGAACGAGAGGGTTTTGTAGGAGGTTGTAACCCTCCCGCTGGGCTGTTTTGTCGGCCATTTTGGAAGTGTCGTAGGACCGCCGGTAGGCCTCGGAGGCGTTCCCGGTCTCGACATAGGCGAGGCAGAAAAGCTCCATCTTGTCGGTGAAGCGCCTCTTCGCCTTACGTTCCATATCTCACCTACGGGCTGATCAGTTTCCACTTGTAGCCGACCCACTTCGGCAGCTTGCCGGCGGTGAAGATCGGCGGCTTCGTTTCGGTGCACCCGGCTGGAAGAAGCCAGTTACCCGGCACTTGAGGGTCGCGTTCGGCGATCGTCTCACCGAGGTAGAAGCCGTTCTGGTCGTACTGGTAGACGGTTTTCTGGTTCATAGGTATCGAATCCACCTAACCTGGGCGAGGTTGACTGGCCTCGCTTCCGTGCCGCCGTTTGAACCGAGACTTATCGTGTGGGTATGTGTGCCGCCTAGAGATGTGCTCTTTGTCTCAGTGCCGTAGTAGTTTTCATCGCCGTACACGGCGTTGCCAGGCGTACCAACTGTCCGGTCCAGCATGAATGTCATAGTGTGGCTGTGCTGGCCCGCTGCTGCGGCTGATGCGCTGTGCGAGTGAGCCAGGTTTTGACTTGGCTCCAGCGTATTGCCGAGCGTACGTCCTGAGTTCAGCCCGCGCCCATCATCCAGGAAGCGAGGAAATACCCCGCGCCAGTCGGGCAGCCTGAATTCGGTGCTGAGCTCACCACCTGTGTTGTAAGTTGTGCCGATCACAGCGAATAGCTTGGGGTAGGCCGATCGGATAAGTACCGACCCAACACACTTCAGCCAGCCGGGATCAGGAGACCCGTTGTGAGCCACATCCTTGTATTCGCCAACGCTGAATGACGAATAAAGGCTGGCGCCGATCAAGCGCCAGTAGGTCGGACTACTGGCCGGGGCATTACCTACGTTGGCATTGGCAACGGACTCATAGAACAGCCCGTCCTCTGGCGTATAGCATGGTGCCCCGGCTGAATAAACAGCCTGCGGGTGATAGGCCATTACTCCGCGCCGCTCGAGGTCCTGCAGTGCAGAATCTACTCGGTTGTGCCACCAGTTTTCCTGGCCTGCGCGCGGGGCGTCCTTGTCCTGCCCACCCTCCCAGCCGGTATTCTGCCGGGCGTTGTCGGGCACCTTGAAGGTGTTGTCGTTGTCCTGGGTCTCGACGCCTTGTGCCCAGCGGGTATTGAAAGCCTCTCGTGCCATCAGGAAACGTCTCCAGGCAGGGTGAAGTTGGCATAGTTGAAGATCAGGCTTGATGTGCGCTCGATCTCGCTGATGTTGGTGGGCAGGATGTAGATCTGGCCTATCCTGGTTCCCTGAGGCCTTGGGATCAGGTCGAAGTTTTCCAGCAGGAACTGCGTGGTGTTGTCGAGTTCCGATGCAATCCCGATGTCGAACGACTTGTCGCCGTTACTGTTCAGCGCGGTGACCTTAACCCCTATAACGACCTCCAGCAGCTTGATGATGCTGTCGCTGGTGCCGTCGCTGACGTTTCGGGCGATCTTCGCCTTTATCAGCTTGCGATACAGGTCATTGTTCAGCGGTGCATCCACCGCAGCGCCGTCGCCGATGTAGGGCGCGACGTTGTAATTGGTGTAGTTGTCGTTGCCGGCGTAACCGAATACGTCATAGGCGGCGGCGCGCAGTATTGGCCTGGGCACCCCAACGATGCGCCCGATAACATCCAGGTCCTCGCCTGTGGCGCTGTCCACGTCGTAGGCCGAATAGATCTGGCTGATCGGCTTCTCAAGCTTCTCGTTGGCGATAGTCGGGGTGAGCGTGAGCCAGCGCGTCATGCGCTGCTTGCCGCGGTACTGGTTGATGATCCGCTTCTTGGCGCGCGCTACATGGTCCATTTTCATAGCGGTACCAATACCGTGATGTTGTCTGGGTCGAAGGTCGCCAATTCGGCAATCCCTGGCTGAATTGGTGCCACGCCCTGGCTGCCGGCGCTCAGTCCTATGGTCAAGCTGGTGATGTAGCTGTCGCCGTACTGGCCCAGCACCTTGTTGACTGGCGTGTACAGGCGCCCGACGGGTACCACTTCGCCAATGTCGTAGCCGCCCTGGTTGAATCCCTTCACCTGGTCGTCGGAGAACAGCTTTTTGGTCGAGTCCTCAACTATGGCGTCCTTGATGCGCTGCTCGATATCACTTGGCAGGTTGCCCTTTCGCTGCACCTCAACCGAAACGTATATCGGTAGGGCCACTGCACGCTGGAACGTCATCGTTTCGTTGTTACCGGTGGAAGGCGACGTGATCTGCACCTTCACCCCGGTCGCCCCAGGAGGATCTACCCAAGTGTCGGTTTTGGTGCTGTAACGGGGGTACATCGGTGTGCCCGGGTTGTACTTCGAGTACATCGCCTGGCCAACGTCTTGGTCTGAGCCGCCATTCACGATGACCGCGATTGCGGTGTAAGGGATGCCGTCAGGGTCAGCTGGCTCATCGCTGTTGTTCTCAAGGATCTTCACATCCGTCACGCCGGCTACGTTGGCGACAGCTGCCAGCATGTTGTCCTTCATGTTGCTGCCAGGCAGCGACACCGAATTGTTTCTCCTGGCGCGAAATTCAACGTCCGATTCAGCATCTTCGCCCGGGGCGGCGGCGGCATTGGTCACCGATGACCAACCAGGGTATGGGGTGCCGATCACTGTCAGCTCTCCGGCTGCAGCCAGCACGCGACCGGGAGTAACACAGGTAGCGAAGCCGGTGGCGCTCTGCGAGACACCGATCACGATCGCAGCGGTGGTCAGCCAGAGAGTGTTGTCGACCTTGCTGCGAATCTGCGAGTTGGCCGGCAGCACGGTGCCGGCTGGGCCAGTGATGGTGATCGGTGCGACCGAGTAGGTGGCATCGCGAATGGCAACCCCTGAGATCTTGCCAATGTTGCGTAAGGCCTCACCCGTCGCGCTGTCCGGGTCCTTGGCCCGGTAGGCGGCCACGATGCCTTCGTCCAGGTTGGCCAGCATCTCGGCGTCGATACCGAGCTTTTCGCCATCCGGCGTATCAGGGTCAAGGTTCCAATCCGGGTCTATCGCGAGCGTCCGGGTCTGCAGGTCGGCCAAGTACTCATTCAGCGAAGTGCCCGTGATGCCCTGGTCATTGATTTCGGCCATTAGACGATTGCCTGTACGAAGTTGATGTCGGCGCTCTCGCCTGAGGCGCTGATGATGGTCGCGGCCACGGTCAGTTGGCGGGTTACTGCATCCGAGGTGACGCTGAAGGCCGTCATGCCCACGCAACCTGGCGTGAGCAGGATGCGGCGGCGGATGATCGACTCCCGCGTCGCCAGGCGTGATCCTTTTCCCAGCACGCCGCCGAACCAATCGGTGCCGTCGGCTGTGTTCAGGAACCATTCGCCCAGGAAGAACTTGAGGCGGGTGCGCACGTTCTGCGCCACCTCTTCGGCTGAGTAGCCGGTCATGAGCTTTTCCTGCCCCATTGCCAGGTCGCCGTTGGCGTCGAGCTTGCGAACGGTCATGGGATGGGTACTCCACTGATCTGCGTGCCTTGCTGGACGCCGGAGGTACGATGCAGCTTGAGGCTGATCTCGCCCGCTACAACGTCGTTCGGCGTTGTGACCAGGCTGGCAGGGCTGATGGTCACACCGTTGATGTTCACGGTGCCGTCGGCGCCAATGGTGATGAACCCGGCGCCGTTGCTCAGCGAAATTGAGGTGTCATCCTTCAGCCAGGCGTACATCGACCCACTGTTGTTGCGTAGGCGGATGCCGTCATTAGCGAAATCGGTGATCGCCCCTGGTACCGAGCGAATCCCGGGGGTGAAGTAGGCATCATTGATGGAGAACCGGCGCGGCTCGGACTTGGCGGCCACGCCACCTTGGTCTACCCAGGAGTCGATGCACTCCTGAGAGAAGAAAATGGCTCCTTCAACACCGGCCCCAATACGGCACTCAAGAGTTCCGCCTGATCCACCCCAGAACTGAACTGGCACTCGAACAATCTGCCTGCGCGGCTCCGGATCTCCCACCCGAGGCTCTAGCATAAGGCCGATCTGCACCTCTGCCAGCTGCGTGTCGGGATCGAAGCTAAGCACATGCCCGGGAACGCTGGTGCGGACGTTGTCCTTGAGGTATTCGCCGAAGATCTCGCGCAGCATTTTCGCGAACTGTTCCCGGGTGCGGGATGCCAACGGGTCATTCATCGAGTCGCCCTATCAGAGATTCCAGACTGGGCCATGGTGTCCAGCCGCAGGCAGCTGATTTGGCTTTCCCACTCGTCGCCGTGTGAGTCACCGATGATGGCCAGGGAGTTGATGCGGTAGAAGCCTTCGCCAATGGTGCGCGGGACCTCATAGAAAAAGGCCCCGGAGAATTCAAATTGCGGGGCCATGGATTCGAGCTTGATGGTGTCGCCGAGCTTAAGCTTGGGGTTCAGGGCGCACCTGATGCCGACCTCTGTGTCGGTCACCACCGGTGAGCCGATCATGCCGCTGGACGCGTTAATAACGAACACCTCGTTGGGCATCGCAAAGCCTTTCTTGATGATCTTGGTGGCGCCGTTCTCGATCATCCAGTCGAACTCCCAGGCGCTGGCCAGCTCGTTCATGCATGCGACCGGGCTGCCCTGCAGAACCGTGCCCCCGGACCGGCGTTTGAGATCGGCGAAATCTCCGAAGAACTGGATCTCTCCGCCGAAGCGCTGGGCGCACTCCTCGATGATCTGGACAGGGTCAGTCTCTGGCGACAGCGTCAGGTTGATGATTCGCTCATCCCGCTCCTGAGCCTGCGAGCGGCAGAAGAACTTGACGCCCCGAGTTGAGCCGCCGTCTTCCATGACCTTCTGCACGTTGGTGATCTGGCCCAGGAACACGCTGCCGAAGGTGCTGGCATACCCGGCCTCCAGCGAAATGAACTCGTATTTCTTGGCCGCGCCGTCGCCCAGCATCTGCCGAGTCGAGTAGTCGGACACGTTGTAGATGGTGATCTCGGCCACACTGAAAGCATTGCCGGCGAAGTGGATGACCTGGAAAGTAATGCGCAAGCCATCACTGTCAGGCCGCATCTCGTAGATCTTGCCGCCTGAGTCGCGGCCAAGCTTCAGCCGGTACCGGCGTAGATAGATTTCATCGCTCATCGGACCACACCAGCGTGTTGTCGACCCCCAGATTGTCTGGGGTGGGTTGCTTGCCTTCGAGGATCAACGATCCGTAATTCACCTTTGGCGGTGGATACAGGCCGGCCAGCAGGTCTACGTCAGGCAGAAGGAACCGTCCAGCGGTCAGCAAGTTGCCAGAGGCCGTGCTAATGCTCACGCGGAACACCTCCAGCCTGGCCATCCATTGCAGTTCGATAACGAGGGTGTTGCTGCCGAGCGGAGCGTTGAAGGTCTGCGCTGGGAGGGCCTGGATGTCTACCTTATAGCGGCTCACTGGATCACCTCGACCGAAGCTGAGCCGGACGAGACCATCGGCGCGCCTTGAGTCGCCACAGGGTCGTTCTGGAGCAGCTGATCGGACGAAGTTACGCCGCGTGTCACCTGCGAGCTGATAACCCTTACCTGCTGCAGCTCAGCCACGAACACGAGACCATCCTCGTCGTCGGGTCGAGTGCGCTGATCCAGTCGTATCAGGACCATGTTCTTTAGCGTTTCGTACTCGGTGACCAGGTCAAACCTAGCGCGCGACTGGAGGAGCGCCGTCAAAGCCGCCCAGGCGGTTGCAGCCCGGGTTGCCTCGCTGCCTGAGAGCAAGTAGGCCGAAACCGTCGATATCGCAGCCCCGGCCACGCCGCCGATGGCGCTGGAGATTGCGCCAACCCCCATCATGCCCAAATCATCCAGGCCAATACCCAGCGGGGTGTTGGAAACCGCGCCAGTCAGCAGGTAGCGGTCTGGCAGCAGGCGCGCATGGTCGTTGCCATTGGTGCCGAACTCCACTGGGAACTCGGTTAGCTGCACGGCCTTGCTGGTTGCACCCTCAAGCTTGGCGTCGAACTCGATAGGGCCAAGCATGGGCAGCGCCTTCGAAAAGATGCTCATGACCCCATCGGCGATGCTCATTTTTCAGGGCTCCTGAAGTCTTGGGTGGTGTGGTCAATCAGGGTGCTGAGCTGCTCGTTGTAAAGCTGCTTGACCTTCTCGGTATCAGCGCCGTGGATATGGAACTGGCGGTTATCCACGTTATGCACCGACTGTCCTGGCGTCGCAGGGCTTGTCGCAGGCGCCAAAGGCGAGGCTGCCGGCGTAACAACATCGCCTGCGGTGTATTGCTCCGGTGCCCGGCGCTGGTTTTTCGCCCACGCTTCGATCTGCTCCAGGATGCTCGGCCCTTTCTTACCGGATCTGGAAAGATCGGCCTGCACCTTTGCCCACTGCTCGGGGTCGCGCAGGTCCAAAATAGGTGCTGTCGAGCCTGACGCCTGGGGCAGACCGTAGTTGTCGGCGATATCGCCTCGCCTGGACACTTCGCCGTCGGCGTCTGCGGGGCGCTCGTAGTAACGAGAGACGATGCCGGCTGCCTGTCTTGCGCTTGCGGCCAATTTCAGGCGCTCGCCCGCCGACTTCTCGGCTCCCTTGGTCAGCTCGTGATGGATGAACTCGAGCTGCTCGGTCGCGGTGGAACTGCGGATGTCTTTGCCGGAGTACTTGGCGAAGTTCGCCTGCCTGTCCGGGTGCCACTGGGCAAGGCCGTAGGCATTCCCGCCGTCACCAACGGCGTCAGGCCTGAATCCGCTTTCCTGCTCAAGGTTCGCCGCGATGCCAGCCGCCTGCTCCGCAGACCAGCCCTTGGCGCGGAAGAAGTCCATGACCGCCACTGCGGCTTCTGAGCCACCCTTACGAAGACGGTTGTTCAGCAAATCCTGATCTTCACCAGCACTCAGGCTGCCGGAGTACAGCAAAGCAGCCGCGCCACCACCGGCCACAGCCAATCCCGATGCACCAGCAGCCGCACCTCCGGCCGCTGCGCCGGCAGCTCCAGCAGCTCCTGCGGCACCACCCAAGCCAACCAGCGCACGCAGCGCAGCAAGGCCTTTCAGTGCGCTGGCACCTCCCATCAACACCAGGGCAGCCGAGACGAGCTCGATGTTCTTGGCCAGGGTGCCGAAGAAGGCCTCCAGCCCAGAATCCACCAGGTCCTTGTTGTCGCGGTAGAAGGCAGTGAAGTCCTCAGCCAGTTCGGCAAAGGCCGGCACCAGTTCGCCCGCAATGGTGTTCCCCATGTCGGTGAATACCAGGTTGAGCTCAGCGTTCGCCTTGGTGAGGCGGGCCGCGTCTTCGACCTGCTTCTGGGTCATGATCCCCAGCTTGCTGCGGGAATCCAGCTGCTTCTCGACCTCGTCGCGCCCCTTCATCAGTAGGCGTATGGTGTTCTCGTCGAAGCCCAAGGCCTGGCCGGCGAGGCGCTGATTCAGCGGCGTCATCCTCTCGAAGGCGCCGGCGATGTTGGCCAGTGCCTCGGCCGTGTCCTGAGCGCCGATGATGGCGTTCGGATCGAGCCCCAGCTTGGCCACATCGCCAAACCAGCCGACATTCCCGGTGATGGGGGATGCCATAAGGTCCTGGATCTTCTGCATGGCTGCGAAGGCGTCTTGCGCATTCCCACCCTGAGCGGCCAGAGCCTGGCCCAGAGCCTGCACATTCTGGGTGCTGAGCCCAGTCAGTCGGTTGAAGTTGTTCAGCTCGGTGCCGGCGCTCTTGAAGTCGCCCACCACCTTGTCGATGGCCAGCTTGCTTGCCAGCACGGCGCCGAACTGCAGCGCTGACTTGGTGAGCCCGCCGAAAGCCGCGTCGGCCTTCTGGAACGATTTCTCGTCGACCTTGATGCCCAGAGCGATCAGGAAGCTTTCGAGTACTTTCAAGGGTTCGCTCTCCGGATCTCGTCGTTCAGCTGCCGCACGTACAGCATTTCATCCATCGCCAGGTTGGCGCGCTTGACCCAGCCCAGCGAGTAGGTGCCGTCAGTGAGGTCTTTGTAGGTGCAGAGCGGAGGGCAAACCCCGGGGATCCCTATGCAGGGTCGCCAGAGGTCCCAGTCGATGGCTGGGTTGAGGCGCTCTCCTGACTCGCCTCGGGCTCCGCGGCTGAACCGGTAGAGCTCTGGAAGAGGGTCAGGAGTCCGGTAAAATCCTCGAACACATTCCCGAGGGCCAGAACCACCAGGGTGAAGTAGGTTTTCAGGCGGCCTGAGAACTGCTGCATTCCGACCAGTTGGCCATCCTTGTGCAGCTGGCTCAGCATCGTGTCGCAGATGAAGTTGAAGTCATCCTCTGGGATGCGGGACAACATCACGCCCACGATCTGGCCGGCAATGGCCACCGAAGAGGCGGCCCCCAGTTCGGCCTGGGCCAGGCCGCGAATCAGCGGCTCGACACCGTATTTACCAAGGCGGAACAGCACGGCGCGCTGCTTTTCAGCGCTGGGCATGCCGAATGTGTAGGTCACGCCCTCATGCTCGATGGTACGAACGTAGTCTTGAGCCTGGGTCATACCACCTTGTCCTTGTTAAATTCCATGACGAACGTAGCGTCGTTCATGCCTGGGCCGCCGCGTGCCATCGACTTGCCGCGGGTGATGACGCCTTCGGAGAAGACGGCACCTTCAAGGCCGGCAATGGATGCGTAGGAGCCAGACACCTCGGACTTAGCGTTGACCTGGGCCTGCAGTGCCAGGGCCTGGGGGCTGCCTGGCATCAGGTTGACGGTCAGGCGCAGGCCTGGGTTCTTGCGGTGGAAGCGGACAGCATTGCCACCCAGGCCTCGACTCAGGATTGCCTGGTCGTCGATCGGCTCGATCGTGAAGGGAGGGTCAGTCCGCCCCCAGTCATCCAGCACGCCAACGCCGGTGATCACCACGATGGTGTTTTCTACAGACAGGTCACTCAGTGCCATGCTCTGGCTCTCCTCAGTCGACGTTGACGGTGACGTCTACGGCGTGGATGGCGCCGGCACGGAACAGGCGCATGATGATTGGGGCAGCCAAGCGCTCTGCGCGCTCGGCGTCGGTGAGGTCGAGAATGTCGTCAGCCTTGCTGAGGATCTCGTAGCCGTCGCTCAGAACCTCTTCACCTGTCTCGTCGCTGGTGTACTGCCGCGGGCCGAGATAGCCGTTGTCGATGAAGCGCTGGCCGATCTGGGCCGCAGCATCGATCAGCACTTGTTGCCCCTCGGGGGTCTGCTTCAGCTTGGTCGGCACGTTGGCCAGGGCGTTGTAGAGGTTCACGATCAAGGCATTGACGAAACCGTCAAGATTGAACACGTCGTCGATGAACTCGCCGAAGCTCGATGTCGACCTGGAGTTGATCACCCGGCCGGCATCCACCTGGCCACCGGTTTCGACGATCGTATAGAACGGCGCGCCTTTCTCCTTCATCGCGCTGTAGGCGGTGCTGGTCAGGTCTTCGGCAACGATGCCTGGCAGCTTCTTGAACTCGCCGGTGATGGTCGAGTTCGCGGCATTGAAGTTGACCCGGCTGAACACGGCACCCAGCTCGAAACCGGCATACGGGGCAGTGGCATGGCTGAGCAAGAACGACCGGCGCGAACCCTGCAGCTTGGCCTTACTGGCGATGTCAGTGGCCAGGCTAGGGTCGCGCACCGAGGATTGGTTCGTGGTGCCAGCGTAGAACTTGCCTGCAGCGTCACCGGCAGCGATCAGGGCCAGCACATCGGCGTCGTTCGCGCGGATGGTGGTCTCGAACTCATACCAGTAGAACCAGATGCGCTTGTTGATGGCGTCATTGAGAGATTCGACCGGGCTGTCATTCTCCTGGCGCAGGTAGATGCGCAGCGAACGAGGCTTAGGCACTGCCGAGAACCAGGCCAGTGCGGCAAGGTATGGGTCGGACGCGATACTGAAGTCCGCCGCGACCGCCGAGGCGCCGCCGTAGTCTCGGTACGAGCCCTCGGCAAAGGTCGCGTCAGTGGACGAGTCGAAGTCCGCGAATACCATGCCTGCGCCAAAGTTGGCAGTGCCCAGGCCGGCCGCACGGATGTTCGTGACGATGTTGATGATGTTCTCAGCCGGATAAGGCATTTACTTCCCCTTGCGCGATGGCGCCAGATTGTTCGGTTTGAACCTCGAAGCCGACGCGGTAGATCCGCTGAATGCGGTCTTCAGCTACGGATTCGCCGTAGAGGTACAGGGTGACCTGCGAACGCTCTTCCATAGCTGCTTGGTAGAGGCCTGTCAGGTTGTTGATGGGAGATACGCGGGACCAGCCCAGCTTGGCGCGGCGCAGGATGGTCTTGATCGGCTCGCGCTTGTTCGCCTCGCACAGTGACATGGCCATGCCCATGGCGCCGGCGCGGTAGATGTTGATGCTGAACCCGATCGTGAACTGGATCGCCACGCGCTCGATGATGTCCTCGAACCGCGGGTCATCGGCGGCTGGCACGTTGCGCTGCGTCTTGAGCGCCTGACCGAACTGGGCCGGGCTGTCGATGCGCACGGCGGCGTAGGTACCGGCGGGTGCTGATGTGCCCGGGTCGCCCACGATCACCTTGTTGGCTGGCAGGCCAGTGGCGGCAACGACCACCTGGCACACGACCTTCGTGAGGGCGACGGTGTCAACCATTGGCGTACCCCTGAAGCTTCTCGATCTCGGCCGGGTCCAGCTTGGCTATCACCGCGCGGCAGAAGTTGTGCCAAGGGCGGTAGTCGGTGGCCATAGCCTTCCACCAGGTGGCGGGCTTGTCCGGGGTCTCGGCGAAGACGAGGATGTCGGCCAGGTTTCCCGGGGTTGATACCTCGATGCCCTTACCGTCGTTGCGATGGATGACCCGAATATCGTTGACCCGCTCGGCGCCGATCTGGAGGAACTCGATTTCCTTGTCGCTGGCCGGCTGGACGTTGGCATCGAACGTGTCGAGCAGCGTCATGGTCAGCTTCGGTTCAAAGTCGATGATCTCGCTGCTGTAGCGCATCCTCTGCACGCCACGATGCGTCACGAAGGGGCCGCTGACGTGCCCGCGCATGTTCAGGCCCATCAGATGCCCTCCTCGATAGGATCAGCGCCGTCATCGATGACATAGCGAATTGAGCCCAGAAGACCCGCATTGCCGGTATCAATCAGGGGATGATCGGAGCCTTTCTTGTCGATCGTTGATTGCGCGTTAGGCGGCGTGTAGGTATCCAGGATCTGCTGCTTGACGTTGCCCTCAGCGAGCTCGCCGAGCTGATCAAGCAAGGTGCGCATCTGCATATCGCCGGTAAGCACCTGCGGAATCATCAGCTCAACCAGGCGCATATACTGTGGGGCGCCGCGCTCTACGCCCGGGGCTAGAAACGGCCTGGCAGTAATGTGTCCATCGGCGCTGCCGAAGTTGTTCACGGCTGCGACAGTGGCGATCGTAAGGCCATCCTCGTATTCGCCAGCTCCCTTGGGCACGCCCACCAGCACGCGCTGTTCACGCTCCAGGCGCTGGGCAAGGTCCTTCATGGCCTGCTCGACCTGCTGACGGCCGATGAGGCTTACGGTGGGTCGAATCATACGCAGATCGCCCCCATGCCGGCCCGCTGCCGCAGGTGGAGATACTCAAGCCCGTACGGGGTGAGAGCCAGTGCCGCCTCCCAGGCCGTCAGCGATGCGTTCGCGCCTGGGACGGCGTATGACACCGACTCATCACGAACGCTCTTGCTGGACACGGCGTAGGGCGTGGTGGCGCTGCCATCGGCACCGGTCGCGGCAGTGGTGGCCGCATTCCAGGTCAGGTAGTGGGCCGCCAGGGCGAACCAGCCGCGCTGCAGGAACGAATAGGGGCCATAGAGACCCCAGTTGCCGCAGGTGCCGAATTCGCCCTTGGCGATGTTCAGGGCCTTGGTGATCTTGGCGTCTGACCACTTTGCCGGGTCGGCGAACTCTTCGTAGAACTCGCGGAACTCGTCGACCATCTCGGGCGTGACTGAATAGATTAGGTCAGCCATGGAGTATCCTGCTGATCTTGATCTGGATGCCGATCCGAACCATCCACATTGGCACCCAGGGCCTGTAACCCTTGAAGATCGAGCCGATGTTCACGCAGTTGATGGCGTATAGCGCCGGGATGAACCACCAGCGCGGTTTCACAGAGATATTCACGGCGATGGTGGACAGGGCCATAGCTCTACTCCTGATCGGTTTGAGGCTCGGGCGACGGGCCAACCTTGATCCAGCCGGCCCGGTAGTAGTTCGTCGACTTCAGGCGCTCTGCCTCTCGGTCGTCGAAGTGCTTGATCGCTTCGCCCGGGCCCAACGATAGGTCGGCTAGGTCGATTCGGTGCGAGCTGATATTCGTGATGGAAGCCATCAGGGTCTCCAGTCATAGGCCCCGGTGAAGGGGCCGTGACACTGGGTTACTTCTTGGCGGCCAGCTTGGCCTGGGCGTCTTTCAGCTCGCTTTCCAGCTTGCTGGCACGGGCCAACTCCTGGGTGAGGCGATCTTCCAGGGCCTTGACCTGCTCTGGGTGCCCCTTGGTGGCGGCTTCCAGATCGGACAGCTTGGCCTGGGCGGCGAAGAGGTCAGCCTTGAGCTGGGTGTTCTCCTCAGTCAGCGCCTGCAGATCGCCATTGGCATCATCAGGCTGCTCCGGGGCGCCGGCCACCAGCAGGCCGTGCTGCTCCCAGAATGAGCCCTTGGCCAGTTCGAACTGCGCTTCGGTGGTCTGCTCACCCGGCTGCACCGAACTGCCGTCCGAGAGGACGACAGGGTTGGCGCTGACGTTGGTGTAGATCTTCTTCGAAGACATGGTGACCCCCTTAGATGCCGTCGACGTAGGCGTGGGACAGAGGCACACGCAGCTCTGTACCCGCGGTGCGAACCACACCTGCAGCCTCGAACAGTAGGCCGCCCTGCGATGGAATTGGCGCGTTCAAGGTGAACGGCATCGGCAGGTGGAACTTCGCGAACTGCGGATTCTTGGTGTAGGCGACCATGCGGTCGGTGCCGCCTGCGCCCGCGCCTGCCAGCTGGAGAACGGGCTCGAAGGTGACCTTGAGCACTCGCTCCAAGTAGCTGATCAACGTATCCGAAGTGTTTGGGATTCGGTAAGTGGTCAGTTGGCCGTACTGGGTCAGTGGCAGCAGGATGTGCGTCGGGCGGAAGATGCTCTTGGTCTGTACCGAATAAACCTGAAGGATCAGGTTGTTCAGCAGGGTGAGCATTTCCTGGGCGGCAGTATCAGGGTCCTGAGCTAGGATCTGGGCGAAGGTTTTGTTCGAGCCGCCCAGCAGAGCTCCTGTGGCTAGTACTGGCACTCCCGGGTACTTGATCAGGCCTCCGGTGGCCAGTGAGGGCCAACGCGCGTCGCCAACCATTGCCACCCGATCCAGCCACTGCTCGGTCAGGGTGCGGGTGGCGATTGGCTTCTCGGCCAGGTAGTTGATCGCGCCACCGAAGCCCTGGGCATTGGCCATTTCCATGGCCTTGCCGACTTCGATCTGGGTGTAGTCATAGCCCAGGGCTGCCTGTACAACGTCCACGCCGCCGATCTTCGACGCGATTTCTGCGCGAGGGAAGTCGTGCGACTTGTCGCCGATCGGCGCTGGCTCACCCTTGTAGTCGAGCACTTTGAAGCCGATGGACTCGATGTAGTCCGGGGCCGACGTGTCCACATTGAGCAGCTGCGGGTACATGATGTCCGGGTACGGCTGACGCAGCACCTCTTGTTCGATGTACGTCAGGTTGCCGATCAGGAAGCCCAGTTGCGCCTGGGCTTGTGCGTCCATTGTTCTCATAGGTCGCTCCTTAGGCGGCAATGGTGGTTTGGTTGATGGCCTTGACCTGCATCAGGGCCAGCTCACCGGCCGCGGCAGCGGTCAGGAAGGTGCAGCCCGGCAGCAAGTGGTTGCCAGCGGTGGAAGCATTGGTCAGCTCGCCAGTGGTGGGCTTGGCATAGACCTGGGCGCCGACGGTGGCGCCATCAACGGTCTTGACCCAAATACGCCCGTGAGAGACGCGGCTGGTTTCCTCGCCGGCACGGTAGCTGCCGACTACGTTGGCCGAGCCGTTGCCTTGCCCAGTGACGTAGCTGGAACTGACGCCTACAGTCTTGCGAACCGAGATGCCCAGGAAGAAGCCAGCGCCGGCACCGGGAAGCGCGTCACGCTTGGCGGCGGAGCCGGACACGACGGCCCGAGCGAACGGGATCACCACATCGGCTACGCCAGAGGTGATGTCGGCCATGGACTGATCGTTGATCTGGCCCTCGTAGGCCTTGCCGGCGTACTGGTCGAAGGTATCAAAGGCGGTAGCCATTACTTTTCACCTCGCAGGAACTTGTTGTAGGCGTCAGAGCCGTCGCTGGTCAGCTTCGGACGGTTCTTCAGGTCGTTGGCCAAACCACGCAGGCTGTCGTTGGTCGACTTGCTGTCTTCCTCGTCATCCTCGTCGGTGGTTTCCTTCGCGTCCTCCTCGGCGGAGTCGAACGCGGCGGTGATGTAGGCCTCGGACTTGCCGGCCCAGTCGCGGGTGGGCTTGAGCTGGGCCAGGGCGGCGCGCTTGATTTCCAGCGGGGACACCAGGCCCTTGCTGTCGAAGTTCTTCACGATCTTCGAGGCGGAGGCGATGGTGTCGAGGGTGAGCTTGACGCGCTCGCCGATGGCAGCGTCGGAGGTCGATTTCTTCGCCTCTTCTGCCTTCTCTTCGGCTTCGTCTTTGGCCGCTTCGGCCTTGTCTGCGCGCTCGTTGGCTTCATCCAGGGTTTTCATGAGGCCTGACACGGCGTCTTCGACTACCGTTGCGGTCTCTTCGTCGAGGATGACGGAGCGGCTTTTCTTGGAGTCTAGGAAGACTTTCCGGGTCGCCATTGGGGGGATACCTTTCGGTTTGTGGTCAAAAATGCGGGCGACCTTGCCGGCCCGCGCTGCATCAACAACCGCGAAGTGGTTGTATTTGATGATCCGCTGCACGTACTCGTAGGACTGGCCATCGGGGGCGATGCCAGCCTCGGGCACGTATTCGGCGGTGTAGCCGGGCGAGAGCTCAGCCTTGCCCGACTCGATGTCATCGATGGCCGACTGATCCTTGATGATCATGTCGACGACCGCGTTTTCACCCTCGCGCTCATAGCCGCGGGCATGGCCGACAGACACGTCGCGGAAGGTGGTCGAGTCGACCAGATCGTCCGGGTGGTCGTTGGTCACGTCCTTGTCGATCGCCGTGGCCATCGACTCAGGGTTGAACAGCTCCTCGGCGGGCTTGTAGACGTTCACGATGCGGGCCGGGCCCGGTAGGTCCAGCTCCGTCGAAACGTACTGGTAAACCCCCGTGCGGGCCGCAATACCCTTGACGCAGAGGTAACCCTCGGGCGTGCGAGTGCGCGACGTCGGCGTGAAGGCCGCGTCGATGGTCATTCTTTTCATGTGCTACCCGTTCTTGTCGGGGAAGTAGTTCACGCCGGGGATCAGGGAAATCCCTACGCACCGGCAGAGCGGGTGGTGCTTGCCAGGGTGCAGGTTGGTCACGCCGCGCCAGGTGGCACCCTCGGACACCTTGTAAACGCCAGGGCCATAGCCAATGTCCTGCTTGGCGATGCCGTAGCAGCTGATCTTGGCGTTGGGGTACTTGCCGTTGGGGTCACCAGAGACGCGCTGGTCCTTGGCCGTCTCGACGCGGTAGAACTCGATGCCGGCCGCTGCCTGCCGCTGGCGGGTCAGGTCACTGTTCAGCTGCGACACCTGGTCCCGGGCGATGAGCTTTGCCCGCCTGGCGCTGACACCGGTCTGCGCCTGAATCTGCTTGGCGATGGCCGTGGGGGCGAGGCCGCTCTTCATGCCGCCCAGCACGATCGTCTCCACCCGCTGGAAGTACTCTGCGGGAATGGACTTGATCAGGTTTACGTTCTCGGCGGTGGAGGCCTCGAGGTAGTCGACCATGCCCTTGGGCTTGGTGATCAGCTCGAAGTCCACGCCCACGGCCCGGTTGACCGACTTGCGAAAGTCATCAGCATTGTCGGCTTCTGCCCGGCTGATGGTGCCGGCGGCGACCCGGCGGGCCTGTTGATCGAATAAGCTGGTGGTGAACGTCGACGACACGCGGCGTATTACTGCGAGGATTTCGTCAGTCCAGCCGTCCAAGGTGACCTGGCTGTCGGCGGTGTACTGCGGCTTGAGGCGAGCCAGCTCAGGGCCAAGGACCGCATACAGCTGCTGCGACATGGTGCGAACCAGCTGGTTGAGGCTGCCCCGGTAGAACCGCTCCGCGTCACCGCTGGGTCGTACCGGATCAGGCTCCCGGGGTTTTCTCTTTCTCGCCAGCAGGGTCTTGTTTATCGCCGTCAGGGCCTCCAAGGGTGAAGGCGTCGAGGTCTTCTTCGGAGCCAAGGCCATTGTCTTCGTCCTTCTCACGCTGCTCTTGGGCGGCGATTTGCTCGTCGGTGATGGCGTACCGGCCCTTGGCCTGCGCCCGCCTCATGGCGTGGCTCGGGCGAATGATGCGGCTCTCGATGTTGAGCTGGTCGGCCTGAGCGTCTGCCAGGTCTTCCTGAGCCTCTTCCACGCTCGACTTCTGGTAGAGCGGATTCCACTCGAACTCGATGTCTTCGGGGTAGGTACCCAGCGCGGAGCGGATCATCACTTCATCCAGGCGCTCAAGGTCTCGGCGCATCTGGCCGTCCTGCTTGCCCTTGATGGTGCCGTGGTAGGTCTTGAGGTCGCCGTCACCGGTGGCGCTCAGGCCTGCAGCCGACTGCCCCCAGAGCTCGGTAACTGGCATCTCGGCGGCACCGGCAGTCCAGACCATGAATTGCTCCATGATCTGGCTCAGGCCAGAGAAGGCGATGCTCTTGCGGTCATAGACCTCGTTGTCCTGGTCCAGCAGGCCAAGGTTGATGATCCCTTTGAGCATGCCGAACAGGCGGTAGCGCTCGGTTATCTGATCACACTGTGCGCTGGACAAAGCGCCTTGTAGGCCTTTCACGCTGATGGTGTCGACGTTCGCTTCAAGCACCAGGGAGGCGATACCGCCCTTGGTGGCTACCACATCGCGCAGGTCTTCCACGCAGCGGCGCAGGCGACTGTCACCCCAACCCTGCTCGAACTGAGCCATACGACGCGGCAGGCGTGCGCCAGTGCGGCGGATGACGTGCGAGTAGTGGATTGGCTGCTGGCCGTTCACGACCGTGTACACCTCAGGCAGCATCCAGTTGGGCGCCAGAGGATCGGTGAAGTTGAACTGGCTCGGCTGGATGTCCCAGCGGTCGAACACGACGATGTTCTTGAGACCGCCCTTCTTCACCTTGTCCAGGTTGAGTGGCTTGCTCAGGTCCTGGCCGGTGATCAACAACATGGCCGCGCCGCCGTAGAGGTCAGCCCAGCAGCACGCATCCAGGTACTTCTGCTGCACACCCAGCCGGCGCTCTTCAGCAGCGATCTTCTTTGCGTCCTTCCCGGAGAAGGTACGCCACTCACGCAGGGCATCTTCGTTGGGCTTGTCCACGATACGCCGGGCCAGCCAGTTGGACTGGTAGGCCGCTTCGAGCTCATACGGCGTGACGAACTGAAACCCGAACCGGTTGTGCGTGCGCTTGTCGCGATTGGTGCCGATGTTGGCTACCAGGTTGGAAAGACTGTCCGATGTGACAATCCCGCCAGATGGCACTTGAATTCGCGGTTTTGATGTGGTCACAGATTTTTCTCCGCGCCACGAAATGGCACTTCATGATTTTGTGGCGCGCCTACTTGCTCTTGCTGCGCTGGATCTGCGCATCGACCTGGTCAGCGCAGGTGTCGAGCAGGTTGATGGCCCGATCCTTCAGCGCCCACAGGTCGCCGTTCAGGCGCAGGTCTTCGTCATCGTCTACCCGCTCGCACGGAACCATCTCAGGGGGTTCGAGCCGCACCGCTGTTGTCTTTAGCGCTACCGGCTGAGGCTTTGCCGCGCAGGCCGTCAGGAAGAGGCTGAGCAGCCCAGTCACGAACAGGCTTGCTGTTGAGTTTGAGGTCTTCAAAGTTCTTCTCCGCCTTCCGCGCTTTCGCCTTGCTGGCCTCCAGGCGCTTGTTCAGGTCCTTGAGGTAGTCGGCGTTGCGCTGGGCTTCGGCCCGCAGGGTGGTGATGGTGGCCTGGCTTTCTGCGTTGGCGTCGATGGCCTTTTTCTTCTCGCCGGCTTCGAATGCCACCTCACCGCGCAGGGCGACTACGCGGTATTGCTGGATACCTACGAGCAGGAGAGCGACCAGAGCGACGATCAGTGCGGCGGCGATGGCTTTCATGCGGCATCCACCTTGCGACCCAGGAAGCGGGTCACCAGCTCGCGGATGGCTGTCACACCGAGGAAGCCGATCGTGCCGCCTGCCGCTACCGACAGACTCGGCGGCCAGCTCATCCACTCGATCAGGCTGGACGCAACCAGGCTCAGCGACCCACAGATTAGCGACTCGAAGATGATCCGGCGCTTACTGGTTTCTTTGGCGTCGTAGAGGACGCGCAGTAGGGAGACTGTGACGGCCATTATTGCGCCCTGCCATAGCGGGTTCGAAAGGGCCAGCCAGATCTGCGCCCACGTGTCCGGGTTCTTGTCAGGCATGGGGATAATCCGGCTTTCGTCCCTTTCGGGGTTTGAACGAAGAAGGCACCGCTACTTGGCGAGGCCCTGAATAGGTACGCAGTCTTTCCCGCTGTCCGCCAAAGGCCTCACCGACGCCAACACCCTGCTGCATTGGTCTCGCCGATTCCGCCTCAAGCCACCCGCGAAGCATGTGAGGTGCGAGCGCTTGGGCTGCCGGTGTTTTCTGCATCACGGCACTACCGGCTTATCCGCGTCCAGGCATCCCTTGCGGGCCACCCTGGCAGTGGGTCCCAGCTCACCCGACGGGCAACAAAAAACCCGGCGCAATGGCCGGGTTCATGTGGGTGTTTGCCGAAGGCAAAATTATCAGGATGGCGAAATCATGCCACCAGCCGAGCGGGAACGCAATAGGGCCTCAAGCGGCCCTGCGCATTTCGTAAATTGCCGCCGCCACAGGACCCAATGCCTCCTTGTCCAAGTCCTCGCAGCACTCGAAGGCGAGACGCACGTATCCACCCCATTCACGCTCCCAGCGCACCGAATCAAGCTTTACCCCGTAGTGGGCATCCATCCATGCGCGGAATCCCTCAGGAGACGCCAGCGGGTCCTCGTTGGCCGATTGTCCGCCCTGGTGCATGTACCGGTACCGGGCCATGACCCCCTTTACCACGTACTCGAGCTTCTCGCGCTTGGCGGCGGTCATGCGCGGAGAGCGCTGCATCACCATGATGAAAACCGATTCCTCGGCCGTCTCCTTGGTGTCGACATCGAGCCGCGGTGAGTACATGAAGTTGCCGAAGGCCTTCACGTGCGCGGTTAGCTTGCCGATCGCCGACTGCACCTGGCCGGCGATGACCTGGTGTGCGGCATGGCCGGCGTGGCGCTGCCGTTCCGTGGTCTGGACCATGGCCCCCAGCAGGCCGAGTTGCTCGATGAACGACCCCTGGCTGTCCCAGGCGACGTGGTAGCAGTCGTGCCAGGCCTGACGCGCGCTGTTCAGTTGCATGGGCCACCCTCCTCCCGCTTGCGCCGCGCCTTGACCACCATGCCCCGCACGATGCAGTAGCCAGCGATGACGAAGATGCCCAGAGCCAGCAGCTGGGCGCTGTCGATTGGTGTCCAGTTCATGCTGCTGCCCTCCGTAGGTCTTTGAGTTTTTGCCTGTAAAGGGCCTTGATGGCCTGCAGGTCTTCGATGGTGTAGCGCCGGACTGATTGGTCCGTTTCCAGGGCCTCTACAGCTTCCAGGCCGATGCGCTTGATGAGGCCGATGCGGTAGTCCGCCACGTTGCCCGAGAGATAGCGGTTATCGTGCTTGGACTGGGCATGGCAGTTGCTCTCATCGAAGCGCAGGTGCGGGGCGGCGCCGGTGCTGCGGTAGTGCCCGGCATCTACGGCGTTGCCGTTCCAGTCCAGAGGGCGGCCGCTGGAGATGCACGCATACCCCGCCAAACGGTCCCGCTCGCGGATGTAGGCGTTAAACGCCTGCTGGGCCTCCCGTAGGCGCTCCCCCTTCGTCTTGAGCTTCTCCCGGCGCTCCTGCAGGTCCTGGCGCTTCTGCTTGGTGATGGCCTTGGCCGCGATCTTCTGCAGCTTTGGGTCCTTGGCTATGGCCTTGGCGCAGGCAACGCTGCACACTTTCTGCGTGGTCATTGCCGGCTTGAAGAGCTTTCCGCAACCTGGCGCCTTGCACTTCTTCGGCTTGATCTCGACTACGCGCATGGCTCGGCCTCCTTGGCTTTCTGCTGATCGGGTACGAAGTCGCCACGCAGGGGCATCAGGAAGCGCTCTTGGATCAGGAAAATCCCGCCAACATCTACTCGGCCTCCCTCTCCAACTGCCGTAGCTCCTTCTGCATGTACGGCCCACGCCTGGTATTCGCTTGCGTTTCGGGCTTCATGACCGCCTGGAGTCTCGAAGGATTGGCCAGGAATCAGCTTGGTAACTAGCTCGACGGCCCTGCCGATGTTCGGAGATACGCCGGTACGAGATCCGGCTATCAGCGCCAGGTCGCCCGGCTTGAATTGGTGGCTCATGCCGCTTCCTCCCCCAGCAGGTCAGCGAAATGCACGCCGCGCGCGGCAAACTCCTCGACGATCCGGTCGGTGTACTGGCAGCCCTGGGCGCGATTGAACAAGCGGGTCACCGGGAAGCCATCCGGCCCGAACATGGCGCACGGCCCCATAAGGCGCAGCTTCACGTCGTAATCCAGGCGGATGAACGACTCAGCCCAGCCGGTGCGGAACTCGGCGCAGCCCGCACGCATAATTGGCACGCCCAGATGCAGCTTGCAGTAACGACGCACGTCCTCGATGTCGCCCATCTCGGTGCTTTTGGAAATGCGCTCGTACATCGCGAACCACAATGCGTTTTGATCCAGGGTGCGGTCCTTGCCCGGGCGCATGCTGACCACGACGAACTTCTTGTCGCGGAACAGGCGGGTGAGCATGGTGATTGCCTCGGAGAGCTTGGCCTGGCTGTTGACGCTGATCTTCTCAGCCACGGTTCGCCTCCTTCACCCAGCGGCGCATCGAAAGGTCGCAGCCCATGGTCAAGCACACGCCATTGGCCATGCCGCGATAAGTGGCCCGCCGGCCGCAGCCACAACCGCACCGGCGGCGCGACTTCGAGTCGACTGGCTCGTGGTAGCAGATCTGCCCCGGCAGGCCGCCGACCTGGCCCCAGCCGTCCATGCCGCCTCGCATTGCTGCGGACCGCGCTGCAGGAGACATGCTGTTGAGGTTGGTCATGGCGCCACCTTCAGGCCGTGGGCCTCGATGGCGGCGATTACTTCATCGACATGAGCCCATTCCATATCACCAACGTCCACCACCACGGCCTCGCGACTGGCCTGCCAGAACACCCAGGCCTCACCCGTGGCACCCCAGTAGTAGGACTTGCCATCCGATGCCAGCCGAAACTCATCGTCTGACCAATCTAGGACCTCGCGTGCGAAGCTCTCGAACTGCTCGCGCATCTTGTTGGTGTCCATCAGTGCTTCTCCTCGGCCAGGTACTCGTGGCACAGCTTGCCGGTGGTCTTGTGCTCAAGATTCCCCTGGCGGTTGGTGAAGAACTCGCCCTTGGGCAGGTATTCACGCGTGAACACGCCATGCCACTTGCCGATGCTTGGGTCGCAGGCCGCGCACAGCTTGCGGCCTTGGCATGGGTTCCCCGCGTCATTGCGGAACCAGTAGCCACTGGTAGCGGTGTTGTCGCGGCAACCGCACTCTTCACACTGGAATAGGCTCACACCCCCTCCCCGGCCGGCTGCCCGGCGCGCTTGAACTCAACGTGATACCCGCGCTTCTGGGTGCCATCGGCCATCACGACGCGGCGGTCGGCGCCCTTGGTCATGCGGACGATTTCCAGGCCTTCCACGACCTGCTTGAAGCCCTGGCTCTTGAGCTGGGCGACTGTGATTTCTTGTGCAGGGGTCATCAGATGGCCTCCTTGCCGCGGTGCGATTCCCACTCGAACGGGACCACGATCATTCCGCCCTCGCGCAGGCGGTCGACGCAGCGCTCGCCCATGGCCACTGGCAACTGCTCTGGGCCCAGGTTGGAGATCACCACGGTTGGCTTCACCTGCTCGTAGCGGCCGTTGATGATCGCGAACAGGGTCGTCAGTTCGAAGTCGCTCGGCTGCTCCTTGCTCACGCCCACTTCGTCAAGCACCAGCAGCGACGGCTCGATCAGGCTGGTCAAGATGCTGGCCTCGGTCGCATCGCTGGAGCGGTCGTAGGTGGCGCGGATGGCCTGCAGGATCGAGCCGACAGTGCGGTACACCGCCGAGTGCGACGTGCTGCGCATCAGGTCGTTGGCCATGCCGGCGCCCAGGTGGGTCTTGCCGGTGCCTGGCTTGCCCAGCAACACCATGCAGCGCCCGTTCTCGGCGATCTGGTCGAAGGTCTTCACGTAGTGGCGGCAGAAGCGCAGTGCCTCGGCCTGCCCCTTGTGCTCGGCCTTGTAGTTCGCCAGCGAGCGATCAGCGAAGCGCTTCGGGATCAGCGAGTCGCCCAACTTGCGGGATATCGCCAAGCGCACGTTCAGGGCCTGCTCAGCCTCGGCGCGGGCCTCGCGCTCCTCCTTTGCGATTCGGGAGCACTCCGGGCACTGGCTGCGCAGCGCTTTGCCCATCAGCATGGTGACCTTCTGCTCGAAGGCGCCGTGTTTCTCACACTCGGCAGGCTGGGTACGGTCGCAGAGGGATGCCTGGTTGATCGGGGTGACTTTTTCAGAGCGCATAGCTGCCGTCCTCCCGTTTCTTCAGGCCGGTGGTGTAATCGCGATCAGCGAAGCCGTGGTGGCGACTAGTCGGCAGGTGGTGGACGTTGTCAGCAGGGATCTCGACCTCGTCCTCCCAGCGCTTGCCGTTCAGCCAGGTCGAGGCGTGCGGGATGAACTGGCCGTTGTCCTTGGTCCAGCTGGGCAGTAAGCGATGCTTGGCCAGGGCCGAGACGATCGTGTCGAACAGGTCCTGAGTCAGCTTGAGCTTCGCCCAGGCCTTCTCGGCTTTGTCCTTCCCGACCTTGCGCGGGTACAGCTTCCAGAACCGCGAAAACAGCTCGGCCGAATCAACCGGCGCGGGCGACGGAGTGAGGGAATCAGGAATCAGGAATCCGGAATCAAGAGAGAGGGAATCAGCAGGGAAAGAACTGTGCGAGTCTGGTGCTTGCACGGTGCTTTCCTCATGCTTTCCCTGGCATGCGTCTATGACGGGCATTTCAGGGATGGTGCTCTTGGCTTCCTTGACGTGTGGGTTCTGGTGCTTCGACCAGTTGATGACCTGGATGGCCTTGAGGTCGCCCACGGTGTAACGCTTGATGAACCCCAAATGGTCCAGGTCATCGAGCATGCGGTCGATGTCCACATTGTCAGCCGGGAACAGGGCCATTTTCAGACGGCGCGGACGATCCTCAAGGCGCCCTTCACGGTCTGCCTCAGTCCACAAGCCGATGAACAGGAGGCGCGTGGCAAAGTCCAGCTCTGCCAGGTGTTCGTTCGAGAAGAACCCTGGCTTGATGTTTCGGGATCTGGCCATCATTGGGCCTCCTGGGTGTTCTGGGCGGCGCGTTTGAGCGCAGCGGTAAGCAGTCGGTAGTAGCGCTTGAAGCGCTCGGGCTGGTCGACCTCAAGGCTCCAGCCAGGCGAGTGGCAGCCGCACTCATCGTCGTTGCACGAGAGCTCATCCGGAAAGTGCTTCTTGATGATCGCGCGGGCTTCCTTGTTGATCGCCGCAGCCTTGGTCAGGAAGCGGCGGCCAGCAGTCGGGGCCAGGTAGACGGTGGTTTGTTGGGCGACGATGCTCATGGCTCCTCCTGCTCGATCATGGTCCGCAGATCACGGTCTAGATCAGTGACCTTGGCCCAGTCGTGGCCGATGTTCATGTACACGGCAACGACGTCATTACTGGGCTCATCGCATTTCTTGCGCAGCCAGGTGTACAGGACATGGGTCTTGGCCAAGGCCTCGATCTTCTCGGCTTGATTGCCCGAGTAGGCTTTCCAGTTGTCACGCTCACGCTCCATGGCGAGGAACTTGAACCACAGGGCCGAGTGATCGGTCTTGGTCTGGCTTATCGCAGCCAACAAGGCTTGAGCCGATGCGTAGAACTCGCGGCGAGACGCCTCGTCGGCCATGACCAGCTCATACGGCAGGCTGATATTCACCTCGTCCATATCGCTCATCATGGCGCCACCTTCAGCCCTTTGGCCTCGATCGCCTCTCGGCACGCCTCTTTCCCTGCATCGAAAAGCCCATAACCGATACCTCGGTTTGGTGTCTCGGGCAGGCCGACCACCACGGCATCACGGGATGCCTGCCAAGCCCATGCAGCGGACTTAAGCATCGCAGCTGCATCATCGTTGGCCGTGGCCGTCATCTCGCCGAAGCCGAATTCTGCGCGGAACGCGGCTAGGAACTCGGATTTCATGCCATCAGGCATGTCGTGAATGCTCATGCTGCACCCCGCACGGCCTTGTCGTGGGTATGCAGGCCATCCCAGTTCTTCTTCATGGGCAGCTCGCCGGCCAGGTAGAGCTCGTACAGGCGCGCGGCGCCCTTGCGCAGCAGGATCGGCGTATAGCTGATGAAGGACTCCCGTCCGTGCGGGGCGATCTCCTGCTGATGCTCGGTCATGTACTTGTCGCGGGCGTAGGCGGCGACGCGGTAGCGGGTACCTGATTTGCTCTCGTTGTAGAGCCAGTTGCGGCCTTCAAGGAAGTGGCCCACCTGCATCACATTGACCCCATTCAGGCCCTTGCAGAACTGGACGTGGCTCATGCCTTCCTTGAAAAGGTTCTCCAGGTGGTCGATCTTCTTGGCCTGGGCCTCGACTTGGACTGTGAGCAGCACGCGGGCCTTCTCCGACTCCAGGGCCATCTGGAGGATTTCCAGCTTGCTGAGATCGGCAGGCTGGGCTGGTGCGCTATATCCACCGGTTTTGCGAATGCTGGGCAGAACCTCGCCCACCACCCATTCCTCGAAGCGTTCGGCTTGAGGCATCTTGGAGCGCATGACCAGCCTGTAGACGTCACGCTCAGGGATGATGTTTGCCGATGGTCCAAGGGTGAACGAATCGTTCACCCCTACTGGACGAGGGCTTTTGCAGTGGTCGCGCACTGCTTTCTGAGGGTTGGTGTAACCAAGGCGCGCAGCAACGTCGCTGGCGGAGAACCAAGGTTCACCATCAACGAGCACGATGCGCACGTCGAACCCCTCGAAATTGAAAAGATTTACTGTCCGCGCCACGAAATCGTGGTTCGCATTTTGTGGCGCGATAGCCACGGTATTGCTTTGGATGGTCTGGTGCATATATGATGACCTCACACAAGCGTTACGAATGCAGTACAAGAAGCCACCCTGCCCGGTGGTTTTTTTGTGCCTGCCATTTGAGGGTCTCTTCAGTCCCTATGTGAGGGCCTCACCTAACCGGTAGAGGGCCTCTTCAGTCCCACCAGCTCCAGAACCGGTGCCTTGCGCCTTCCTACGAATACCGTTGCGCCGGACGTAATTGCTTCGAGCAAGACCTCGTTAACGGCCTCCTCAAACGTCCAACCCCTGGCTTCCATAAGGCGATGAATCTTGGCTCTGGTTTCTGGCGGCACGTTCTCTTCACAAAATTCCATCGTGCCCTCCTGAGGGTCTCTAGCCCGCGATATCCTTCAGATCGTCGGGCATGAGGGCTTCGATGCCGCCGTTCACAGCGGCCCACTCGAGCATCTCGAACAGGTAGGTCGCGTACTCGCGCCGGGCCTTGTGAGCAGCACGCTGCAGTTGCCGATCAAGCAGTGGATAAAGTCGGACCTTCCTCGCCAGATCTCGACGCTGTGTCAGGGGGTCTTTGAATCCCATAGGGGTAATGCTCCTTGCGGTTGAAATTGATTAAGCGGCTTCAGAGGGGTACAGGTCCGGGCGCAGCTCATGCCGAGAAACGCCGGTGACCTTCTCGATAGGGAGTGCTTGGCGGGCTGGCACGCCTCTGGTTTTCCAATAGGAAACAGCCATTGGCGTAACGCCCAGAAGCTCAGCCAGGGCCTTACCCGAGCCGGCGGCGTGAATTGCACGCTCCAGAGGTGTGATTTCCATAAACAGTCCGCCCTAGGCGAATAAACATATCTCAACAATACGTTTATTTAATAAACAACGCAAGCCCGGTAAACTTTGTGTTTATGAATACCGAGACTTCAGGCGATCGCCTGCGACAACTGATGAATCAGCGGGGCTTGACCCCGAAGATGCTGGCTGACCAGCTGAATGTGACCCCCCAGGTCTTGAACAACTGGTTCAAGCGAGGCTTGCCAACGCGCGCGGCCTTCTTGGCGGCTAGAGAGTTGCAGGTTTCGGTGGAGTGGCTAGAAGATGGCACCGTGCCAATCAGTGGAGGTCCGCCAGACCCATATGTGCCTGCCTCAAATGCAAGGCTTATAGGCCCAATAGATGTATGGGACGACGACACGCCACTGGATGATGACGAGGTTGAGGTGCCGTTTCTCAAGGAAGTAGAGCTATCTGCCGGAAGCGGCCGCACTGTAGTAGAGCAGTCTCATAAGCAGAGGCTGCGCTTTGGAAAGCTGACCTTGCGCCGCCAGGGCGTTCAGCCTGGGGATGCGGTTTGCGTGACGGTCAGCGGAAACAGTATGGAGCCTGTCCTTCCAGACAAGAGCACCGTTGGCGTTGATCAGGGAAGCACGGCAGTGGTGGATGGCAAGATGTACGCGATCGACCACGACGGGCAGCTGCGGGTGAAGACCCTCTACCGCCTTCCAGGCGGCGGCATACGCATGCGCAGCTTCAACCGTGACGAGCACCCAGACGAGGAATACACCGCACAGGAGATGATCGACCAGAACATCCACATCAAGGGGAAAGTCTTCTGGTCGTCAGTCCTCTGGTAGATCCTCCAATCGCCACAGAGCCCGCCTAGCGCGGGCTTTTTTGTGCCTGAGATTTGGCCGCCCCAACCATTCGATAAACAAAAATAAACAAAAGGTGTTGACGTGTTTATAAACATCGCGTTTACTTGGCTCAACACCGAGGCGCTACACAGCCCCTCGGGAGGCCCTCAAGCCTCACACCATCTGGACGCGCCAGATAGCAGACGACAGCGAAGTGTCGATCCAGGCCCCGCAAGGCGAAAGCATCAAGCGGACCCGACCTGAACAAGCTCTTTAGGAAACGAGATTTCCGGCCCTTTCGACTGGGCCGGATGCTCTCCAGGCGACCTTGGCGACAGGGTCTCGTGGAAAGCATCGGGAGGACATATGAGCAGAATCGCTCACGATGAGCTTCTTCGACTTGCGCATTACAACCCAGAAACCGGGGTCTGCACTCGGATAGAAGACGGGTATGTGCTGGGCAAGCCGGACCAGAAAGGCTACCTACTTGCCTGGATTGGCAGCCGAAACTACAGGCTCCACAGGCTCGCCTGGTTTTACATAACAGGCGAATGGCCGGCAGATGAGATTGACCACATCAACGGAAAAACCGATGACAACCGGTGGGCCAATCTTCGCCAGTGCACTCATCAGCAGAACAACCACAACCAGGGCAAGCGCGTACACAACACGTCTGGCTTCAAGAACGTCAGCTGGAACAAGCGCCAGGGCAAGTGGCACGTTCAGGTATGCCTGAACTACCGCGTCCACCACGGCGGGTTCTACGTGGATGTGCATGAAGCCGACCTTGCCGCTCGAGAGCTTCGCCAAAAACTTCACGGCGAATTCGCCAACCACGGATAAATCAACCGCCCTGGAGGGCAAATAGATGATCTGTCGAATCAAGGCATTTCTGCTTGGCGTCACGGAATTTCGCCTCACCGTAACTACCTCGTTTTCAGACCTTGCCCACCAAGACGCATATGACTGGGGTCGTGAAATAGCTCACCTCTGCACGCTTCGTAGGCTTGAGCCGCACTGAACAACCAGCGCCACTTCAGCCTGACGTTAACTGCCCGATGCCCTGCTCCCCATCGCAGGCTGCATCGGAGTGTGATCTGTGAGACGTGGCCGCTGAAACCCAAGCGCCTAGATGGATGCGCCGAAACGCGGAAACGGGGCGCTCAATACCAGATCACACCCCGATGCAGAGAAGCGCCCAGCTCAGGGCGCGGTTACCGAAGCACCTGTGGACGTCCCTCCCTCGCACTGAGGGTAAACGAATTGCGCCGCTGGATGGGTCCACGCCAAGCCAGCTGCCGGGGTAGCGCCCGGCCTCTGCATCCCTTCCCTTCACATACGACCGCATTGGCGGGTACCAGGCTGGCTTTTCACGCCCAGTTTGGTCACTGCGCCTGGTGCCCGACCAATGCGGTCATGAGGACATACCCATGTGCGATTGCAGACAGAAATTCGAAAAGGCTGCAGCAGATCGGCACCCGGAAATCATCGGCGCCAAGGCGACCTTGCAGGGCTACATGCTCATTCCTGCCGGCCGCCAGTACGCGGAATGCGAAATCGTTGGAACCCGCACCACCGCCAAAGGCAAGGAAGTGAAAGCCAAGGCAACTATCAACGTGCTTGGCAACTACTGCATGTTCTGCGGCGAGAAACACCCGGAGGCTGCATGAGCAAAGACACAGGCGGCCCGGCTTTCCCGGTCTCATACGACCACGACACATTCCAGCCATCTCATGTCGACGAGGCCAAGCAGCTCATGTCAGGCATGACCCTGCGCGACTACTTCGCGGCTAAGGCGCTGCAGGGACTGTGCGCAGACCCCAATACCGCTGATGCAAAACGCGCAGATCTAGTAGCCGAGTGCTACGAACTGGCCGACGCCATGCTCGCCGCCCGGGTGAAGCCATGAACGGCTGGATCAGAACTGAGCATCAGCTTCCAAAGAATGGTGATCACGGTCTTTGCTGCGTGCATTTCCGAGACGACAAGACAGCCGCTCTTATCGTTGTTCCTTTCAGCTTCATGAACGGCGATTTCCACCCATTCGCTGACGACGACAACCTCGATAACGATGACTACTGGGTTGACCCGTTGTACTGGCCTGTCTACTGGCGGCCATTCCCTTCACCACCCACCGAGTAACCCACCACCTGGAGGCGATCATGGCCACCCAGCACGACCTCTATGCCGACAGCGCCCAGGCCCGGGCCTTGGATCATCGCCTCTCTGGTGAGCAGGAAGTTCACTGGGCGGAAGGCGTTACGCCACAGCAGGCTGCGGCAAATAACCGGGCTTGGCTCGCCATGATCCGCAAACAAGACGAGCACCAGAAGGCAAGCAGCCGGAAAGCGATCGCGTCAGCACTCGAAAAAATGGAAGCCATGTGCGGCTCAGGTGCCGCCCGGAGGACAGCATGAAAAAAGGCACACGGCAAGAGGTTGTGGCCATCATCGACTCTCGCTTCGAGGCGATTAACGCCTCATTCAGTGAGGGCTTGCGCGGTGAGCTGATGATGGCGATCGACCTGGCCGGGCTAACCGGCGCAATCGATCTTCTCAAGCAGCGCAGCTACACGGAGCGCTTGAACCGCATCATTGCCCGCGACCACGAACAGTGGATGGAGATGCACGGGAGGGTGGCATGAGCACGGCGCCTGTGAAATCCCTAATCGACGAGCAGCTTGAGCAGATCGAGCGCAGCCTGGCCATCATTGGCGCCGGACTGCCCCGCGAGCTAGCTGTGGCTAACCTGCCGCCAAAGCTAGTAGCGGCCATCAAGTCTGGGCGCATCGCCGTGAGTCCACGGCCATGACCAGCTACCAGCGCGCCAGGCGCTTCGCCATGTGGCGTGGCTCCTTCCTTGCCCTCTCCTTCTGCACCGGCTGGCTTCTCCTGAGCACCTGGGCCGGCTGCATCACCCAGTAACCACCAATTCAGCGCCCACCGCATGGATGGCGCGGGAGAATCGCATGTCCGCAGAAAAAGAACTGATCGTTGCTCCGCCTCAGGAAACAGCTCTGGCGGTGTACAGCGCTGAAAAGGGCCTTGAGCCTTGGCTGCAGCAGATCCGCGTGAAGATCGACGAGTTCCTGGCTGTGGTGCCTGATCTGAAAACGGTCAAAGGACGCAAGGAAATCGCCTCCATGGCATACGAGGTTGCGCGCACCAAGACAGCAATCGAAAACAAGGGCAAGGAGCTGTCTGCGGAACAGAAGAAGGTTCCGGCGCGCATCGACGCCGAGCGCAAGCGGGTTTGGGACATCCTTGAATCCTGGCAAAAGGAAGTGCGCAAGCCCTTGGATGACTGGCAGGCAGCAGAGGATGCCCGGATCGACCGTCACAACGACCGCCTTAACTGGTTGAAAACGCTGGCAGATGATCTGGGCGAACTGACCTCGCTGCACATCAAGGGCCTGATCGCCGAAGCTGAAGGTATGGAGCTCGGCTCTCACTGGGAGGAATTCGAGGCGGAAGCGGCAAATGCCAAGGACAAGGTGCTTTCCACCCTGCGCGCAGCGCTACACAAGCGCGAGCAGTTCGAGGCCGGGCAAGCCGAACTGGCTCGCCTGCGCCGCGAAGCAGAAGAGCGCGCCGAGCAAGACCGCATCCGCCTGGCGCAAGAACAGGCCGTGGAGGCCGAGCGTCAGCGTGTGGCCCAAGAGCAGCAGGCAGCGCGTGAAGCCGCAGCCCGCCGCGAGCAGGAACTGCTTGACCAGGCTGCCGCACAAGAGCGCGAAGCCGAGAACCAGCGCCTGCAACTCAAGCTGCAGGCCGAGCAAGCCGAGCGCGCTCGCATTCAGGCCGAAGCCGACCGCGTTGCCGCCGAGCAGCGGATGGAGCAGGAGCGCCAGGACGCCGCTCGACGGCAAGAAGAGGCAGCCGAGCAGGCGCGCCAAGAAGAACGTCGCCGCGCCGATGCAGCAGCAGCCGAAATCCTCCGGCAGCAAGAGGCCCGCGAGCGCGACAAGGCGCACCGGGCCAGCATCAACCGCGCCGCCCTGGAGGCCTTCGTCGCCGGCGGCATGACCGAGGAATGCGCCAAGCAGGCAATCACTCTGATTGCCCAGCGCAAGATTCCGAACATCGCCATTTCCTACTGAGGTCGCCATGATCCAGGCAGTAGCCATTATCTCGCAGGACATTTACGCGCAGCGGAACCAGTTCGCCAACGTGCTGACGGACCGCTCGCTGAACTTCGAGCGCGAGGCCGAATTCGCCATCCAGGTGATTACCTCAAGCGAGTACGCCACCAAGGTGGCCATGCAGAACCGGCAGTCTGTGGCCAACGCGATCACCAACATCGCCGCCATCGGTATCAGCCTGAACCCGGCCAAAAAGCAGGCGTACTTGGTACCGCGCGACGGCCGCATCTGTCTGGACATCAGCTACATCGGTTTGATGGACCTGGCCATGTCGACCGGCGCCATCCGCTGGGCTCAGGCCGAACTGGTCTACGCCGCAGACGCTTTCAGCCTGAACGGCTTCGACAAGCCGCCGACCCATTCCTACAACCCGTTCGCCAAGGATCGCGGCGAGGTGATCGGCGTGTACGTGGTCGTCAAGACCGCCGATGGCGACTACTTGACCGAAACCATGAGCATCGAGGATGTGAACGCCATCCGGGACAGGTCCAGCGCCTGGAAGGCATGGGTCAGCAAGAACAAATCCTGCCCATGGGTCACCGACCCGGGCGAGATGGCCAAAAAGACCGTGGTGAAGCGCGGTTACAAGTACTGGCCAAAGACTGAGCGCCTGGAACAAGCGATTCATCACTTGAACACGGATGGCGGTGAGGGGCTGGCCAGCGTGACCGGCTCGGCACCCACTGATCCAGAGATGGTGAACAACTGGATCGCATTGGCACAGAAGGCCTGCAGCCTGGAGGCTCTGACCGATGTGTACCAGCAGGGAACCGCGGCCATGAAACAGGCGAAGGATGCGACCGGCCACGCCCGCTTTAAGGCCGAGGTCACCAAGCGCGCCGACGCCATCAAGGCAGAGACGGCGCCTATCGAAGGCGAATCTGAGGAGGTGTTAGATGGAGCAGCGTAGCGCTGAATGGTTCGCGGCACGCCTTGGCTGCGTTACCGCGAGTCGAGTGAAGGATGTGATGGCCAGCGGCCGGGGCGGCGCACCATCTGCCACACGGAAAAACTACATGATGGAGCTTCTGTGCGAGCGCCTCACCGGTCAGCAGAGCGGTCCAGATCTTTCCAGTAAGCCCGCCGTGCAGCGCGGCGTCGAGCTTGAGCCTTTTGCATGCATGGCCTACGAGGCTGAAAAATGCCTGATGGTGGTTGAGACCGGTCTGGTCATGCACCCGACCATTCCGGGTTTCGGCGCTTCGCCGGACGGTCTGGTCGGTGATGATGGTGTGCTGGAGATCAAGTGCCCGAACACAGCCACCCACATCGCCACAATGCAGTCAGAACGGCACGACCCGCAGTACGAGTGGCAGATGCTGGCCCAGATGGCCTGCACCGGCAGAGCCTGGGCAGACTTCGTCAGCTACGACGACCGCCTGCCTGAGCCGCTTCAGTACGTGTGCCACCGCTTCGAACGCGACTTCAAGCGCATCCGCGAGATGGAGTCAGAGGTTAAGGCGTTTCTGGAAGAGCTCAGCGACCTGGAGAAGGAGATGCGCGAGCGAATGAAGGAGGCTGCATGAACCAATCAATCGACCTGGAGGCAGCGAAAGCGGCCTTCTTCTCGTCTGGCGGCCGGATCATTGTGCTGGAGGGGTTCCAGTACGTGCCCTTCCGCCAGCGCCATCACCCTGAGCCGAAGCCGAAGCGGGTCAAGCCAGTCAATCAGGAGCGCGGCGGCGAGCGTAAAAGCCGCGCCAAGGCACGCACGGCGCAGGTAGAAGAGCTCGCCAAGACCATGACCTGTGGTGAGGTCGCAAAGCTCCTGGGCGAAACCAAGACCGCTCTCTGGGGCGTGGCGGCGCGGGGAGGATTCAGGTTCTTCAGCCCGCCGAAGCCGTGCAGACCGGCGAAGGTAAATGCCGAGCCGAGTCAGGAGGATCGCGACTTGGCCGACAAGATCATTGCCATGCGTGATGCTGGCAAGTCCAGATGCCGGACCACGTCTGAGCTGGGTATCGGCAACTGTCGGCTTGTGCGGATCCTTGATGAGTTCGGCATTGATTTTCCAGTTCAGCGGCGCCAGGGGTAGGCCATGAGCGAGCACTGCGAGCATCCCAGCGTCTACTACCTTGGCCGGGAATGCCGACGCAACGGTGGCGGCAAGATGGCCAACCCATTCGCCTCTCACACGTTCCACGGATCCTGGTTCCTGGCCGGCTGGAACGACATGGACTTAGAGATTGAGCAGAAAAATCCGAAGCGCGCTGCAAAGAACAAGGCGGCGTGAGCAGTTCAACCTACCGCCCAGCGGATTGAAAGAGGTGCCGTATGGCGATGTCACCGCAAGAGCGCGACGAGAAGCGCAAAAAGAAAGAGGCCAGAGCGGGGGTTGAAGAGCTGCGCATGAAGACGCGCGCCGGAACCCGCCAGGCCCTGGCCGAGATCATGCAGTGGGCCGAAGTCGAGGAAAACGGCGAGGCCATGACCCTGCTGATCCACCGCATCCATGAATTAGGGCCTGAAGCGGCCCGCCACTTCCTGAGTGCGCCGCGCCACGAAATTGTTGTTTCGGATTTTGTGGCGCGACGACTCGACCAGTTCCGCATCGGTCGCGAGCTGCGCGCGCCTGATCTGATTCTCGGCGACGATCCGGACGACACAGGAATCTACGTGATCGAGCACGCGCAAGGCATGCAGCACTAGGCGGGGTATCACCTGGAAGAACTTTCAAAGCTTCCGGGCAAGAACATTGATCCTCCTCGGCGCTTCTTTTTCTTGGGCCTCCCCTTCTTGGCTCCAAGCGCATTGCGTAGCGCAGCTTTAGCAGCCTCATCGGCCGTTAACTCTATTCCATCTGCTTCGGCAGCTGCTTTAGCGCTGTCGATGCCATTGATGAATTTGCGAGTTCTCTTCTCGAAAGCCATCTAAACGCCCTGTATCCGACCCCATGCCGGTCACCCGTAATACCCCATCCCAAACCAAATTGCCACCATGCCGCATCCGGCCACGGAGCGCGGCGCATGCATGGAGAAAGCCATGAGCAACTACAACTGCGACTACGTTCGCCGCCACTACGACGTGCCGGCCGAGATTGGGCGTCGCGTCATCGCCAACGGCGAGCCTGGGGTGATCATGGCCGATCGCGGGCACTACATCGGCGTCATCCTCGACAGCGACCCGAATAAGCGCATCCGCAATTACCACCCGACCTGGGAAATGCAGTACGGCGAAATGGCCGAGAAGCTGCCGCTCAAGGAGTGGGAAGTGCTCACCAATGGCATGTACGACTGGGATGACGTCCGGTACATGCTTGGCGATGCCCGCCATTACGTTCAGCGCGTGTGGGCGGCTACCCGCAGCCAAGCCAAGTACCGGGTTTATCAAGACCTGGCCGAGTGCTTCAACGACGACGCCACCGCCATGCTGTCGTTCAAGGTTCGCGCCGCCGCCTGACGCTCCGGCGCTGCCCGCCACCCCGTAAACGTAAACGCCGCCTGATGAGGCGGCGCTGACTGACGAAGATCGGACGTTACCAGGTCTTCGGCTCTGACTTCTTATACGAGCCACCGGTCATGCACTTCTCGACCAGGTCTTCGCGGGCCTTGTTGTCTGGAAGCGATTTCAGGTAGTCGGGCTGACAATGTTCGCTAGTCGGCTCGTAGGCAGCAGTGTCAGGTGCGTCTTCTTTGCAGCCCGCCAGAACTACTGCAGAGAATGCGGCGGCAGAGAAGAAAACCAATGCTTTGTGAGACATAAGCTCATTCCTTTGAAGTGGTCGGGCGTTATAGCAAACCTCGACCAGCATCGCAAAGGCCTCTCAGCGCTGCCCGCCAGCGCCTTCCCCTATTCAACGATAACGCCTCCCCGGCGAGGATCGACCATGTCCCATCGAATCGTCTGCCAGTTCAGCTGCGGCGCCGCTTCGGCAGTGGCCACCAAGCTGGCCCTGGCAGAGTACGGCAGCACGCACGACGTGCAGATCATCAACGCATTCCTTGCCAACGAGGAAGCAGACAACCGCCGGTTCGCCCAAGACTGCGAGGTCTGGTTCGGCCAGCCCATCAACGTTCTTCGAGATGAGAAATACGGCGCCGATGCGCTGGAGGTCTTCAGGCGCGAGCGCTACATCAAGAACCAATACGGAGCGCCTTGCACCAAGCTGCTCAAGCGGCGGCTGCTTGATACGTGGAAACAGCCTGGCGATGTGATGGTGCTCGGCTTTACCGCAGAAGAGGTGGGCAGGTTCGACGACTTTTGCGAGCGCAATCCTGACAAGCCGGCGATCGCGCCGCTGATCGAGCGCGGGCTGGGCAAGGAAGACTGCAAGGCCATGATCCAGCGCGCTGGAATCGAACTGCCGCTGATGTACCGGATGGGCTACCACAACGCCAATTGCATCGCTTGTGCGAAAGGGGGCGAGGGTTACTTCCGGGCTATACGCGAGGACTTCCCTGAGCAGTTCGAGGCCCTGTGCGTAATTCAGGACGAGCTGGGCCCAGGCTCCTACCTGTTCCGCAATCGCGACACCAACGTGCGCTTTTCCCTGCGCGACCTCGGCGACGGCCCAGTGCGCCGCAACGAGAAAATCCCCTCCTGCTCGTTCTTCTGCGAAATGGCAGAGGCCGACATCATCGCCAAGGCTTGAGGTATCCACATGCCCACAGAAAACCGATCCAGCAACACCGAGATGGTCAGCGAGCTGCTTCCCTGCCCGTTCTGTGGTGAGAAGCCGCAGATCACGAAGCACCATCGCGAAGACATCTACAGCTTCATGCACCGCTGCCCGGTGCTCGGCCCCATCAGCTGGGGCTTCCGCGAAGACCAGCACGCACACATCGAAAAATGGAATGCCCGGGCAGCGCCAGCCCCGCAGCCCCACCCCGAGCCTATAGCCTGGATGGTTGGTACTGCCTTCTGGTGGACCAAAGAAGAGGCAGAGAGGGATGCGGCGGAGACTGGACTGCCGATTGTTGGGCTGGGCCCGATGACCTGCAGCACCGAGGTTGAGCAGTTGCGCGAACTCATCAAGCACTCTGACGCGCAGATCATGCGGCAGAGCATGCGCATTTCAAATCAGCGCGCCCAGCTGGCCGAGGCGCAGGCGCTGCTGCGTGAAGCCGACGAGTTCATGTACATCATGACCGCTCATGACGGGCACGCCAAGCTCGCTCACCGGTACGGAAAAGATTGGTGGGATGCTATCGACAAGCTTCGAGGCAAGGTTTGCACCGCCCTATCCGCCAGCGCAAAGTCGAGCGCTCTGCCCGACCCGCTAGGTTGCAACGCCTGTGCACACACCGACTGCGGAAGGTTTGACGGCCCGCGCCAGGTGGAATGTCGGGCAATGGCCGACAACGCTTGCGCGCGACCCGGTGCCAGTTCCTAACACTGGAGCACATCTGTACTCCATCCCCCTGTAACCCCTCTCCCCTCTATTCACTGCCGCGATATGGCGGCCAAGGGGTCAGCTGCGTGCTCGTTTCACAACCCCGGCGGCTATGAACGCGGCGCCCGGTATCCAGAGGCCTGGATTCGATGTGCCCAGGCCAACAGCAACAAGCGCAATTCCGACAGCAAGCATAAGCGTTATCCCTCACTAGAAGATCCATTTCAACACTCGCCCATTTAAGCACAAGCCGGTCGCAGGAGCGGCTAAGGACGAAGTCATGCCTGAGAAAAGTGGAATCACCCTCAACCGTGCGGCGCAGGATGTCGTGCTCGAGCGCCAACGGCAGGTCGGCGTCGAAGGCTACTCGCTGTCTCGCGATGACGGTTACGCCAGCGGCGAGCTGGCCAGGGCAGCAAGTGTCTACGCCAGTCTCTCCGGTCAGCCTGGAACCATGAGTACCGATTGGCCATGGGCGCCGGATACGTTCAAGCCAAGCGCAGATCGTCGGCGCGACCTGGTGAAAGCTGGTGCGCTGATCCTCGCTGAGATCGAACGCCTCGATCGCCAAGGCCTGATCAGGCCGGCAGTGGTGCGCCGTGACGAATACGGCATGTTCCAGCACCCTGACCTGCCCGACTTCGATGAGGGCGACGGCGAGAAGTGCAAGGCCTGGATCGCGCAGCAGGGCCTGCAGCTCGTCATGGTCCACCTGGAAACAGACGCTCCGGAAGAGATCGCAGATCGCTACTTCCAGTCCGATGAGCCGCACTGCGGGTACTGGGAGCCGGGTAAGCCTGAAGGTGATGGCTGGTTCTGCCTGGCCATCCATGACACCGACGACGGTCCGGTTTGCTGGTGGGGTCGTCGAGTGGTGACGCCATGAACCGCCTCGCCCTCTGCCTCCTGCTGCTGGCCACCGGCGCCAGCGCAGACCCAATCGTGCTCGAGCGCTTCATCCCGAGCGGCCTGTCCCGATATGACGACGTTGAGCGCGGCGTGACCTGCTGGATCACCGGCATGGGCTCCGGCATCAGCTGCCTGCCAATGCAGGATCGGCAGGCCGGCAACCAGCGCCAGCTCTCCCCGCACGAAACACAACCCGAACCTACACCCGCACTGGCGCCTGGGCGCTGGATTGATGAGAGGTATCAGCTGTGAGCGAATTCACCACCATCGTCGTGCGCGGACTCGGCCGCCATCCGCGGCGCATAGTCATCGACGGCGCCGAATACGAGGTCACCTGTTCATCCGATGGCCATATCCCGGCCCAGGTACAGGAGCTCGAGCAGTTTGTGGACTGCGCCCGTGCTGGCGAGCTTTCCGATATGCGAGGGGATGAAGTGGTATCGCATGCACAGACCGTTAAGAGCATGTCGGTGGAAATGCGCGCCAGAGGGTTCGAAGCATGTCCGACCTGATCGAAGTGAAGACGGCCGACCTTTCCGGCGAGGCGCTAGGGTGGGCAGTCGGCAAGGCAGAGGGAATCGACGTGTTCCTGGCGCCTCCCCAGTACGGCAATTCATGGCGGGTATTTGCGCGGTACCGGGGCCAGGCCATCGAGCACACGAAACGCTTCAATCCGTGGGAAGACTGGGCGCTAGGCGGACCGCTGATTGACCGCATCAACCCAGAAGAGCGTCGACTTCCAAAAGTGCTTGGCGGCGGCCGCTTCGCAGAGGTGTGGATCGATCTCGGTGACGGCGATGCCCGGGTGGGATTTGGTCGGGGTGATACACGCTTGATAGCCGCAACCCGCGCCTACGCCGCAGCCAAGCTCGGCGATACCGTCCAGGTGCCGAAGGAGCTGATGCCATGACCGAACAAAGCACCAAGGAATTCTACTCAGTCGATCAAGCCTCTCAGCATGCTGCTGAATGGTGCAAGCGCAATCCAGCATGGCGCAGGATCTGTGATATCCCTGATATCTCCGTGTTCGAAAAAACCTACGATGAGATCCCAAAGCGCGAGCGCGCCTACTGGGAAAAGAACGGCGGCGAAGAATGCTGGCGTGAATTCGGCGCCGGGGGAACCAAGGTGCCTACCGGATTCATCTCAGGAAAGGGCGAGTTCTTCGACCACGTCCTCAAAGTTCCGCTCCATCACAACATGATGATGGTGTACCGCGTGGGCAAGAGGTGGAAGCCATGATCGCCCTCACCTACATGGCCTATCTGATCTACAGGGGGCCGCGATGACCGCCGAAGTATTCCAATTTCCGGTCAAGCGCCGACTCCAAAACAACCAGGTAGCTGCCAACCAGGCCGATCGCAAGAAGTTGGCTGACTGGTTTCGAGCCATTGCCCAGCACATTGAGGGCAACGAGATCGAGCGCGAGCCTTTGGCAGCCATGATCGTGCTCAGCAGCGCTGCCGGCGATGAGGTGCTGCACATTGGCTATGCGGCTGAGGCAGTCGACATCAGGCAGGCCGGTAGCGCTGCATCCCGCTGGTCTGGGCTCTCCTACCAGCGTCGCGGCGGCAATTTCTTCGACCGCATCAAGTAACCCTTCCCCCTACAACTCAAGCCCGCCGACATGCGCGGGCGAGGATCCCCTATGCCCGCTACTCAACGATTCCACGAAACCGCCAACGACTGCCTCGAGCGCCTGGCGGCGGATCTCTGGCCAGACGCCAAGCTGGCCCTGGTCATCTACACCCCGGACAAGCCTGAGCTCGACATCGTGCTCAAGGACAGCGGCCTGAACGTCGACGAGGTGATCAACACGCTGCGCCGGCGCGGCGGCCTCAGTCTTGACGGCGAGAACGTCTACAAGCGCTCGGTCTGTGACGTCATCATCGGCGCCCTTGCCACGGGTAAGCAGAACAGCAACCCACCGCCAGTCGATCACTGGTGCCTGTAGTTCTGGGATATCGGTCGAGCCGAAGGCGCGCTGCAGGAAGAGCTGGTACAGGCGCTGCGCCTGTTGCGCAAAGAGCTGGACGCCTGCCAGCGGGTGATCCATTACGCAGGCGGCTTCGATCCGGCCTACGTCAATGACGCCCTGGCGGCGCTCAAGGTCGCCAACGCCGTACTCGAGAAAATCCCCGACTGACCACCGACCTGCCGCCACCGGCGGCGTGGAGAGAAACCATGTTCATGACACCGGATGAGGTAGCCGACATGACGGGCTACCTCCGACCCAAGGACCAGGTCCGCTGGTTGCAGGCAGAGAAATTTGGGTATGTGCTGGGTGCCGACGGGAAACCGAAGGTGCTGAGACAAGTCGTGCTCGCCCGCTTGGGCGGGCATGCTGAGAAGAAAGGACCGGAACTCCGGTTTTGATAGAAGGGACGACCGATGAGGCCGCGAAAGAAGGACAGGCACTTGCCGCCGTGCATGTACATGAAGCACGGCGCGTACTACCTGGTGAAGAAGGGAAAGTGGGAGCGCCTTGATAGCGATTATCAGGGCGCCCTGCTGGCCTACGCCAAGATCATGGGCGGCAAGGGTAAGGGCGGCATGCCCAAGCTAATCGATGATGCCCTGGATGCCATGCGCGGGCGCTTGGCCGAGAACACCATAAAGCAATACGAGGCCGCCTCTGCAAAGCTAAAGCATCACCTGGCCGAGTTCGAACCCCGCCAGGTGCTGCCGCGTCACGTAGCTGCGCTGAAACTGCACATGTCCGACACGCCGAACATGGCCAACCGGGTGATCTCGTTCCTCCGGATGGTGTTCGCTTACGCGCTGGAACAGCAGATCGTCGACTCGAACCCCTGCACCGGCATCAAGCGGCATACAGAAAAGAAGCGAGATCGCTACATCAACGATGACGAGTTCTCGGCCATCTGCGAGGCGTGCTCACCCTACATCCGGTCGATTCTGGAAATGTGCTACCTCACTGGTCAACGCATCGGAGACGTGCTGGCCATCAGGCTGTCCGATATCAGCGACAAGGGCATTGCCTTCGACCAGCAGAAGACCGGCGCGAAGCTCATCGTCGGCATGACACCGGACTTGGAGCAGCTGATCGCTCGGGCCAAATCTCTACCACGGAAGGTGCGCGGCCTGACGCTGTTCTGTACGCGAGGCGGCGGCAAGCCGGTTTCCTATGAAACGGTGAAGGATGCGTTCAAGAAGGCGTGCGAGAAGGCAAAGGTGACAGGGGCAACCATCCATGACCTGCGCGCCAAGTCGCTGACGGACACCGACAAGCAGGGTAACGACGCCCAGAAGCTCGGCGGTCACACCGATGCGAAGATGACAAAACGCTATCTGCGCCTGCGTGAAATTGACGTAGCACAGCCTCCAGCGCTGCCGAAAAAAAGCCTGTAGTATTAGACACTTTGCCATTGTCTAATAGACGCATAGCTTCAAGGCCTTGAATGTCCAGTCTTTCCGACCACACACCAATGATGCAGCAGTACTGGAAGCTGAAAAACCAGCACCCGGACCAGCTGATGTTCTACCGCATGGGCGACTTTTACGAAATCTTCTATGAAGATGCGAAAAAAGCCGCAAAACTGCTGGATATCACCCTGACCGCGCGCGGTCAGTCTGCCGGCCAGTCGATCCCCATGTGCGGAATTCCGTTTCACTCGCTGGAAGGCTACCTGGCCAAGCTGGTCAAGCTCGGCGAGTCGGTGGTGATCTGCGAGCAGATCGGTGACCCCGCCACCAGCAAGGGCCCGGTGGAGCGTCAGGTGGTGCGCATCATCACCCCAGGCACGGTCAGCGACGAAGCGTTGCTTGATGAGCGCCGCGACAACCTGATTGCCGCACTGCTGGGGGACGAGCGCCTGTTTGGCCTGGCGGTGCTGGATATCACCAGCGGCAACTTCAGCGTGCAGGAAATCAAAGGCTGGGAAAACCTGCTGGCCGAGCTTGAACGCATCAACCCTGTCGAGCTGCTGATCCCCGACGACTGGCCCCGCGACCTGCCGGCCGAGAAACGTCCGGGCGCACGCCGACGTGCCCCTTGGGACTTCGACCGCGACTCGGCACGCAAGGCGCTGTGCCAGCAGTTCGCAACCAAAGACCTCAAGGGCTTTGGTTGCGACAAGCTGACCCTGGCCATCGGCGCCGCCGGCTGCCTGCTGACCTACGCCAAGGAAACCCAGCGCACCGCCCTGCCCCACCTGCGCAGCTTGCGCCATGAGCGCCTGGACGACACCGTGATCCTCGACGGGGCCAGCCGTCGCAACCTGGAACTGGACATCAACCTGGCAGGCGGCCGCGACAATACCTTGCAGTCGGTGATCGACCGCTGCCAGACCGCAATGGCCAGCCGCCTGCTGACCCGTTGGCTGAACCGGCCGCTTCGCGACCTCAAGGTCTTGCAGGCGCGCCAGGATTCGATTCGCTGCCTGCTCGATGGCTATCGCTTCGAAAAACTGCAGCCCCAGCTCAAGGAAATTGGCGATATCGAGCGGATCCTCGCCCGTATCGGCCTGCGCAATGCCCGCCCGCGGGATCTGGCACGCTTGCGTGATGCCCTCGGCGCCCTGCCCGAACTGCAGAACGCCATGGCCGAGCTGGAAGCCCCACACCTGGCGCGCCTGGCGGCCATCACCGGCACTTACCCGGAACTGGCCAGCCTGCTGGAGCGGGCAATCATCGACAACCCGCCAGCGGTTATCCGCGACGGCGGCGTACTCAAGGCCGGCTACGACAACGAGCTGGACGATCTGCTGGCGATCAGCGAAAACGCCGGCCAGTTCCTGATAGACCTCGAAGCCCGCGAGAAAGCCCGCACCGGGCTTGCCAACCTGAAAGTCGGCTACAACCGGGTGCACGGCTACTTCATCGAATTGCCGACCAAGCAAGCCGAACAGGCCCCGGGCGACTACATTCGTCGCCAGACCCTCAAAGGGGCCGAGCGCTTCATCACGCCGGAGCTCAAAGCGTTCGAGGACAAGGCGCTGTCAGCCAAGAGCCGTGCCCTGGCCCGCGAGAAGATGCTGTATGACGCGTTGCTCGAGACACTCATCAGCCACCTTGCACCGCTGCAGGACAGCGCGGCAGCGCTGGCCGAGCTGGACGTGCTGAGCAACCTGGCCGAGCGGGCGCTGAACCTGGACCTGAACTGCCCGCGTTTCGTCGAAGAACCTTGCCTGCGCATCGAGCAGGGGCGCCACCCGGTGGTCGAACAGGTACTGACCACGCCGTTCGTAGCCAACGACCTGGGCCTGGACAACAGCACCCGGATGCTGATCATCACCGGCCCGAACATGGGTGGTAAATCCACCTACATGCGCCAGACCGCACTGATCGTGCTGATGGCGCACATCGGTAGTTTCGTTCCGGCGGCCAGCTGCGAACTGTCGCTGGTCGATCGCATCTTCACCCGTATCGGCTCCAGCGACGACCTGGCAGGAGGCCGCTCGACGTTCATGGTCGAGATGAGCGAAACCGCCAACATTCTGCACAACGCCACTGACCGCAGCCTGGTACTGATGGACGAGGTCGGCCGTGGCACCAGCACCTTCGACGGCTTGTCGCTGGCTTGGGCGGCTGCCGAGCGCCTGGCGCAGCTGCGTGCGTACACGCTGTTCGCCACGCACTACTTCGAGTTGACCGTCCTGCCGGAAAGCGAACCGCTGGTGGCCAACGTCCACCTGAACGCTACCGAACACAACGAGCGCATCGTGTTCCTGCACCACGTGCTGCCTGGCCCCGCCAGCCAGAGCTACGGCCTGGCCGTGGCGCAACTGGCGGGCGTGCCGTCGCCGGTCATCCAGCGTGCGCGCGAACACCTTGGGCGGCTGGAGACCAGCAGCCTGCCCCATGAACAACCCGTGTCGAAAAAAGCCAAGGGCGAGCCACAAGCACCGCACCAGAGCGACCTGTTCGCCAGCCTGCCACACCCGGCCATCGAAAAGCTGGGCAAGCTGGACCTGGACGACATGACCCCGCGTCAAGCTATCGAAATGCTATATCAACTAAAGAACCTGTTATAACGGCGTCCACTACAAGCTGGTAGAATCCGCCGCGGTTTGCTGGTGCTGCAGGTTATTAGCCTGGCCTGCAGCCACATGCCCGTAAACCGCGCGGCCCTGAGAGGAAGGGCCGCCGCCGTTGCCTGAGGAGAGAACTAGAAATGACCTTCGTCGTCACCGACAACTGCATCAAATGCAAATACACCGACTGCGTGGAAGTCTGTCCGGTGGACTGCTTCTACGAAGGCCCGAACTTCCTGGTCATTCACCCGGACGAGTGCATCGACTGTGCACTGTGCGAGCCTGAATGCCCGGCCCAGGCCATCTTCTCGGAAGACGAAGTGCCTGCGGGCATGGAGAACTTCCTTGAGCTCAATGCCGAGCTGGCGGAGATCTGGCCGAACATCACTGAGCGTAAGGATGCCCTGCCTGACGCCGAAGAGTGGGATGGCAAGCCCGGCAAGATCGCCGATCTGGAGCGTTAATCGCCCGGATACGAAAAAGGCCCGCAACGGGCCTTTTTTCATTTCTACGGGCAAAAAAAAGGGGCGGTTTGACCCGCCCACATTTTTTTCCGTAGTCCCTGCTTGTCCTGAACATCGTCCTGATGAATCGCGTCTTGCGATGTCCTTGGCGCTCTTCCTGAACGCCTGTGCATGTCCGTGTGCACAGTTCGAATACTAACGACTTCTGGAGGCCAGGCAACCGCGAACCCTCACAAGACATTGCCGTGGACACATTTCCACATATCCAAAAAGTTCAATTATTTCAGCGGCTTGAGAAAACAGCGGATCTGGAAACGACAATGATTTACTGGTTGTTACGTGTATGGCTTACACAACAAGTAAGCAAAGGCTTACACGCAGTGCATCAGGGGTAGCAAGTTACATATTCCTCGTACTCAGCTAACGGCCGGCCGCCATGGCCTGCGCACCAAACGAAAACGCCCCGAGGTCATCGGGGCGTTTTGCATACTGGCATTGAATGCTTACTGGAACAGTGACTCACTGGACAAGCCATTCTTCTCCAGGATCTCACGCAGGCGCTTGAGCCCCTCTACCTGGATTTGCCGCACCCGCTCACGGGTAAGGCCGATTTCGAGGCCTACATCCTCCAAGGTGCTGCTCTCGTGCCCCCGCAGACCAAAACGGCGTACCACCACCTCGCGCTGCTTGTCGGTGAGCTCGCCCAGCCACTGATCGATGCTCTGAGACAGGTCGTCATCCTGCAGCAGTTCACACGGGTCGGTCGGCCGATCGTCGGTGAGTGTATCGAGCAGGGTCTTGTCCGAATCCGGCCCGAGCGAAACATCCACCGACGATACCCGCTCGTTCAGACCAAGCATGCGCTTGACCTCGGCAACGGGCTTTTCCAGCAGGGTGGCAATCTCTTCGGGAGAAGGCTCGTGGTCGAGCTTTTGGGTCAACTCCCGCGCCGCACGCAGGTAGACGTTGAGCTCCTTGACGACATGGATCGGCAGGCGAATGGTGCGGGTCTGGTTCATGATCGCCCGCTCGATGGTCTGGCGGATCCACCACGTCGCGTAGGTCGAGAAACGGAAACCGCGCTCTGGGTCGAACTTCTCGACTGCTCGAATCAACCCCAGGTTGCCCTCCTCGATCAGGTCAAGCAAGGACAGGCCGCGATTCACGTAACGGCGGGCGATTTTCACGACCAGGCGCAGGTTGCTTTCGATCATGCGCTTGCGCCCGGCTGGATCGCCCTTCTGCGACAAGCGCGCGAAGTGCACTTCCTCTTCCGGCGAAAGCAGAGGCGAGAAACCAATCTCGTTGAGATACAACTGGGTGGCATCGAGCGCCCGGCTGTAATCGATATATTTATGCTGCTTGAGCGTAGAGCCTGATTTAGCCTTGGTCCGAACCGACGGTACAGCAGGTTCGTCTGACACCACATCCGTTTCCAAAACGATGCCCGTCTCCATCAGGAGCACGTCATCGTCGATGTCAAACTCCGGCGCTTCTTTATTGAGAGCCATTGTTATAGTCCTTTGCTGAGTTCGAACTCAGACTCGAGCGGCGCCTGCATCCCTGGCATCGCTGGAGCCTCTCCCCTCTACCTCAGAGGAACAGGCCGGGAACAACAATCAACGACGTGGCAGGAACTGGAGTGGATCGACGGGTTTGCCCTGGCGGCGAATCTCGAAATGCAGCTTCACCCGATCAGTGCCCGTGGACCCCATTTCAGCAATCGACTGCCCTGCCTTGACCTGCTGCCCCTCCCGAACCAACAGCCTGCGGTTGTGACCGTAGGCACTGACGTAGGTATCGCTGTGCTTGATGATGATCAGTTCGCCGTAGCCCCGCAAGCCACTCCCGGCGTAGACCACCGCACCATCAGACGCAGCAAAAACAGGCTGTCCCAAATCACCGGCGATATCAATGCCTTTATTCAAACTACCGTTTGAAGCAAATTTTCCAATCAGCACGCCATTTGCAGGCCAGGTCCAACCGCCCACCGCGCGCTCTGCGGCGGGCACCGTGGTAACCACCGGGGTAGGCGTGGTTCGCGTTGTTGGCGTCGTTTTCCCGCCGCTGGCGGGGGTCGTAATAGGTTTTCCAACAGGCCGACGAATGACCGTCGTCTTGCTCGAAGAAGAGGGGCTGGACACCACTGTGGTGCTGCCGGTAGCGCCGCTGCTGAAGCGGATCGCCTGACCTGGCCGGATGGTGTAAGGCGCAGAGATGCCATTGCGGGCTGCGAGCTCCTTGTAGTCCCAGCCGTAGCGAAAGGCAATGGAGAACAACGTATCGCCAGGCTTGACCACATACTGCCCGGAGGTCACCGTCGGCCGCTTGGGCGCCGCATTGCTGCGATCGACTACGCGTGCGCCGCCCGAGCCGGTGCTTGAGCAACCAGTCAGCAGGGCGCCCATGGCCAGTGCAATCACCAGAAGCTTGAAACTCAACCAATCCCTGCGCTGCCGAATGACTGTGTGCCCCACCCGCGCTCCCCTCATGGTGCCGAAAATCGAAAATACGCAAAGAAATGCAATAATGTTGCAATTATAACCGAGCGCGACTGTATTGGCAGGCTCGGCCACAGGCTCGGTGAAGAGCCGGGATGCCCCGCCAGATAGACAGGGCAATGCGGCAAGAATTCGTCGCCAGCACAAATATTCCCTGCAGCTCAGGCCACCGGGCCATTGAGCAACGGTACGAAGCGCACGGCGCCCAGTACGCGGCGGGAGAAGCCTTGCTCCTCACGCACGATCAGCATCAGCTGCTGGACTTCGCCAGCAGGGCCTACCGGGATGACCATTCGCCCCCCGGGAGCCAGCTGGTCGAGCAGTGCCTGTGGCACTTCTGGCGCCACGGCGGTAACGATGATGCCGTTGTAGGGAGCCAGCGCCTGCCAGCCGTCGCACCCATCCCCCCAACGGAACACCACGTTGCGCAGGTTCAGTTCGACCAGGCGTTCTTTGGCCCGGTCCTGCAACACCTTGATGCGCTCCACCGAAAATACCCGCTCCACCAATTGGGCAAGGATCGCCGTCTGGTAACCGGACCCGGTTCCGATCTCCAGCACCTTGTCCAGCGGCCCGGCCTCCAGTAGCAGCTCACTCATGTGTGCAACCATGAAAGGCTGGGAGATGGTCTGATTGTGCCCGATCGGCAGCGCAGTATCTTCGTAGGCACGATGGGCCAGGGCCTCATCGACGAACAGATGGCGCGGCGTACGGCGGATCGCATCGAGCACCTTGGGGTTCGATACGCCCTCTTCGCACAGGCGCTGGATCAGCCGCTCGCGGGTACGCTGGGAAGTCATACCGATACCCCGGCGCTGCAGATCGTCCTGTTCGCGCATCAGAGCACGCCCTCCAGCCAACCATGAAGCTGCTCGAAAGCATCATTGAAGGTGCGGTCCAGTTGCAGCGGGGTGATCGACACATAACCTTGCATCACCGCGTGGAAGTCGGTACCCGGCCCACCGTCTTCGGCATCACCGGCCACGGCAATCCAGTAACCTTCCTTGCCACGCGGGTTGACCACCTTGGTCGGTGCCGCCGCCCGCGCCCGGTGACCGAGACGGGTAACCTGTATGCCACGGATGTGTTCCAGCGGCAGGTTGGGAATATTGACATTGAGGACCGTACGCGGCGGCAGGTCCAGGCGTGACTGCGCCTCGACCAGGCGGCGGGCGATGAACGCGGCGCTCGGCAGATTGTCGGGCAGACGCGACAGTAATGAAAATGCCAACGAGGTACCGCCGAGGAAGCGCCCCTCCAGCGCGGCCGCAACCGTGCCGGAATAGATCACGTCGTCACCCAGATTGGCACCGAGGTTGATCCCCGATACCACCATGTCCGGTGTTTCCGGCAAAAGGCCATTGAGCCCCAGGTGCACGCAATCGGTAGGCGTGCCATTGAGGCTGATGAAGCCGTTGGCCAGGGTTTGCGGGTGCAACGGCCTGTCCAGCGTCAGCGAACTGCCGGCGCCGCTCTTGTCTTGGTCCGGGGCGATCACCACGCACTCGGCATAATCCACCAGCGCACCGTGTAGCGCGGCGAGGCCAGGTGCCGTAACACCGTCGTCATTCGAAATCAGAATACGCATGGGCTGTCCGTCTGCCCTGCCGGCACCAGATCGACGAGTTCGCGCACCACCACGGTGGCGAAGCATCCGGCCGGAAGGACGAATTCCAGTTGCAGGTTATCAGGCTCCGGATAATGCCACGTAAGGCCGCCAATAGGGAGCCGCAGGATGCGCCGTTCGTGACTCATGCCTGCATTGGCCAGCCATTGGCACAGCGCTGCATGCTGCTCGCCTATCGCCGTCTCCAGTGCCAAGGCCGCGCCGGCCGCAGGAGACGGGCCTTCGCCCCACATTGGCCCGGTAGGATGCAGGTCCAGAATGGCCAAGCGGGGATCTGAACATTCCAGTTCACCCGCCGAAAAAAAACTACGGCTATCGGTGAATGCCAGCAGATCACCGACCTGGGCCTGCTGCCAGCTACCGTCAGCAACACGGGCGGCCAGGACCTGGTTGAACAGGTAGCTGCGGGCAGCCGAGAGCAACCGCGAACGCACGTTGCGCTGTTCGGGCAGGGCTTTGCGGGCCGCCCAGTGCTGGGCATCCTGGACGTTGCCGCCGCCATGCCCGAAACGCTGGCCGCCGAAGTAATTCGGCACACCCTGCTGCTTAAGCGTCTGCAGGCGGGCATCGAGGGCCGCATGATCAGCCGCCAGCGCCCTGAGGCGCAGGGTGAAGCCATTGGCCGAATGGGCGCCGCGCTGCAGCTTGCGCTGGTGGCGCACCTGTTTGAGCACACGCAGGGTGGCATCTTCGGCACGCGACAGGTCAGGGTCTGCCTTGCCCGGCAGGTGCAGGCTGAACCACTGGCGCGTCAGGGCCTGGCGGTCCTTGAGGCCGGCATAGCTGATGGAACGCACCGGCACGCCTGCGGCTCGCGCCAGGCGGCGGGCAGCTTCTTCGGTGTTGAGGTCACGCTTCTCCACCCACAGCCATAGGTGCTCACCTTGGCCCGAGAGCGGGATGTCCAGCACCTCGTCGACCTGGAAATCTTCGGCCACAGCCTTGAGTATCGCAGTGCCCAGGGGTTGGCCCGATGCGCGCGGGCCCAGCAGTTCCATTTCGGTCATGCTGGCAGCAGCAGGGCGACCGCGTGCACGGCAATACCCTCCTCGCGGCCGGTGAAGCCCAGTTTTTCGGTGGTGGTGGCCTTGACGTTGACCTGGTCGAGCTCGACCTGCAGGTCTTCGGCGATCCGTTGCCGCATGGTTTCGATATGCGGGGCCATTTTCGGCGCCTGGGCAACGATGGTGGCGTCGACATTACCGACTTTCCAGCCTTTGGCCTGGACGATGCCGACCACATGGCGCAGCAGCGCACGGCTGTCGGCACCCTTGAATTGGGGATCGGTATCGGGGAAGTGCTTGCCGATGTCACCCAGCCCCGCCGCGCCAAGCAAGGCATCGCTCAGTGCATGCAGCAGCACGTCACCGTCGGAATGGGCCAGGAGGCCGTATTTGTGGGGGATACGCACCCCACCCAGGGTAATGAAATCACCGTCGCAAAAACGGTGCACATCGTAGCCGTGGCCAATACGCATAGAAAAACGCCCTGATTGAGTCAGGGCGTGATTCTACCTGCATTTGCAGCTGCAAGCTGCAAGCTACGAGCCGCAAGCAAAAAGCAGGCGCTGCGCCGGCCGCACTGCCTTGCAGCTTGCAGCTTGCAGCTTGAAGCTTGAAGCTTGAAGCTTGCCCCCCTACCCCCGCCCAAGTGCCACGGCGTGATGGCGCAGATGCTCATCGATGAAGCTGGCGATGAAGTAATAGCTATGGTCATAGCCAGGTTGCAGCCGCAGGTCCAGGGCATGCCCCCCTTTGCGGGCCGCCTGCTCCAACGCTTCAGGCTTGAGCTGCTTGGCCAGGAAGTCATCACGATCGCCTTGATCGACCAGCAATGGCGGGCATTGGCCCGCTGGCGTCTCGGCAAGCAGCACACTGGCATCCCACTCACGCCAGCGCGCCCGGTCTTCCCCCAGGTAACGGCTGAACGCCTTTTCACCCCAAGGGCAATCCATCGGATTGCTGATCGGAGAAAACGCCGATACCGAGCGATAGCGCCCCGGGTTGCGCAGGGCGCAGACCAGCGCGCCGTGCCCACCCATGGAGTGGCCACTGATGCTGCGCTGATCCGAGGCCGGGAAGTGCGCTTCGATCAGCTCTGGCAGCTCCTTGACCACATAATCGTGCATGCGGTAGTGCTGCGCCCAAGGCTGCTGGGTGGCGTTGAGGTAAAAGCCGGCGCCCAGGCCGAAGTCCCAGGCACCGTCAGGGTCGCCTGGCACCTGCTCGCCACGCGGGCTGGTATCGGGCGCGACGATGATCAGGCCAAGCTCGGCGGCCAGGCGCTGGGCGCCGGCCTTCTGCATGAAGTTCTCGTCGGTGCACGTCAGGCCGCTGAGCCAGTACAGCACGGGCAGCTTTTCGCCCTGTTCGGCCTGCGGCGGCAGGTAAACGGCGAACACCATGTCGCAACCCAGCACCTTGGAGTGATGCCGGTAACGCTTGTGCCAGCCGCCGAAGCTTTTCTGGCAGGAGATGTTATCCAGGCTCATGGCTCACCTCAGAAGTGGATCACGCTGCGGATGCTCTTGCCTTCGTGCATCAGGTCGAACGCCTTGTTGATATCCTCCAGGCCCATGGTATGGGTGATGAAGGTATCCAGCGGAATCTCGCCCTTCTCGGCCATTTCCACGTAGCTTGGCAGTTCGGTACGGCCGCGTACGCCACCGAAAGCAGACCCGCGCCAGACGCGACCGGTCACCAACTGGAACGGGCGAGTGGCGATTTCCTGGCCAGCGCCGGCGACACCGATGATCACCGACTCACCCCAACCCTTGTGGCAGCATTCCAGGGCCGCGCGCATCAGTTGCACGTTACCGATACATTCGAATGAAAAGTCCACGCCACCATCGGTAAGGTCGACGATCACTTCCTGGATCGGGCGATCGTACTCTTTCGGGTTGATGCAGTCGGTGGCACCCAGCTGGCGAGCGATCTCGAACTTGGCTGGGTTGATGTCGATGGCGATGATGCGCGAGGCCTTGGCCTTGACCGCACCGATGATCGCTGACAGGCCGATGCCGCCCAGGCCGAAGACGGCGACGGTGTCACCGGGTTTGACCTTGGCAGTGTTCAGCACCGCACCGATGCCGGTGGTGACGCCGCAACCTAGCAGGCAGACCTTTTCCAGCGGCGCTTCCTTCTGGATCTTGGCGACGGAAATTTCCGGCAGCACGGTGTACTCGGAGAAGGTCGAGGTGCCCATGTAGTGGAACAGCTGCTGGCCCTTGTACGAGAAACGCGTGGTGCCGTCCGGCATCAGCCCCTTGCCCTGGGTGGCCCGTATGGCCTGGCACAGGTTGGTCTTGCCCGAGCGGCAGAATTTGCACTGACCACACTCAGGGGTATACAGCGGGATCACGTGATCACCGACCGCCACGGAGGTGACGCCCTCACCTACCGCCTCGACGATCGCGCCACCTTCATGGCCCAGAATCGACGGGAAGATACCTTCCGGGTCGGCACCCGACAGGGTATAGGCATCGGTGTGGCAAACGCCGCTGGCGACCACGCGCAGAAGCACTTCGCCAGCCTTGGGCATGGCTACGTCCACCTCGACGATTTCCAGCGGTTTTTTAGCCTCGAAGGCTACAGCGGCACGGGACTTGATCATCAACGTTCTCCAGTCAAAGGGTCAGTTCAGGCAGGCAGTGTAATTCAGCTGGTTTTGATGAATAATCGTGGCCAAGACAAAACATTATTGCTGTATAGGGACAATCCATGAGCAGCCGCTGGGAGGGCATCGATGAATTCGTAGCGGTGGCCGAATTGGGCCAATTCACGGCTGCAGCCGAACGCATGGGCGTATCGTCGTCGCATATAAGCCGGCAAATCGCCCGCCTGGAGGAGCGCCTGCAAACGCGCCTGCTGTATCGCAGTACGCGCCGCGTGACCCTGAGTGAAGCCGGGCAGACATTCCTGCAACATTGCCAACGCCTGCAGGATGGCCGTGAAGAAGCGCTGCGTGCCGTAGGCGATCTGGCCAGCGAACCCAAGGGCCTACTGCGCATGACCTGCGCGGTGGCTTATGGCGAGCGCTTCATCGTGCCGCTGGTAACCCGCTTCATGACGCTGTATCCACAGTTGCGGGTCGAGGTGGAGTTGAGCAACCACACGCTGGACCTGCTGCACGAAGGCATGGACCTGGCGATTCGTCTGGGGCGCCTTGCCGATTCAAGGTTGGTGGCGACGCGCCTGGCGCCTCGGCGCATGTATCTGTGCGCTTCACCCGCCTACCTTGAACGCTACGGCCGTCCGCACAGCCTTTCGGAATTGGCCCGGCACAACTGCCTGGTGGGCAGCTCGGACCTGTGGGCGCTGCAACAGGACGGACGCGAGATCAGCCAGCGGGTGCAGGGCAACTGGCGGTGCAACAGTGGCCAGGCGGTGCTGGATGCCGCTTTGCTGGGGATAGGGCTGTGCCAGTTGCCGGATTACTACGTGCTGGAACACCTCAACAGCGGCGCGCTGGTGTCGTTACTGGAGGCGCATCAGCCGCCCAATACGGCGGTGTGGGCGCTGTACCCGCAGCAGCGCCACCTGTCGCCCAAGGTCCGGCGGCTGGTGGACTATCTCAAGGAAGGGTTAGCGGGGATGCCGGAGTACCGAACGGTCTGACAGTTTACCGGGGGCCGCTATGCGGCCCAATCGCCGGCAAGCCGGCTCCCCACAGGCTTGGTGGGCTGCCCCAAGAATTTTCACCCATCCAATGGCCTGGGACAGTCCAGGTATTCACGCTGGAAGGTAGAGCTGCGGGGTAGTTGTGGGAGCCGGCTTGCCGGCGATTGGGCCGCAAAGCGGACCCGGTAACCTCAACGCCGCCCTGCCCACCGCTGGCGCAACCACTCCAGGTCTTCCGGGCGGGTCACCTTGATGTTGTCGCTGCGCCCTTCGACCAGCCGCGGCGCCTGGCCGGACCACTCGATGGCCGAAGCTTCATCGGTGACCACCACATCGGACACCAGGCACTCGGCCAACGCCCGGTGCAAAGCACCAAGGCGGAACATCTGAGGCGTGAAGGCCTGCCAGATGGTACTGCGATCCACGGTCGCACTGACCCGGCCATCGACATCGGCGCGCTTGAGCGTGTCCCGCGCTGGCACCGCCAGCAGCCCGCCTACAGGGTCATCCGCCAACTGCGACAACAGACGGTCAAGATCGGTGCGTGCCAGGTTTGGCCGCGCCGCATCGTGCACCAGCACCCAGTCAGTGTCCGGCGCACCTTGGGCATGCAACAGCAACAACGCGTTGAGCACCGAGTCGGCACGCTCACGCCCACCTGGCGCACGCTGGATGCGAGGATCACTGGCGCAGCGCAAGCCAGGCCAGTAAGGATCATCCGCAGCAATGCTGACCACCACGCCCTTGAGCGTCGGATGGCCAAGAAAACAGTCGAGGCTATGCTCGAGAACGGTCTGCCCGCCCAGTTGCAAATACTGCTTCGGGCGGTCGGCAGCCATGCGGGCACCTACACCCGCAGCAGGAATCACGGCCCAGAAGGCCGGTAGGGTTTCGATCATTTTTGCGGCAGCTGGAAGAGGGTTTCACCCTCTTTGACCATCCCCAGTTCGTGACGAGCCCGTTCTTCAACGGTCTCCATACCTTTTTTCAATTCCAGGACCTCGGCATAGAGCACGCGATTACGCTCCAGCAGCCGCTCGTTTTCGGCATGCTGCTCGTCGATCTGCTGCTTGAGCTCAGCCACTTGCGCCAGGCTGCCGTTACCCACCCACAGGCGGTACTGCAGGCCACCAAGCAGCAGGAGCAGGACAAGGAACAACCAATAGGGACTGCGCATCAAGGTATCCAGGTTAAAAAGACCGCCGCGAAAAGGCAGACCTCAAATAGCACGAAGCCTGGCCGAGGCCAGGCTTCGTCGACAGAAACCCGCATCATGTGTCAGAAATTTCAGTATGAAAGTTCCGACAGCTTCGGCTGCTGTCTTTTTACCATCTCTTGCTTAGCCGCGAAACTCGGCGCGACCGCGGTAAACCGCTTTGGCGCCCAGTTGTTCTTCGATGCGCAGCAACTGGTTGTACTTGGAGACGCGGTCGGAACGGCACAGCGAGCCAGTCTTGATCTGGCCAGCGGCGGTACCCACAGCCAGGTCGGCAATGGTCGAGTCTTCGGTTTCACCGGAGCGGTGCGAGATCACGGCGGTGTAGCCAGCGGCCTTGGCCATCTGGATGGCTTCCAGGGTTTCGGTCAGCGAGCCGATCTGGTTGAACTTGATCAGGATCGAGTTACCGATGCCCTTCTCGATGCCTTCCTTGAGGATCTTGGTGTTGGTCACGAACAGGTCGTCACCGACAAGTTGTACCTTCTCGCCGATCTTGTCGGTGAGAATCTTCCAGCCCGCCCAATCGGACTCATCCAGGCCGTCTTCGATCGAGATGATCGGGAAGCGCTCAGTGAGGCCTTTCAGGTAGTCGGCAAAGCCTTCGGCGTCGAACGACTTGCCTTCGCCAGACAGGTTGTACTTGCCGTCTTCGTAGAATTCGGAGGCCGCGCAGTCGAGGGCCAGGGTCACGTCGGTACCCAGCTTGTAACCGGCTTTTTCCACGGCTTCAGCGATAGCGCCCAGGGCGTCTTCGTTGGAAGCCAGGTTCGGCGCGAAGCCACCTTCGTCACCCACTGCCGTGTTCAGGCCACGGGCCTTGAGCACAGCCTTGAGGTGATGGAAGATCTCGGTGCCCATGCGCAGGCCATCGGAGAAGGTCTTGGCGCCAACCGGCTGCACCATGAACTCCTGGATGTCGACGTTGTTGTCGGCGTGCTCGCCACCGTTGATGATGTTCATCATCGGAACCGGCATCGAGTACTGACCTGGGGTGCCGTTCAGGTTGGCGATGTGCGCGTACAGCGGCAGGTCCTGGTCCTGGGCAGCAGCTTTCGCGGCAGCCAGGGAAACAGCCAGGATGGCGTTGGCGCCCAGCTTGGCCTTGTTCTCGGTACCGTCCAGTTCGATCATGGCGCGGTCCAGGGCCTTCTGGTCCGAAGGGTCCTTGCCCAGCAGCAGGTCACGGATCGGGCCGTTGATGTTGCCAACGGCTTTCAGCACGCCCTTGCCCATGTAACGGCTCTTGTCGCCATCACGCAGCTCCAGCGCTTCGCGCGAGCCGGTGGAAGCACCGGACGGAGCGCAAGCGCTGCCGATGATGCCGTTGTCGAGCAGTACATCGGCTTCCACGGTGGGGTTGCCACGCGAATCGAGAACTTCACGACCTTTGATGTCGACGATTTTTGCCATTGTTGTAAGCACTCCAGAATTGACGAAAACAACGCAGCTTTAGGAAATTCTTGCCTTGCACCAGGCGTAAATGCAGCAGGCAGGCCTGGCAGAAGCAGCCCCTGACCTGTGGGTCAGGGGCAGAACGGACGGTACTTTACCCGAGAAATGAGCTTTGCGCGGTTTATACCGTCGGAAAACTCACCAAGCCTGGGCTCAGGCCTTGTTCTTCTGTGCCAGAGCAGCCTTGACGAAGCCACTGAACAGCGGGTGGCCATCACGCGGAGTCGAGGTGAACTCCGGGTGGAACTGGCAGGCGACGAACCACGGGTGGTCCTTGGACTCGACCACTTCAACCAGCGCACCGTCTTCGGAACGACCCGAGACCACCAGGCCGGCATCGACCAGTTGCGGCAGCAGGTTGTTGTTCACTTCGTAGCGGTGGCGATGGCGCTCGGTGATCACGTCCTTGCCATAGCAGTCATGTACCTTGGAGCCGGCTGCCAGTTGGCAATCCTGCGCGCCCAGGCGCATGGTGCCACCCAGGTCGGAGGCTTCGGTACGGGTCTCGACGGCGCCGGTGGCATCGGCCCACTCGGTGATCAGGCCAACGACCGGGTGGCCGCTGTTGCGATCGAACTCGGTGGAGTTGGCGTCTTGCCAGCCCATCACGTTACGGGCGAACTCGATCACGGCAACCTGCATGCCCAGGCAGATACCCAGGTACGGCACCTTGTTCTCACGGGCATACTGCACCGCGGTGATCTTGCCTTCCACGCCACGCAGGCCGAAACCGCCTGGTACCAGGATGGCGTCTGCGCCTTCGAGCAGGCTGGTGCCCTGGTTCTCGATATCTTCGGAATCGATGTAGCGCAGGTTGACCTTGGTGCGGTTGGTGATGCCGGCGTGGCTCATCGCTTCGATCAGCGACTTGTACGCGTCCAGCAGCTCCATGTATTTGCCGACCATGGCGATGGTCACTTCGTGCTCAGGGTTGAGCTTGGCGTCGACTACCTTGTCCCATTCGGACAGGTCGGCGCTGCTGCACTGCAGGCCGAAGCGCTCGACGACGAAATCGTCCAGGCCCTGGGCATGCAGAATGCCTGGGATCTTGTAGATGGTGTCGGCGTCTTCAAGGGCAATCACCGCACGCTCTTCAACGTTGGTGAACTGGGCGATCTTGCGGCGCGACGAGCTGTCGATCGGGTGGTCGGAGCGGCAGACCAGTACATCAGGCTGCAGGCCGATGGAGCGCAGCTCCTTGACCGAGTGCTGAGTCGGCTTGGTCTTGGTTTCACCAGCGGTGGCGATGTACGGCACCAGCGTCAGGTGCATCAGCATCGCGCGCTTGGCGCCGACTTCGAAACGCAACTGGCGGATCGCCTCGAGGAACGGTTGCGACTCGATGTCGCCCACGGTGCCACCGATTTCCACCAGGGCCACATCGGCATCGCCGGCGCCCTTGATGATGCGGCGCTTGATCTCGTCGGTGATATGCGGGATGACCTGGATGGTCGCGCCAAGGTAATCACCACGACGCTCTTTGCGCAGCACGTGCTCGTAGATGCGGCCGGTGGTGAAGTTGTTGTTCTGGGTCATGGTCGTGCGGATGAACCGCTCGTAGTGGCCCAGGTCGAGGTCGGTCTCGGCGCCGTCGTGGGTGACGAATACTTCACCGTGCTGGAACGGACTCATGGTGCCAGGATCGACGTTGATGTACGGATCCAGCTTGAGCATGGTGACCTTTAGCCCCCGCGCTTCCAGGATGGCCGCCAGGGAAGCCGAGGCAATGCCTTTCCCCAATGAAGAAACAACACCGCCCGTGACGAATATGTAGCGCGTCATGAAAAACCCTAGAAGTCTGCGTTAAGGCGGCCAGCGCCGCCGGAGAAAGCGAAGGAAGGCCGAAGCCCCCGATCACCTGCGTCAATCACAGTGCATCTCGAAAAACTGCCGCGCCTGTACAGACCAGGGTCATCCCCGGCATGGAGTTCGCTCGTCATTTCCAGAATCAGCCCAGCAAAAAACTGCGTGGTAATCGGCAACTGCCGTGTTTCCGAGGAACGCACAGAAGTTGTATCAAGAAGGGAGGGTAGTCTACCGGAATGTACCCTTCAGCTCAAACCTTGCGCGTTCGTCGGAGGCTGCCAGTGAAGCTGGCAATCGGCCTGCGCCAGTCGCGGCAGATTGGCCACTGCCAGCAAGCGCTCGCCACGATACAGCAATGGCAGGCGCGGTCGCACGAAGTGCGGGACGTGCGATTCGTTGAGCAGGCGCTTGAGGTCGCGCTTGCCACGGCCTGGTATGTCCAGCACTTCCCCGCCCTGGCGATAGGCGATGCGCAAATCGCCTTCCGGGGCGCCCTGCAGGCTGACGCTGCCGTTCCCAGGCAACAGCAACAGGCTACCGGGCTTGTCCCAGCGCAGCGTTCCGCCCACAGGCTGCAGCCAGTCGCCAGACAACCACCAGATACGTCCGTGGCTGCGCTCGAGTTTGCCATCGGTCAGCTGCCAGGCAGGTTGGGCATCGATTGCCGCATCACGCAGAGCGGCCCAACCGGCCCAATGCCGGGTGTCGGGCAAACGGGTGCGCAAGCTCAACCAATACTGCAGGGCGTTGCGCTGACGGGCCGGCGACAGCGCCGCCAGGCTCGCTAGGTCAAGGGAGTCCACCGCAGACCACATGGCCGGCGCGCCCTCCTGGGCCAGGGCCAGGTCAGCCTGGGCCAGTTCATCGAGCAGCCCGAGCGCCTCCCCCAGGTGCCCGGCGGTGCGAGCCAGGGCCTGGCTGGCCTGCGGCCAACGCTGCTGCAGTAGCGGGAACACTTCAGCGCGCAAGAAATTGCGGGCAAAGGCCCTGTCTGCGTTGGATGGGTCTTCGGCCCAGATCAGCCCATGGCTTTGTGCATACGCGTGCAACTGCGCGCGAGAAACGTTGAGCAGCGGCCTGACCAGGTGGCCGCGCCCCAACGGACGCTGTTGCGGCATCGCCGCCAGGCCACGCAGGCCGGCCCCCCGCAGAAGCCGGAACAGCAAGGTTTCGGCCTGGTCATCACAGTGCTGCCCCGTGAAAAGAACGTCGCCCGCGCCGAGAACGGTCTGGAATGCCGCATACCGAGCATCGCGCGCAGCCTGCTCCAGGCTCGCCTCGGCAGCGACCTGAACGTGGATGACGGTGAGTTCGATCCCGAGCCGCTCGCACACTGCGGTGCAATGGCTTGGCCAGGCATCGGCGGCGGGTTGCAGGCCGTGGTGGATGTGGATGGCATGGAGCGGAGGCGTTGCGTGGATGCTGGCGTAGTCGGCCAGCCAGTGCAGAAGGACCGTGGAGTCGAGGCCACCGGAGAAAGCGATGTACCAGGCAGGGGCATTGAGCCAAGGGGTGAGGTTGATCATTGGCGCCTCACGCGGCTTGAAAGCGTGGGGGCGCTTGGCGCCCCCAGTGGTGCATCAGAGGCCGTAGCTCATCAGGCGCTCATAACGACGGGCCAGCAGCGTGTCGTTATCGAGCTTGCCGAGCATGTCCAGCTGCTGAACCAGGTCAGCGCGAATGCTTTCGGACATCTGCGCAGGGTCACGGTGGGCACCGCCCAGCGGTTCCTCGATGACCTTGTCGACGATGTTCAGGCTTTTCAGGCGCTCGGCGGTGATGCCCATGGCCTCGGCAGCGTCGGCGGCCTTGTCGGCGGTTTTCCACAGGATCGAGGCGCAACCCTCCGGCGAGATCACCGAGTACGTGGAGTACTGCAGCATGTTCAGCTGGTCGCAGACACCAATGGCCAGTGCACCGCCGGAACCACCTTCACCGATGACGGTGGCGATGATCGGCGTCTTCAGGCGCGCCATGACACGCAGGTTCCAGGCGATCGCTTCGCTCTGGTTGCGTTCTTCCGCGTCGATGCCTGGGTATGCACCCGGGGTGTCGATGAAGGTCAGGATCGGCATCTTGAAGCGTTCGGCCATTTCCATCAGGCGGCAAGCCTTGCGGTAGCCTTCAGGGCGCGGCATGCCGAAGTTGCGGCGAACCTTTTCGCGCACTTCACGGCCCTTCTGGTGGCCGATGACCATGACCGGCCGGCCATCCAGGCGCGCGGTACCACCGACGATGGCGGCATCGTCGGAGAAGTGACGGTCGCCGTGCAGCTCTTCGAACTCGGTGAAGATGTGCTCCAGGTAGTCCAGTGTGTACGGACGACGCGGGTGACGGGCCAGGCGGGCGATCTGCCAGCTGGTCAGGTTGCCGAAGATGCTTTCGGTCAGAGTGTTGCTCTTGTCTTGCAGACGGGCAATTTCATCGCTGATGTTCAGCGAGTTGTCGTTACCCACCAAACGCAGCCCTTCGATCTTGGCTTGCAGGTCGGCAATCGGCTGTTCGAAATCGAGAAAATTCGGGTTCATAGTCATCCGTCTTGGGTCTACGGCCAGGCGGCCGGCCGGTTGATCCGTTTGGCGCCCTACCTTAAGGGATCAGGCGCATTCAGGTCGAGATTAAATTTCGTCGGTTCAACGATATTGCAGGAAGACGTTCTCACGCCCGAACTGGTCACGCAGCGCCTGAATCAAGCCATCGGCCGGGTCGATCGACCACTGGTCGCCGAACTGCAGCATCGCCTTGGCGTCGCTGCCGGTGTATTCGAGGGTGATCGGGCAACCACCGCGATGGCGGGTGATCAGCTCGCCCAGCCAGTTCAGGCGGTCGCCCTTGAGGGCATCGTGGGTGATCTTCAGCCGCAGGCTCTCGGCAAGCTTGGTACGGGCATCTTCCATGGTCATCACCTGCTTGACGCGCAGGCGCAGGCCACCGGAGAAGTCGTCGTTGCTGACCTCACCCTCGACCACGACCATGGCATCGTTCTGCAACAGCGCCTGAGCCCCCATGAAGGCATCGGCGAACAATGAGGCTTCGATGCGCCCGGAGCGGTCATCGAGGGTGACAAACCCCATCTTGTCGCCCTTCTTGTTCTTCATCACCCGCATCGCAATTATCATCCCGGCGATAGTCTGCGTTTCGCGGGAGGGTTTCAGGTCGATGATGCGCTGGCGGGCGAACCGGCGGATTTCCCCTTCATATTCATCGATCGGGTGGCCGGTGAGGTACACGCCAAGGGTATCCTTCTCGCCCTTCAGGCGCTCCTTGAGCGTCAGTTCACGCACCTTGCGGTGGTTGGCGTAGACATCGGAGTCCTCCTCGACGAACAGCCCACCGAACAGGTCCACGTGGCCGCTATCAGCGGTGCGTGCGGTCTGCTCTGCAGCCTTGATCGCCTCCTCGAGGGCCGACAGCAAGGTCGCGCGATTGATGTCGATACTGGCGTGGTACGCCTTGATCTCATCATGGAAGTGCGGGCCCAGCCGATCCAGCGCGCCACTGCGGATCAGCGCATCGAGTGTACGTTTGTTCACCCGCTTGAGGTCGACCCGCTCACAGAAGTCGAACAGATCCTTGAACGGGCCACCCTGGGCGCGTGCCTCGACAATCGCCTCCACCGGGCCTTCACCCACGCCTTTGATAGCGCCAAGGCCATAGATGATGCGGCCGTCGTCATTGACCGTGAACTTGAACTCCGAGGCATTCACGTCCGGGGCGTCGAGGCGCAGCTTCATGCTGCGCACTTCTTCGATCAGCACCACCACTTTGTCGGTGTTGTGCATATCCGCTGACAACACCGCGGCCATGAACGGCGCCGGGTAATGAGTCTTGAGCCAGGCGGTCTGGTAAGACACCAGGCCGTAGGCCGCCGAGTGGGACTTGTTGAAGCCGTAACCGGCAAATTTTTCCACCAGGTCGAAGATGTTGCCGGCAAGGTCTGCATCGATGTTGTTGGCCACACAACCCTCGATGAAACCGCCGCGCTGCTTGGCCATTTCTTCAGGCTTTTTCTTACCCATGGCGCGGCGCAGCATGTCGGCGCCGCCCAGGGTGTACCCCGCCATGACCTGCGCAATCTGCATCACCTGCTCCTGATACAGGATGATGCCGTAGGTCGGCGCAAGAACAGGCTTGAGGCCTTCGTACTGGTAGTCCGAGTGTGGGTAGGCGAGCTCGGCGCGGCCGTGCTTGCGGTTGATGAAGTCGTCCACCATGCCCGACTGCAGGGGGCCTGGGCGGAACAACGCCACCAGTGCGATGAGGTCTTCCAGGCAGTCAGGCTTGAGCTTCTTGATCAGCTCTTTCATGCCCCGCGACTCGAGCTGGAACACCGCCGTGGTTTCGGCCTTCTGCAGCAACTCGTAGGTCTTGCGATCGTCCAGCGGGATGAAGTCGATGTTGACGTCGGGCAGGTTGTTCTTGGCCTGCTCGCGGTTGATCGTCTCCATGGCCCACTTGATGATGGTCAGGGTACGCAGGCCAAGGAAGTCGAACTTGACCAGGCCGGCGGCCTCGACATCGTCCTTGTCGAACTGGGTCACCAGGCCGCCGCCCTCTTCGTCACAGGCGATCGGCGAGAAATCGGTGAGCTTGGTCGGGGCGATGACCACACCACCGGCGTGCTTGCCGGTACCACGGGTGACACCTTCGAGCTTGAGCGCCATTTCCCAGATTTCGCGGGCGTCTTCGTCGCCCTTGAGGAAGTCGCGCAGGATCTCTTCCTGCTCGTAGGCCTTCTCCAGGGTCATGCCCACTTCGAACGGGATCATCTTCGACAGACGGTCAGCCAGGCCATAGGACTTGCCCTGCACCCGCGCCACGTCGCGTACCACCGCCTTGGCGGCCATGGTCCCGAAGGTGATGATCTGGCTGACCGCGTTGCGCCCGTAGGCGTCGGCCACGTAGTCGATCACCCGGTCCCGGCCATCCATGCAGAAGTCGACGTCGAAGTCGGGCATGGAAACACGTTCAGGGTTCAGGAAACGTTCGAACAGCAGGTCATAGGCCAGAGGATCGAGGTCGGTGATCTTCAGTACGTAGGCCACCAGCGAGCCGGCACCCGAACCACGGCCAGGGCCTACCGGCACGCCGTTGTTCTTGGCCCACTTGATGAAGTCCATAACGATCAGGAAGTAACCCGGGAAACCCATCTGGATGATGATGTCCAGTTCGAATTTCAGGCGGTCCAGGTAGACCTGGCGCTTCTCTTCGTAATTGGGCGTGGTCTCCTTGGGCCAGAGCACTGCCAGGCGCTCCTCCAGGCCTTCGTGCGAGACATGGCGCAAGTAGTCGTCGATCCCCATGCCATTGGGCGTGGGGAAATCAGGCAGGAAGTACTTGCCCAGTTGTACCTGTATGTTGCAGCGCTTGGCGATCTCGACGGTGTTGGCGATGGCGTCGGGCAGGTCGCTGAACAGCTCGGCCATTTCATCCGCGCTTTTGAGGTACTGCTGGTCGCTGTACATGCGTGGGCGACGCGGGTCGTCCAGGGTCCAGCCTTCACCGATGCACACCCGGCTTTCGTGGGCGTCGAAGTCCGATTGCTTGATAAAGCGCACATCATTGGTGGCCACCAGCGGCGCGCCGACCTTGTCGGCCAGCGCCACGGCAGCGTGCACGTACTCTTCGTCACCGGCACGATTGGTGCGCTGCACCTCGACGTAAAAACGCTCGGGGAACATGCCCATCCAGTCGTGTAGCAGCGCCTCGGCCTCAGTGGCACGGCCGGCCATCAGCGCCATGCCGATATCGCCCTCTTTGCCAGCAGACAGGGCAATCAGGCCTTCGCTGGCCGAGGCGACCCATTCACGCTGAAGAATCACCAGGCCATTGCGTTGGCCGTCAGTCCAGCCTCGGGAGATCAGCTCGGTAAGGTTGCGGTAACCCTTGGGGTTCATCGCCAGGAAGCAGATACGCGACAGCGGCGCTTCAGGGTCGGCACCGGCCAGCCACAGATCAGCACCGCAGATCGGCTTGATGCCCGCGCCCATGGCGGTCTTGTAGAACTTCACCAGCGCACACATGTTGCTCTGGTCGGTGATCGCCACCGCGGGCATGTTCATCCCGGCCAGCGCCTTGGCCAGCGGTTTGATCCGCACCAGGCCGTCGACCAGCGAGAATTCGGAGTGGACGCGCAGGTGAACGAAGGGAACCGACATGGAAGATCCTGTAGCAGTGCTGAACGACAAAGGCGGGATTGTAGCGTAAAAGCGAGGGGGGGGTTGGGGACGCAAGGCGCCCCCAACAGGCTAGATCAGAGAATCGGTAATGCCTTCACGGGCTTCCCAAGCGGCCCGTACCGGCGCAAAGGAACGCCGATGGATGGGGGTGGGCCCGAGGCGGGCCAGGGCTTGCAGATGTACCGGCGTCGGGTAGCCCTTGTGCCCGCCAATCCCGTACCCCGGATAAATCAGCTCGAATGCGCTCATCTCGCGATCGCGGGTCACTTTGGCCAGGATCGACGCTGCAGCGATGGCCGGCACTTGGCTATCGCCCTTGATGACCGGAGCAGCCGGCACCGACAGTTTGGGGCAGCGGTTACCGTCGATCAGAGCGAGCCTGGGAGTAACGCTCAGGCCTTCGACCGCACGCTGCATGGCCAGCATGGTCGCTTGCAGAATATTGAGGCGGTCGATTTCCTCCACTTCGGCGCGGGCAATGCAAAAACTCAGGGCTTTCGCACAGATCTCGTCGAACAGCGCTTCGCGCTTGGCTTCGGTGAGTTTTTTCGAATCGTTGAGGCCGAGGATCGGCCGCGCCGGGTCAAGAATCACCGCGGCTGTCACAACGGCGCCGCACAGCGGGCCGCGCCCGACTTCGTCGACGCCGGCAACCAGGTCCTCGACCAGGTTGAAATCCAGTCCTATCTGCATGTCAGCGGTCCTTGAGCAAAGCCAGCACCGCGTCGGCCGCCTGGTTGGAGGCGTCGCGGCGCAGGGTGCGGTGAATCTCGTCGAAGCGCTCGGTCTGCTGCCTGCCATCGGCCACCAGGGGGGCCAGGGTTTGAGCCAGGGCCTCGCTGGTGGCGGCATCCTGCAGCAACTCTGGCACCAACTCGCGCTGGGCGAGCAAGTTGGGCAAAGACACGTAGGGGCTTTTCACCAGACGCTTGAGAATCCAGTAGGTCAATGGCGCGAGGCGATAAGCAACGACCATCGGGCGTTTGTACAGCATGGCCTCCAGGGTGGCGGTACCCGAGGCGATCAGCACCGCATCACAGGCAGCGAGAGCCTGATGCGACTGGCCATCGAGCAGCGTCAAAGGCAAATCGCGACCTTCCAGCATCTGTTCGAGCTGTGCGCGCCGCGCGCCATTGGCGCACGGCAATACAAACTGCACGCCGGGTATCAGCTCGCGCAGGCGCTGCGCCGCATCCAGGAACAACGCCCCCAGGCGCCCGACTTCCCCGCCACGGCTACCAGGCATCAGGGCAACCACCGGCCCTGCATCGAGCCCCAGCGCCCCGCGTGCAGCCTGCCGATCCGCAGCCAACGGTATGGTATCGGCCAAGGGATGGCCGACGAACCTTACCGGCACCCCCTGCTCTTCATAGAAGCGTGCTTCGAAGGGCAGCAGCGTCAGCATCAGATCGCAACCTTCACGAATCTTCAGCACGCGCTTCTGCCGCCATGCCCAGACCGAAGGGCTGACGTAATGCACGGTCTTGATACCCGCCTGGCGCAGCTTCAATTCGATATTGAGGGTGAAATCAGGTGCATCGATGCCAATGAACACATCCGGCTTTTCAGCGATGAGGGTCTGGATCAGTGCCTTGCGCCGCTTGAGCAGCTCGCGCAGGCGCCCCAGCACCTCGACCAGGCCCATGACCGCCAGACGCTCCATCGGGAAATACGACTGCATGCCTTCGGCTTCCATCAGCGGACCGCCAACGCCGATGAAACGCACCTGGGGATGACGCGCCTTCAAGGCGCGCATCAGACCGGAACCCAGAATATCGCCGCTGGCCTCACCCGCGACCAAGGCTACGCAAAGTTGCGCCATGTCAGCGGGTAATGCCGCGAGCAGAGTTCACGATCGACTGACGGAACAAGTCGACCTCTGGGTGTTTGCCTGCCAGCTCATCCAGCTCCTTGACCGCTTCTTCAACAGTCAGGCCCTGGCGGTAGACGATCTTGTAGGAACGACGCAGGGCATGGATGACCTCGTCGCTGAAACCGCGGCGGCGCATGCCTTCGAAGTTCATGCTGCGGGCTTCGGCGGGGCTGCCGAATACCGTGACGTATGCCGGAACGTCTTTGCCGATCGCCGTGCCCATGCCGGAGAAGGCATGCGCGCCGATGTGGCAGTACTGGTGCACCAGGGTGAACCCGGAGAGGATCGCCCAGTCACCCACATGCACATGCCCGGCCAACGCAGTGTTGTTGACCAGGATGCAATGGTTTCCGATCACACTGTCATGGCCGATGTGGGCGTAGGCCATGATCAGGTTGTGGTCACCCAGCGTGGTTTCAGCGCGATCCTGAACCGTGCCACGGTGAATGGTCACACCCTCGCGAATCACGTTGTGATCACCGATCACCAGGCGCGTCGGTTCACCTTTGTACTTCAGGTCCGGGGTGTCTTCGCCGATCGAGGAAAACTGGTAGATGCGATTGTGCTTGCCGATCCGGGTCGGACCTTTGAGCACCACGTGAGGACCAATGACGGTACCCTCCCCGATTTCAACATCAGGGCCAACGATCGACCACGGGCCGACCTCGACGCCATCGGCCAGTTTGGCCGACGGATCAATGATCGCCCGTGGATCAATCGAATTCATAACTCACGTTCCGCACAGGTGATCTCAGCCGAGCACACTGGCTTGCCATCGACCAGAGCCCGGCACTCGAACTTCCAGATGGTCTTCTTACGGCCGATGAACTTGGCCTCAAGCACCAACTGGTCGCCCGGCAGGACGGGCTGACGGAAACGCAGCTTGTCGGAACCAACGAAGTAATAGAGCGTGCCGTCGGCCGGCTTGGCATCGAGCATCTTGAAACCGAGAATGCCTGCAGCCTGTGCCATGGCTTCGATGATCAGCACGCCTGGCATTACCGGGTGCTCCGGGAAATGCCCGTTGAAGAACGGCTCATTGATGCTGACATTCTTGTAGGCACGAATGCTCTGGGCCTCGAAGTCCAGATCCGTTACACGATCCACCAACAGGAACGGGTAACGGTGAGGCAGGTATTCGCGAATCTCGTTGATGTCCATCATTTCGGGGGGAAGCCTGTAATAAGAATAGGGAGCGCAGGTGCTGACCACACGCTCCTTTTGCAATCCAAAGAGGAGCCAGCTAGCGACTGTTCACTCTTGCTCAGGAAATGGTATCAGCCTTCTGATGTCGGCTGGCCACCTGAGGTCACGGTATCGACACGTTTTTCCAGCTGCTGGAGACGTTTGGACATGTCATCCAGTTGGCGGATACGCGCAGCGCTCTTGCGCCAGTCAGCCAGTGGCTGCATGGCAGTACCGGAAGAATAGGCACCCGGTTCGGTGATCGAACGAGTGACCATGGTCATCCCGGAAACGAATACGTTGTCGCACACATCGATGTGCCCCACCATGCCGACGCCGCCAGCGATGGTGCAGTGCTTGCCAATGCGCGTACTGCCGGAAATCCCGACGCAGGCAGCCATGGCCGTGTGCTCACCGATCTGCACGTTGTGGGCGATCTGGATCTGGTTGTCGAGCTTGACGCCGTCAGCGATCCGCGTGTCGGACAATGCGCCCCTGTCAACCGCGGTGTTCACGCCGATTTCGACGTCATCACCCAGGGTGACACCGCCGATCTGGGCAATCTTGCGCCATACCCCTTTCTCGTTGGCAAAGCCGAAGCCCTCACCACCGATCACCGCACCAGACTGGATGACCACGCGCTTGCCAATGGTCACGTCGTGATACAGCGTGACGCGAGGTGCCAACCAGCCACCCTCACCGACCACACAACGGGCACCGATCACGCAATGCGCACCGATACTGACGTTCGCGCCAATGCGTGCGCCGCTCTCGATGACCACGAACGGCCCGATGCTGGCACTGGCATCCACCTGTGCATCCTCGGCGACCACGGCGCTGGGATGAATTCCCGCTACAGCCTTGGGTTTGGGATCGAACAGGTGGGAAATGCGCGCGTAGGCCAGGTACGGGTCCGCCACGATCAGCGCATTGCCGGCGAAGCCTTCGGCATCTGCAGCCTGCAGCAATACCGCTGCTGCCTGACAGTTATCCAGGTACTTGCGGTACTGCTTGTTGGCGAGAAAGCTCAACTGACCGGGGCCAGCCTCCTGCAAGGTGGCCAGCCCGGTGATCTGTAGCGCCTCGGAGCCTTTGAGAGTGGCCCCGAGGGCCTCGGCCAACTGGCCGAGCGTCATGGTCACGGTCATATCAACGGGCTTGGTTCATGCGCTCGATGACTTGGCGGGTGATGTCGTACTGAGGCTTGACATCAATGACCGCGCCACGCTCGAGGACCAGGTCGTAACCGCCTTTCTTGATCACTTCTTCGACAGCGCCGTCGAGCTTGGGCTTGAGCTGCTTGAGCATGTCGCGGTCAGCAACCGCTTTAGCTTCATTCAGCTCCTTGGACTGGAACTGGAAGTCACGTGCCTTTTGCTTGAACTCAAGCTCCAGGCGCTCGCGCTCTGGCTGGGCCAACTTGTCGCCGCCTTTGATCAAGCGGTCCTGAATGCCTTTGGCACTGCTTTCCAGGGTCTTGAGCTTGGTCAACTGCGGGCCGAACTTCTTCTCGGCATCCACCGCGTACTTCTTGGCGGCATCGGATTCAAGCAACGCCATCTGATAGTTCAGCACGGCAATCTTCATTTCGGCGAAAGCCGGGGTGGCGACCAGCGCCGCGGCCAGTATGGCCAGTTGAGTCAACTTACGCACGATGCACTCCTGGATAAACCGTTGTCGTTAAGCAAGGGCCGACCTTAGAAGGTCTGGCCCAGAGAGAATTGGAACACCTGGGTATCGGCATCGTCCGGCTTCTTGACCGGCATCGCCAGGCTGAAGCTCAACGGGCCCAGTGCGGTGATCCAGGTCACACCCAAACCAACGGAGCTGGCCATGTCCGAGAAACCGACCTTGGCGCAGTCAGGCTTGGAACCGCAATTGGTGTCGAACACGTTACCCACATCCCAGAACACGGAGGTGCGCAGCGAGCGCTGGTCCTTCACGAACGGCAGCGGGAACAGCAGCTCTACGCCACCCTGCACCAGGACGTTGCCACCGAACGGCAGCGGGTCTTGATCCGGGTCTGCGATAGTGCCGGGGTTCGAACCGTTACTCGGCGTACTGCGTGGGCCCAGGCTGCTGTCCTTGAAGCCGCGAACGGAGTTGAAGCCACCCGCATAGTAGTTCTCGTAGAACGGCAGGCCCGAAGTGCCACCGAAACCATCACCATAGCCCAATTCGGTGTGCAGGCGCAGGGTGTAGTCGTTGTTGATCGGCTTGAACAGCTGGCCGCGGTAATCAAGCTTGTAGAACGACAGGTCGCTGCCTGGAATGGTCGATTCCAGGGTCAGGCTCTGGGAGTGACCACGGGTCGCCAGCACGCCTTTGTTCAGGGTCGACTCGGACCAGCCGATAGACGCCTTGAAGTTCAGGAAGCTGTCGCCTTCTTCTTCGAGGAAGTCGAAGATCTCGTCAACGGTATAGCGACCGGTCTTGATCTTGTCCTGCTGCACGCTGAGGCCGTAGGTCAGGCGCGAGGTTTCGCTGATCGGGTAGCCCAGGCTCACACCGGCACCCAGGCTGTCGACCGCATAGCTGGCCACGTCAACGTCGAGGTCGTCGTAGTCGGTGCTGCGATAGAACGCGTTGTAACCCAGGCTCACGCCGTCAGCAGTGAAGTAGGGGTCAACGAAACCGAAGTTGTAGCGGGTCTGGTATTCCGAGCGGGTCAAACCGATGGAAACTTTGTTACCCGTACCGAGGAAGTTGGTCTGGCTGATCGAACCGCCCAGGATCAGGCCGGCGCTCTGGGCGAAGCCCACGCTGGCAGTGATCGAGCC
>NZ_JBIVGN010000017.1:0-36820 GCF_044748705.1 Pseudomonas sp. NPDC089758
GCCACCTTTCGGAAACCGTTGCTGCCATCCAGGTAGGCTGTAATCGCTGTGAGCTTGAATTGCTCGGTGTACTTACCCATAGATCCCCCAAGGGTCGGATTGGTGTCCAACTTCTTGGGGGCAGTCCATTTTTGTGGGAGCCGGCTTGCCGGCGATAGGGCCGGTAAATTCGGTGAAAGACTCAAGCCCCCGCAATGCTAATCCTCGCAAGCGTGCCATCCGCCCTGATTTAAAACTCAAGACGAAGGCCCCCCCCAACAACCTCAATACCAGCGCGGCTCGCCCGCCGGGCGCTTCTTGAAGCGCTTCATGCTCCACATGTACTGGCTCGGGTATTGGCGCACATAGCGCTCGACCACCTTGCTCATGGCCGCCGCCGACACGTTCACATCCGTGCTGTACATCTCTTCTGGCGCAGCTTCCAGAAACACCTTGAAGCCCGAGCCATCCGGCAAGCGCAGGGCATGCAGGAACACCCCCACCGCCTTGCCACCGGCCAGCATGTTCGGCACGAACTTGCTGGTCAGCGCCTGGGTGCCCAGGAATGGCACGAACACGCCGGCCGATTCCGCAGGCTCCGGGTCGGCGGGAATCCCCACCTGCCCACCGCGGCGCACTTCCTTGATCACGCTGAGGATGCCTTCCTTGGTCGAAGGCGCGACACGGTTGCCCATCTGTACCCGCTGTTCACGTAGCAGGTCATCCACAGCCTTGAGCTTCGGCGGGCGGTAGAAGATGATCGGTTTGCACTGGTTGCAGTAGAAGTGGTTGAGCACTTCCCAGTTACCCAGGTGGCTGGTGATGCCGACCACACCCTTGCCTGAGGCCAACGCCTGCTCCAGCACTTCCAGGCCGTGCACTTCCTTGACCAGATCAAGCGAACGCTGGGGCGGCCAGATCCAGGCACAGGCACTTTCGACAAAGGATTTGCCGATGTCTCTCAGGGCACGGCCGACCAGTTGCTCGCGCTCGACCGGGTCCATCTCAGGGAAGCACTTGGCGAGGTTGATGCGCACGACATTGCGCGAACCGTTGGGGACTTTCCACATCAGCCAGCCGATCCCGGCGCCGACGCGTTGCACTGCGCCCCAGGGCAGCTTGGCAAACAGACGCAGCACCCCGACCATCAGGGCGCCTTTGAACTTTTCCACAGGCCAGTTCCTTATTTCAGCAAGGCGCGCATTGTAACCCTTCAGCGCAGCAAGGCGGCGTAACGATCACAATCGGTGGTGTGATCCATGACCATGCCGGTAGCCTGCATGAAGGCGTAGCAGATGGTCGGGCCGACGAAGGTAAAGCCGGCTTTGAGCAACGCCTTGCTCATCGCCTTGGCCTCGTCGGTGACCGCCGGCACTTCGCTACGGGCAGTGAAATGGTTGATCTTCGGCTCGCCGCCGACGAACGACCACAGCCACTCGGCCGGGTTATCCACAGCCAGCCAGGCCTGGGCGTTGCGCCGCACAGCCTTGAGCTTGAGGCGGTTGCGGATGATGCCGGCATCGAGCATCAGCTCTTCGATGCGCTCATCGCTCATCTGCGAAAGCTTCACCGGGTCGAAGCCGTGCAGCACCTCACGATAGCGCTCGCGTTTACGCAAGACGGTGATCCATGAAAGCCCCGCCTGGAACCCTTCGAGCAAAAGCATCTCGAACAGCAACGCCGGATCACGCTGCGGTGTTCCCCATTCCTGGTCGTGGTAGGCCTGGTACAACGGATCGTCGGTACACCAAAAGCAGCGTGGCATAAGGCTCCAATGAGTAGAGGGCGAGGCGAATCAGGTTATACTCCCGCTCTTTACATCCGCATCCCCAGATACAGGTGAATTTCGTGAGCCAGCCTACGCCAGCCGTGCGTACCTTCCAAGACCTGATCCTCGCCCTGCAGAACTACTGGGCAGCTCAAGGTTGTGTGGTGCTTCAGCCCTACGATATGGAAGTAGGCGCCGGCACTTTCCATACCGCTACATTCCTGCGCGCCGTCGGCCCAGAAACCTGGAACGCCGCCTACGTGCAGCCCAGCCGTCGCCCTGCCGACGGGCGGTATGGCGAAAACCCCAACCGCCTGCAGCACTACTACCAGTTCCAGGTGGTGCTCAAGCCCAACCCGGCCAACTTCCAGGAGCTGTACCTCGGCTCGCTGAAAGCCATCGGCCTGGATCCACTGGTCCACGATATCCGTTTCGTCGAAGACAATTGGGAATCGCCGACCCTGGGCGCCTGGGGCCTGGGCTGGGAAATCTGGCTCAACGGCATGGAAGTGACCCAGTTCACCTACTTCCAGCAAGTAGGCGGCATCGAGTGCTACCCGGTCACCGGTGAAATCACCTACGGCCTGGAGCGCCTGGCCATGTACATCCAGGGTGTCGACTCGGTGTACGACCTGGTATGGGCCGACGGCCCGTTCGGCAAGGTCACCTATGGCGACGTGTTCCACCAGAACGAGGTGGAGCAGTCGACCTACAACTTCGAGCACGCCAACGTCGAGAAACTGTTCGAGCTGTTCGACTTCTACGAAAGCGAAGCCAACCGCCTGATCAAGCTGGACTTGCCGCTGCCGACCTATGAAATGGTGCTCAAGGCCTCGCACACCTTCAACCTGCTCGACGCCCGTCGCGCCATCTCGGTGACCGAACGCCAGCGTTACATCCTGCGTGTGCGTACCCTGGCCCGGGACGTGGCGCAAAGCTATCTGCAAGCCCGCGCACGCCTGGGCTTCCCGATGGCCACCCCTGAACTGCGTGACGAAGTGTTGGCGAAGCTGGAGGCTGCACAATGAGTGCTCAAGATTTCCTGGTAGAACTGGGCACCGAAGAGCTGCCTCCCAAAGCCCTGGCCACCCTCGGTGACGCTTTCCTGGCCGGCATCGAAAAAGGCCTGCAGGCCGCTGGCCTGAACTACACCGGCAAGCAGGTGTACGCCGCGCCGCGTCGTCTGGCCGTGCTGATTCGCCAGCTGGATGTACAACAGCCTGACCGTAGCATCAATATCGACGGCCCGCCCCTGCAGGCTGCCTTCAAAGACGGCGAGCCGACCCAGGCTGCCTTGGGCTTTGCCAAGAAGTGCGGGGTAGAGCTGTCGGAAATCGACCAGAGCGGCGCCAAGCTGCGCTTCTCCCAACACATCCCGGGCAAAGCCACCGCCAGCCTGCTGCCGACCATCGTCGAAGATTCGCTCAACGACCTGCCGATCCCCAAGCGCATGCGCTGGGCCGCTAGCCGTGAAGAGTTCGTGCGCCCGACCCAATGGCTGGTGATGCTGCTGGGCGATCAGGTGGTTGACTGCACCATCCTTTCGCAGCAAGCCGGCCGTGAGTCCCGTGGCCACCGCTTCCACCATCCGCAGAACGTGGTCATCACCACCCCGGCCAACTACGTCGAAGACCTGCGCAAAGCCTACGTGCTGGCCGACTTCGCCGAACGCCGCGAGCTGATTGCCAAGCGCACCACCGAACTGGCCATGCAGCAGGAAGGCACTGCCATCGTGCCGCCGGCCCTGCTGGATGAGGTAACTGCGCTGGTGGAGTGGCCGGTACCGCTGGTGTGCTCGTTCGAGGAGCGCTTCCTCGAGGTGCCGCAGGAAGCCTTGATCACCACCATGCAGGACAACCAGAAGTACTTCTGCCTGCTGGACAGAGAAGGCAAACTGCTGCCGCGCTTCATCACCGTGGCCAACGTCGAAAGCCGTGACCCCAAGCAGATCGTCTCGGGTAACGAGAAGGTAGTGCGCCCGCGCCTGACCGACGCCGAGTTCTTCTTCAAGCAGGACAAGAAGCAGCCGCTCGAAACCTTCAACGAGCGCCTGAAGAACGTCGTCTTCCAGGCGCAGTTGGGCACCGTCTACGACAAGGCCGAGCGTGTATCCCGGCTTGCCGCGTACATTGCCCCGCTGATCGGCGGCGACGCCCAGCGCGCTGGCCGTGCCGGGCTGCTGTCCAAGTGCGACCTGGCCACCGAGATGGTTGGCGAATTCCCAGAAATGCAGGGCGTTGCCGGTTACTACTACGCGCTCAACGACGGTGAACCGCAAGACGTCGCCTTGGCGCTGAACGAGCAGTACATGCCGCGTGGTGCTGGCGCCGAGCTGCCGCAGACCCTGACCGGTGCTGCGGTGGCCATCGCCGACAAGCTCGACACTCTGGTCGGCATCTTCGGCATCGGCATGCTGCCCACCGGCAGCAAAGACCCGTATGCCTTGCGCCGCGCCGCCCTGGGCGTGCTGCGTATCCTGATCGAGAAGCAACTGGACCTGGACCTGACCCCTGCGGTCGAATTCGCGGTCAAGCAGTTCGGTGCCCAGGTCAAGGCCGCCGGCCTGGCCGAGCAGGTGCTGGAGTTCATCTTCGACCGCCTGCGTGCGCGTTACGAAGACGAAGGCATCGACGTTGCCACCTACCTGTCGGTTCGTGCCCTGAAGCCGGGTTCGGCTTTGGACTTCGACCAGCGTGTGCAGGCCGTGCAGGCCTTCCGCAAGCTGCCCGAAGCCGAGGCGCTGGCCGCGGTGAACAAGCGCGTGTCGAACCTGCTGGGCAAAGCCGAAGGCGCCATTGCCGAACAGGTCGAGCCGAAGTACTTCGACAACGCCAACGAGTTCTCGCTGTACTCGGCGATCCAGCAAGCCGACCAGGCTGTGCAACCGATGGCCGCTGCACGTCAGTACAGCGAATCGCTGGCCCGCCTTGCGGCCCTGCGTGATCCGGTCGACGCCTTCTTCGAGGCCGTGATGGTCAACGCCGAGGACGCCAAGGTTCGCGCCAACCGTTATGCCCTGCTCAGCCGCCTGCGCGGCCTGTTCCTGGGCGTTGCCGATATTTCGCTGCTGGGGTAAGCCTTGAAACTGCTGATTCTCGATCGTGACGGGGTGATCAACCAGGACTCCGACGCCTACATCAAGTCGCTGGAGGAGTGGATCCCGATCCCCGGCTCGATCGAGGCCATCGCGCAGTTGAGCAAAGCGGGCTGGACGGTGGCCGTGGCCACCAACCAGTCCGGCATTGCCCGTGGCTACTATTCGCTGGCAACCCTCGAAGCCATGCATGCACGTCTGCGCACGCTGGTGGCAGAGCAAGGCGGCGAAATCGGCCACATCGTGTATTGCCCACATGGGCCGGACGAGGGTTGTGAATGCCGCAAGCCCAAGCCCGGCATGTTGCGGGCTATCGCCGAACATTATCAGGCCGACCTGCGCGGCGTATGGTTCGTCGGCGACAGTAAAGGTGACCTGGAGGCCGCCCTGGCCGTCGGTGCACAACCGGTGCTGGTGAAAACCGGCAAAGGTGAGCGCACGCTAGAAAAGGGCGTCGCGCAAACCACACTGATTTTCGACGATCTGGCAGCTATCGCCAGAGAACTAATCTAAACAATGCGCCTGAGGGCGCATTTTTATCAGGCGGGCAAGCCCGCAACGGTACATGCCACTATGTCGATCCTGCAGGCGATCAGAATCTTTCTTTTTTACCTGCTGCTGGGCACCAGCTCGCTGCTGTGGTGCTCGCTGAGCTTTTTTATCGCGCCATTTTTGCCGTTTCATAAGCGCTACCGCTTCATCAACGTCTACTGGTGCCGTTTTGCCGTGCTGCTGGCGCGGGTGATCCTGGGTATCCACTACAAGGTCACCGGTGCCGAGAATGTGCCCAAGGAACCCTGTGTGATCCTGTCCAACCACCAGAGCACCTGGGAGACATTCTTCCTGTCAGCCTATTTCTCGCCATTGAGCCAGGTGCTCAAGCGTGAACTGCTGTACGTGCCGTTCTTTGGCTGGGCCATGGCCATGCTGCGGCCGATCGCGATCAACCGCGACAACCCCAAGGAAGCGTTGCGCCAGGTGGCGAGCAAGGGTGACGAGTTGCTCAAGCAGAAGGTCTGGGTGCTGATCTTCCCGGAAGGTACTCGGGTACCCTTTGGCACCGTGGGCAAGTTTTCCCGTGGCGGTACCGCGCTGGCGGTAAATGCCGGGCTGCCAGTGCTGCCGATCGCGCATAACGCCGGCAAGTACTGGCCCAAGTCAGGGTGGGGCAAGCGCTCCGGCACCATCGAGGTGGTGATCGGGGAGCCGATGTATGCCAATGGCACCGGCCCGCGTGCCATTGCAGAGCTCAATGATCGTGCCGCAGCGTGGAACGAAGCGACTCAGCGGCGCTTGGGTTCGTTGCCACCGGTGGATGAAAAACCGCACGAGCAGATAGCCTGACGATCTGTGGATAACTTGTTAGCAATTTTTCGACGAAATGCCTCACTCGATAGCTAAGCCTATGAATTAGCTATATATTTTTATGTATGACATTTTCCTGAAAATCGTGCATAAGTTTTTTTGAGGCATAAGAAAACCGGCTTTTACAGCCGGTTTTTTTATGGCTTCAAGACATCATCAGACCTTGTCGATATCCACGTCTCTGGTTTCTTTCAGGCAGAAGATGCCCACCACCAAGCTGATCCCGGTGACCAGCACCGGGTACCACAAGCCGTAGAAGATATCCCCGGTATACACCACCAGCGCGAACGAAACCGTGGGCAAGAAACCGCCGAACCAGCCATTGCCAATGTGATAGGGCAGCGACATCGAGGTATAGCGGATGCGCGTCGGGAACAGCTCCACCATGACTGCCGCCAGCGGCCCGTAGGTCATGGTTGCGATCAGGATCATCGCAACGATCAGCACCACTACCATCACCTGGTTGACCTGCGAGGGGTCTGCCTTGGCTGGGTAGCCTGCTTGCTCGATGGCGTTGCGCATGGCTGATTCGTCAAAACCGTTGATGGTCTTGTCGCCAATGTTCACGACCACTTGGCTGCCCGCGACATTCACCGAGCTGTAAGGCAGGCCCTGTTTGACCAGGAAGGTCTTGACCTTGTCGCACGGGCTGTCGAAACGCGCCTTGCCGACTGGGTCGAACTGGAAGGTACAACCTTGCGGGTCAGCGGTGACCACGATCGGCGCCTGACGGCTCGCTGCATCGATCTGCGGGTTGGCGTAGTGGCTCAGCGCCTTGAACAGCGGGAAGTACAACACCGTGGCCAGCAACAGGCCGAGCATCAGGATAGGCTTGCGGCCGATGCGGTCGGACAGCCAGCCAAAGAACACAAAGAACGGCGCACCGATTACCACACTGATGATGAGCAAGGTGTTGGCCTGGGAAGGATCCATCTTGAGCATCTGGGTCATGAAGAACAGCACATAGAACTGCGCCGTGTAGAACGTCACGGCCTGGCCGGCGTTGATGCTGAACAGTGCGGTAAGCACCACTTTGAGGTTTGGCCAGGAAGTGAACGACTCGCGGATTGGCGACTTGCTGACCTTGCCTTGGGCCTTCATTTTCACGAAGGCCGGCGACTCGTGCATGCTCATGCGGATCCAGGTGGAGATGCCCAGCAGCACGATCGACAGCAGGAACGGCAAGCGCCAGCCCCAGGTCTCGAACTGATCGCCGCTGATGTAGCGGCTGCCCAGCACCACCAGCAATGACAACAGCAGCCCGAGGGTGGCAGTGGACTGGATGAAGCCCGTGTGCAAGCCACGCTTGCCGGGCGGTGCGTGTTCGGCCACATAGGTCGCCGCGCCACCATACTCGCCCCCCAGCGCCAGCCCCTGCAGCATGCGCAACACCACCAGAATGATCGGCGCGGCAATGCCGATGCTTGCATAGGTGGGCAGCAAGCCAACGGCAAACGTGGATAGCCCCATCAGCACGATGGTGATCAGGAAGGTGTATTTTCGCCCGATCATGTCACCCAGCCGGCCAAACACCAGCGCGCCGAAGGGCCGTACCAGGAAACCGGCGGCGAATGCCATCAGGGCAAAGATGAAAGCGGTGGTGTCGTTGACGCCAGCGAAGAACTGCTTGCTGATCACTGCCGCCAGCGCACCGTAGAGAAAAAAGTCATACCACTCGAAAACCGTCCCGAGGGATGACGCGAAAATGATTTTGCGTTCTTCACGACGGCTTGGGCTGCTCGCCGTCGCCCCCTGTTCTTGGATGTAATCCGACATCGTTGCTGTCCTCGGCCCGCAGGCCACAGTGATTATTCTTGTTGTTCCACTGTCGGCAGCTTCTGACCGCAAGCTGCCGGTACTGCACGCACCCGGGTCAGGGCGTCGGTAACGCGTCTTCGTTCAGGCAGGTTTGCGTCGCTGCTCCCTTGAGAATGAGTTGGGCCGCCTTTTCGGCGATCATCAGGGTGGGTGAACAGGTATTGCCAGAGGTGATCTGCGGCATGATGGAAGCATCCGCGACGCGCAGGCCGGGGATGCCGTGTACCCGCAGCTGGTTATCCACAACGTCCAGGGGGCCGTTGCCCATACGGCAGGTCCCCACTGGGTGGAAGATGGTGGTGCCGATCTTGCCTGCCGCTTCGAACAGCTGCTCCTCGGTCTGCAGGGCAGGGCCTGGCAGGTATTCCTGCGGCTCGAAAGCGGCGAGGGCAGGGGCCTGGACGATGCGGCGTGTGATACGGATGGCCTCGGCGGCAACGCGCAGGTCTTGAGGGTCGCTGAGGTAGTTGGGGTCGATCAGTGGCGCGCTGTTCATGTCCGAGCTACGGATGTCGATGCGCCCACGGCTAACCGGGCGCAGGTTGCAAACCGAAGCGGTGAAGGCAGGGAAGCGGTGCAGCGGCTCGCCGAAGCGTTCCAGCGACAGCGGTTGTATGTGGTATTGCAGGTTGGCGGTGCGCTGCTCGGGGCTGGAGCGTACGAACGCCCCGAGCTGGCTCGGCGCCATGGCCAGCGGGCCACTGCGGTCGTAGAGATAGCGCAGGCCCATGCCCATCTTGCCCCACAGGCTGTTGGCCATCTGGTTGAGCGTTCTGGTATTGCGGATCTGATAGATCAGGCGCAATTGCAGGTGGTCCTGCAGGTTGCCACCGACACCGGGCATGTCGTGCCGTACACCGATGCCGAGCGTTTCCAGCAACCTGCGCGGGCCAATGCCGGAGCGCTGCAGAATGCCGGGCGAACCCACCGCCCCTGCACACAGGATGATCTCGCGGCGCGCAGCGAACTCGTGCCAGGCGCCGCGCCAAAATGCTTTCACTGCACGGGCGCGGGTATTGTTCAGCAGTACTTGGTCAACCTGGACGCTGGTCAGCACGGTGAGGTTGGAACGGTTATGCACAGGCCGTAAGAACGCCTTCGATGCGTTCCAGCGCACACCGCTGCGCTGGTTGACCTGAAAGTATCCACAGCCTTGGTTGTCGCCGGTATTGAAATCATCGACCTTGGCGATACCGCTCTGTTCGGCAGCGTCTCGGAATGCATCGAGGATCGGCCAGCTGTAGCGCTGGCGCTCCACCCGCCATTCGCCCGTGCCGCCATGGTGATCACTGCTGCCTGCAAAATGATTCTCGCTGGCCTTGAACAGAGGCAGCACATCCTTCCAGGCCCAGCCGTCGTTGCCCTGCTCGGCCCAATGATCATAGTCCGCAGCCTGGCCACGCATGTAGATCATGCCGTTGATCGATGAGCAGCCCCCCAGCACCTTGCCCCGGGGATAACCCAGGCTGCGACCATCCAGGCCGGTCTGCGCTTCGGTCTTGAAGCACCAGTCAGTGCGGGGGTTGCCGATGCAGTAGAGATAACCGACGGGGATGTGAATCCAGGGGTAATTGTCGCGGCCCCCAGCCTCCAGCAGCAAGACGCGGCAGGACGGGTCGGCGGACAAACGATTGGCCAGCAGGCAACCGGCAGGGCCGGCACCTACGATGACGTAGTCGAAGACAGAATCGGCTGATGGCATGTGCAACCTCGCGCCTGATTTTTATTCTTGTCGTCGTACATCTTATTGATTAATTTCGCTGAGGAAACACGAGATTTCGCGCAGCCGTTGTGCGTTTTAGCACAGCGACAAACAGGGAAAGGATGCATGTTCGACTGGAATGATCTGCGGTTTTTCCTCGAGTTGCAGCGCAGTGGCCGCCTGCTCAGCGCTGCCAAGCGTCTCAACACGACCCATAGCACGGTTGCTCGGCACATCGAAAGCATCGAGAAATGCCTGGGCACGCCACTGTTCGTGCAACACGCGCAGGGGTACGAATTGACCCCCTCCGGCCAGGCGTTGCTCAAGCACGCAGAAGCCATGGAGAATGTCGCGTTGCTGGCGCAGGAAGAAATCACCCAGGCGATCACGCCGCTGGGCAAGATTCGCCTTGGGGTCACCGAAGGCATCGGCATCATGTTCTTCACCCCGCGCATGAACGCGCTGTTCGAACGGTATCCCGGCCTGGAAGTGGAGCTTGTGGCCGTGCCTCGCTTCGTCAGCATCCTCAACCGCGAAGCGGAAATCAGCATTCACCTGGAGCGCCCCAGTGCCGACCTGCTGATCACCCGCAAACTCACAGACTACCGCCTAGCCTTGTATGCCAGCCAAGCTTACCTGGACCGCGCCCCGCCTTTACGCAACCGTGAAGACCTGGCCCGGCACAGCTGGATCGGCTATGTCGACGACCTGTTGTTCAGCCAAGAGCTGCTGTTTCTCAACAGCTTCTGCCGGATGCCCAATGTGGCCTTTCGCAGCACCAGCGTGATCGCCCAGCAAGCCGCTGCGCGCGCCGGCCTGGGCATCGCAGTGCTGCCCAATTACATGGCCCGCCACGACCCGACACTGGTACGCGTACTACCCAGCGAAACCATCCAGCGCAGCTACTGGATATGCACCCGGCGTGAGTTGCACAAGTCGGTACGCCTGCGGGTGGTCTGGGATTACCTGCTGGCGCTGTGCGCGCAGGAGCAGGCCGAGCTGCTAGCCGAGTAGCGCCTTACCGGCCAGCAGCAGGGCAGCCCCGAAGCCGACCACCGAGAACAGCTGCTGCAGGCGAGGCCCGGCCAGCCGGGTTGCCAGTGGCCGCGCCAGCAGCAGGCCAAGCACCGCCCCCACGGCAAAAGGTGCGCCGACCTGCCAGTGCATCACCCCAGCCAGGCTGGCGCTGACCACGCTACCTGTGGACACCAGGGCGATCACCGCCAGCGAGGTCGAAACGATGCTCTTCATGCGCAGGTTGGTGTAGCGGTTCAAGGCAGGGATGATGACGAAGCCACCCCCCACCCCCAACAAGCCGGACAGCAATCCAGAGAGTGCTCCGGTGATGGCCAGCGCCCGCGCGCAGGGCAGTGTCCAGCGCAAACGGCCCTGCAGCGGGTTGAGCACGCACGGCTCGATGAAACGGTGCGCACCGTTGGTCTCGCCACGCAGCTCACTGGCAGCCTTGCGCCAGATGCGCAGGCATGCGTAAACCAGCACGCCGGCGAACACCAGGGCCAAGGGGGTATCGGGCAGACGATGAGCGAGCATCAGCCCGAGCGGTGCAGCGACGATGCCGATCAGGGCGATGAACAGCGCGGCGCGGTAACGCACCAGCCCTTGGCGCAAGCCGAGGATCGCCCCTACGCCAGCGGCAAGACCTACAGCAAGAAGGCCAATCGGCGCAGCTTCGGCCATAGACAGGCCAAGACCGAACACCAGCAGCGGCACGGCCAGGATGCCGCCCCCCGCCCCAGTCAACGCCAGCACTGCGCCAATGATCGCGCCCAGCCCGGCACCGAACAGTTGATGCTCGATCACTGGGCTGCCTCGGCAGCCAGCGGCTTGGGCCGCGCCAACCACTCCCGCCCCTTGAGCATGCCTTGCCAGTACAGCGGCGGCAGCACTCGCGCCTTGAGCAGCCAAGCCAGACGCGTTGGCTGGCGTCCATCCAGCAGCCAGCGCGGGAAGCTCGGCGCGACCTTGCCGCCATAGGTGAACTCGGCAAGCACTATCTTGCCGCGCTCGACCGTCAACGGGCAGGAGCCATAGCCATCGTACTGAGCAAGGTCAGCCAGCCTGCCTAACGCCACCAGCACGTTGTTGGCAACCACCGGCGCCTGCTTGCGCGCAGCGGCTGCGGTCTTGGCGTTGCTGGTGCCGGCCACATCGCCCAGTGCATGGACGTTGGCAAACTGGCGATGACGCAGGGTATGCGGGTCCACATCGACCCAGCCAGCGGCATCGGCCAATGGGCTTTGACGAATGAAGTCCGGGGCAACCTGCGGCGGCACCACATGCAGCATATCGAAGGCTTCAGTGCGGGTTTCAGTGCTGCCATCGGCAAAGGTGCGGACAAAGGTGGCGCACTTGTTGGGGCCATCCACTGCCACCAGACGGTGGCTGTAATTGAGGTCTACCCCGTACTTGTCGATGTAGGCCATCAGGGCCGGTACGTAATCGGGCACACCGAACAGCACAGCACCGGCATTGAAAAAGCAGGCTTTGACATCGCCCAGCCGCCCCTGGCGCAGCCAGTGGTCGCAGGACAGGTACAGCGCTTTTTGCGGCGCACCGGCGCACTTGATCGGCATCGGTGGCTGAGTGAAGAGGGCGCGGCCTTGCTTCAGGTTCTGCACAAGCTCCCAGGTGTAGGGTGCCAGGTCGTAGCGGTAGTTGGAGGTAACGCCGTTGCGCCCCAGGGTCTCACTGAGCCCGTCAATGGCAGCCCAATCGAGCTTGAGGCCCGGGCAGACCACCAACTGTTCATAGCTGATGGTGCGACCCTCTTCGAGCATGACCAGCTGGGCCTGCGGGTCGAACCCCTGCACGCGCGCCCTGATCCAGCGCACGCCACGGGGAATGGTCGAGGCCATGGTACGTGCGGTGCTCGGCGCCTTGAACACACCGGCACCGACCATGGTCCAGCCGGGCTGGTAGTAATGAATGTCGGCAGGGTCGACCACCGCGATATCCAGTGACGGGTCGCGGCTGATGAGGCTGGAAGCAGTGGCGATTCCGGCAGCGCCGGCACCGACGATGACCACCTTGTGGTGGTAAGAATCAGTAGGGGACAACAAGGCAGGCATGGCGTAAATCCTGGAAAATCCAATGATGGGTGAGGCTGTCAGAGCTTGTTCAACGGGATCTTCAGGTAGCTCACGCCGTTGGATTCCGGTTGTGGGAAATGGCCACTGCGCATGTTGACCTGCACCGACGGCAGGATCAGCACGGGCATTTCGAGGGTCTTGTCACGCGCCTCACGCATGGCGACAAAGCTGTCCTCATCAATGCCCTGGTGGACATGAATGTTGCTGGCGCGCTGCTCAGCCACGGTGGTGACATAGCGCATGTCGCGCCCCCCCGGCAGGTAGTCATGGCACATGAACAGCAGGGTCTGGTCAGGGAAAGCCAACAGGCGGCGGATGGATTGGTACAGGGTGCGAGCGTCAGCGCCCGGGAAGTCACAGCGCGCGGTACCGTAGTCAGGCATGAACAGGGTGTCGCCCACGAACAGCGCTTTTTCGCCGGCATCCTCTACCAGGTAACTCATGCAAGCGGGGGTATGCCCAGGCGTGTGCAGCGAGCGGGCGTGCAGGTTGCCTATGCGAAAGCCTTCCTCGTCCATGAGCAACACATCGAACTGGCTGCCATCACGGGCAAAGCCGGGGTCGGCGTTGAACAAGTCACCGAAGACTTTCTGTACCTTGGTGATCTGCGCGCCAATGGCAGTGTGGCCGCCGAGCTTTTCCTTGAGATACGCCGCGGCTGAAAGGTGGTCGGCGTGTACATGGGTTTCCAGAATCCACTGCACCTTGGCACCAAGGCTGTGAACCCGATCAATCAGGCGGTCAGCAGAGGCGGTGCAGGTGCGGCCTGACTTGGGGTCATAGTCCAGTACGCTGTCAATCACCGCACACTGGTTGGTCTCACGGTCCAGCACCAGGTAGCTGATGGTCGAGGTGGCGTCGTCGAAAAAAGCGTCCACCTGAAGGTTATTGCCGATGATCATCACGGTCTCCAAATAATCCACCCCGCCAGTTAGAGGCGTAGGCAGTTACGGGTGGTTTATCAAGATGCATGCCAGGGGTTCAGGCCATGCCGACGCCCGTAAATGCGAACCCTGATGGCGCGAGGCAGGCCGGTCTGTCAGCTGCGCTGGCAGTCGACTGTCAGCTAATGGCAGTGTTTGGCAGTCCTTGTTACCCTCAACGGCTTAGCCCATCGGTGCCGTCATGCCTGAATCCCATCCCCTCATCCTAGCTCTGGTTTCCTACCTCGAACACGATGCGTTGCCTACCATCGTGCTGGACACCGACTACAACATCCTCGCAGCCAATGCCGCCTATCGCCGCCAGTTCGGCCGTGACGACCGTGCGCCACTGGGTGAGAAGTGCCACCGGGTTTCCCATCACTATGCCGTGCCTTGCGACCAGGCCGGTGAGCATTGCCCCATGCGCAAGGCCTGGGACAGCAAGCTGCCGGAACGGGTACTGCACATTCATCACACCCCGCGCGGGCCTGAGCATGTGGATGTGGAACTGCGGCCGATCCTCGATGAGCAGGGCAGGGTGGTCGCCTTCGTGGAACGGCTGACCACGGTCACGCTGGCCTCGGCGCAACCTCAACAACAGGGCTTGGTCGGGCGGGCGCCAGCGTTCAAAACGGCGCTGGCCAGCCTGCAACGTGCGGCACCCGCGCAGATCCCGGTGTTGCTGCAGGGTGAATCCGGAACAGGCAAAGAGCTTTTCGCCCGGGCGATCCATATGGGCAGCCCACGGGCCAATGGCCCGTTGGTGGTGGTCGACTGCACCGGTTTGACCGAGTCACTGTTTGAAAGCGAGCTGTTCGGCTATGAGAAGGGAGCCTTTACCGGTGCCAACCAGCGCAAGATCGGCCTGGCTGAAGCGGCCCATGGCGGCACGCTGTTCCTCGATGAGATTGGCGAGGTGCCACTGGCGATGCAGGTCAAATTGCTGCGCCTGATCGAATCCGGCAGTTTCCGCCCAGTCGGTAGCCTGCGTACCGTGCACGCGGATTTCCGCCTGGTGTCTGCAACACACAAACCCCTCAAGCAGATGGTTGCAGAGGGTACGTTCCGCGAAGACCTGTATTACCGTATCAGTGGCTTTCCGATCCGCCTGCCCGCCTTGCGCGAACGCGTAGAGGATCTGCCGCTGCTTGCGCAGAGCCTGCTGCAACGCATGGCAGGCAAACCTGCCACCAGTCTTAGCGACGCTGCTCTTCAGCAATTGGCCCTGCATAGGTTCCCAGGCAATATCCGCGAGCTGCGCAATATCCTGGAAAGGGCGCGCCTGTTTGCCGATGACGGGCTGATACGGCCCGAACATCTGCCGGAAGATGTCGGCCCGCCAATCGCATCCGGTGAGAAAAAGAGGCGCGCTCGCAGCGACCTGGGTGATCTGGCGCAAGCGCTGGAACAGTTTCCGGGCCCCCGCAGCGCGCTGGCGCGCCACCTGGGTATGAGTGAACGTACGCTGTATCGGCGCTTGAAAGCGCTGGGGCTGAACCCGGCTTAAGGCCCAGCGATACTTTACCGGACCTTTACCTCTGGCCAGGGATTACTCATCTCGAAAGACGGTCTGAAGCATTAACCGTAATCGGCGTCTCGTTGAAGCCCGCCGAACGTATACATGCAAAGGATCGAGATACGATGAAAAAAACCCTATCCGTGCTCTGCGCTGCCTTGATGTTCAGCGCACCACTGGCCAGCTTCGCCCAACCCGGCCCGCCTCAGGGGCACGATGGCGACCGCTCGCATCAGGGCCACCCGCAACAACATGGCAAACCCGGCAACGGCCAGGCTCACTCCTACCGTAATCCAGACTTCCATCCACAACCGGGGATGCCGATACCTCACCAGCAATGGAAACGTGGCCATGTGGTAGACCCGCACTATCGCAACGACCGCTACTGGGTGACCGACTGGCGAGCCCGGCATCTATCCCCACCGCCACGCGATCACCGTTGGCTGTACGTCAACGGCGACTACGTATTGGTGGCCATTGCTTCCGGGGTGATCGTTAGCATCCTCAGCGGCTACTAAGGCGTAGAAACCAACAGCCCACCACAAAAACCCGCTTGCGCGGGTTTTTTGCCGGATTCTGGATTGAAACCTCTAGTCTGATAACTATTCGACCAGTCTTTTGAAGGTACTGCACATGATTGCGCGTTGGCGTTGGGTAGCGGGACAACTTACCAAGCGACTCTGGTTCAGAGCCACGCTGTTCTCCCTTCTGGGTGTAGCGACTGCGTTGCTTGCCATCGTGTTCAGAGATTTGATCCCGCAAACCTTGCCAACACGCATCGGCGCAGATGCTGTGGACAAGATTCTCGGGATCATTGCCTCCAGCATGCTGGCTGTGACCACCTTCTCATTGAGCACGATGGTCACCGCTTACGGGGCCGCCAGTAGCGGAGTGACACCTCGGGCCACGACCCTTGTCATGGAGGACACCACTACCCAGAACGCCCTGGCCACATTCATCGGGTCGTTTCTCTTCAGCCTGGTTGGCATCATCGCACTGAGTACCGGCCTCTATGGCAGCCAGGGGCGTGTCGTGCTTTTTGCGGTGACGCTAGCTGTCGTGACGCTGATCATTTACACACTGCTGCGCTGGATCGATCACCTTTCCAAACTGGGACGGGTCGGAGAAACCATTGACCGTGTGGAAAAAGCAGCGATGGATGCCATAGCACATCGCGCTCGCTGGCCCTACCTCGGTGGCTCAGCGTACCCGATGGATCTTGTACTTCCGCTATCCGCGCAAATAATTGCCAGCAACCAGACGGGCTACATCCAACATATCGATGTGCAAGCCTTGGGCGCCATTTCCAAAGCGCTCCAGGTGCGGATTTATATGGAAGTCCTCCCAGGGAGTTTTGTGCACGTCGGTATGCCGGTGGCTCGCGTTGTACCATTGAGTGGCGAACACCCTGATGAGCAAAGCCTCAACGACCTGCTGGCGACGTTGACCATAGGCAACCGAAGGACCTTTGAGCATGACCCCCGGTTTGGGCTATGCGTGCTATCGGAGATCGCGTCCCGCGCGCTGTCGCCGGCGGTCAATGATCCGGGCACCGCTATCGATGTGATTGGCCGGGGCCTCAGGACACTGACGCACTGGGGCAAGGCCCACGTTTACGAGCCGGAACAGGGAACAAGCTGCGAGTGGGTTCACCTGCGAGCATTGACGGTGGATGATCTGTTCGACGATTTCTTTGCCCCTATCAGCAGAGACGGCGCCGCCCTTCTAGAAGTCGACCTTCGATTGCTCAAGGCCCTGGTCAGCCTGGCTCAGATAAACCCCGCGCTTTTCGGACAGAGTTGCATCAGGCATGGCGACCAGCTTGTGATGCGTGCAGATGCTTCACTCACACTCGCGCATGAAAAAGATCAGCTGAGGGCGGTTCACCTGAAACTCAGGAAGCTTGATTGAACACGCCCAAAGCAAAAAGCCCGCTTACGCGGGCTTTTTGTTGAGAACAACCTGATCAGAAGTCCAGGTTCGAAACCGACAGCGCGTTGCTTTCGATGAAGTCACGGCGAGGCTCAACCGCATCGCCCATCAAGGTGTTGAAGATCTGATCGGCGGCAATCGCGTCTTCGATGGTGACCTTGAGCATGCGCCGTACAGTTGGGTCCATGGTGGTTTCCCACAACTGATCCGGGTTCATCTCACCCAGCCCTTTGTATCGCTGGATGGTGTGACGCTTGGTGGTCTCGTTCATCAGCCAATCCAGGCCTTCCTTGAACTCGACGATCGCCTTGCGACGCTCACCACGCTGTACATAAGCACCTTCACCCAGCAGGCTCGACAACTTGGAACCTATGTTGACCACCGTGCGGTAGTCGTTGCTGCCGAAGAAATCGCGGTTGAAGGTGATGTAGCTGGCCAGGCCGTGCGAGGTGATTTCCACTTCTGGCAGCCACACATTGCGCTCCTTGTCCTCGCGCAGAGTGGCCTTGTATACCAGGCCAGACTTCTGGCTATTGCTCAGGCGCTCCTGCAGTTTGGCCAACCAGTTCTCCATGACGGCATGGTCGCCCAATTGCTCAAGGGTAACTTCCGGCAGGTAGATGAAGTGCTCGGTCAACTCTTCCGGGTACAAGCGAGACAAACGCTTGAGCGTCTTCATTACACTACGGAACTCGTTGACCAAAACCTCCAGCTGAACACCGGAAACGGCTGGCGCAGATTCATCCAGGTGCAGGCTGGCATCTTCGAGGGCCGACTGGGTCATGTATTCTTCCATGGCCTCGTCGTCCTTGATGTACTGCTCCTGCTTGCCTCTCTTCACCTTGTACAGCGGTGGCTGCGCAATGTAGATGTAGCCACGCTCGACCAGCTCTGGCAGCTGACGGAAGAAGAAGGTCAGCAGCAGGGTACGGATGTGCGAACCGTCAACGTCAGCATCGGTCATGATGATGATGTTGTGATAACGCAGCTTGTCGATGTTGTACTCTTCACGGCCGATGCCACAGCCCAGCGCGGTGATCAGTGTGCCCACTTCCTGGGAGGAGATCATCTTGTCGAAACGTGCTTTCTCGACGTTGAGAATCTTGCCCTTGAGCGGCAGGATCGCCTGGGTACGACGGTTACGACCTTGTTTGGCCGAGCCACCTGCGGAGTCACCCTCCACCAGGTACAGTTCGGAAAGGGCAGGGTCCTTCTCTTGGCAGTCCGCCAGTTTGCCCGGCAATCCGGCGATATCCAGCGCGCCCTTACGGCGAGTCATTTCACGCGCTTTGCGCGCCGCTTCACGGGCACGGGCAGCATCGATCATCTTGCCGACGACCGCTTTGGCTTCGTTGGGGTTCTCCAACAGGAAGTCGGCGAAGTACTTGTTCATTTCCTGTTCCACGGCGGTTTTCACCTCCGAGGAGACCAGCTTGTCCTTGGTCTGGGAGCTGAACTTCGGATCCGGCACCTTGACCGAAATAATCGCAGTCAGGCCTTCACGAGCGTCGTCACCGGTGGTGGAAACCTTGTTCTTCTTGGCCAGGCCTTCCTGCTCGATGTAGTTGTTAAGGCTACGGGTCAGGGAGGAGCGGAAACCAACCAGGTGGGTACCGCCATCGCGCTGTGGAATGTTGTTGGTGAAGCACAGCAGGTTTTCGTTGAAGCTGTCGTTCCACTGCAGGGCGACTTCAACACCTACGCCATCGTCACGTTGGACGTTGAAATGGAACACCTGGGAGTTGACCGGCGTCTTGTTGGTGTTCAGGTATTCAACGAATGCACGCAGGCCGCCTTCATATTTGAAGAACTCTTCTTTGCCCGAGCGCTCGTCTTTCAGCAGGATGCCAACACCAGAGTTCAGGAACGACAACTCACGAATACGCTTGGCCAGGATATCCCAGCTGAAGTGAATGTTCTTGAAGGTCTCAGCCGAAGGCTTGAAATGAATGTGGGTGCCGGTAGTTTCGCTTTCGCCCACAACGGCCATCGGCGCCTGTGGAACGCCATGAACGTAGGTCTGTTCCCAGATCTTGCCGCTACGGCGAACGGTTAGCACCAGTTTTTCAGACAGGGCGTTTACGACTGAAACACCTACGCCGTGCAGACCGCCGGAAACCTTGTAGGAGTTATCATCAAATTTACCGCCGGCGTGCAGCACGGTCATGATGACCTCGGCTGCGGAGACGCCTTCTTCTTTATGCACGTCGACCGGAATGCCGCGACCGTTGTCGCGCACACTAATCGATTCGTCCGGGTGGATAATGACGGTAATGTCATCGCAGTGCCCGGCGAGGGCTTCGTCGATCGAGTTGTCGACCACTTCGAAGACCATGTGGTGCAGGCCGCTACCGTCATCGGTGTCGCCAATGTACATGCCGGGACGCTTGCGCACGGCATCCAAACCTTTCAGCACCTTGATGCTTGAGGAGTCGTACGTTTGATTTTCGCTCATGCCTTCACTCCCGATGGTCGTGGGTCTGGGTGATACGGCCTTGTTCCACGTGGAACAAAGCGACTGGCGTTTCCGTCTGCCAGCCTTCCCTCAGTAATTCTTGATCTACACAGGTGATGAACACCTGGCAGCGTAATTCTTCTAGCAAGCGGCACAGTGCACGGCGATGCTGGTCGTCCAACTCGGACGGCAAGTCATCCACGAGATAAATACAGTGGCCGCGGCGAGCCTGACTAACGAGATGGCCTTGAGCAATGCGCAGAGCACAGACCACCAACTTTTGCTGACCACGCGACAGGATGTCGGCTGCATTATTGGCAGCCAGACGAAGGCGCAGATCAGCACGCTGCGGGCCGGCCTGGGTATGGCCCATCTGCTGATCGCGAAGGAGAGAAGAGGCGAGTACTTCGTTGAGTTCCCGGTCCTTGTCCCAGCCTCGGTAGTAGCTAAGGGTCAACCCGTCCAGCTCGACCAGTTCGCTCAGGGTTTGCTCGAAGACGGGCTTCAAGGCCTTGATATAGTTGCGACGGTATTCATCTATTTCCGCGCTGGCCAGGCACAATTCCCGGTCCCAGGCGGCTTGCGAAGCTGGGTCAAGTGTACCATGCCGCAACCATGAGTTCCGCTGCCGCAACGCCTTCTGCAGACGCTGCCACGCTGGCATGAAGCGAGGTTCCACGTGGAACACTCCCCAATCGAGAAACTGGCGGCGGATCTTCGGTGCGCCTTCAAGCAACCTGAAACTGTCTGGGTTGATGAGCTGCAGGGGCAGCAATTCTGCGAGCTGCGCAGCGCTCTTGGCATTCTGCCCATCAATACGGATAGTGAAATCGCCCCCGCGCTCGCGCGACACACCCAGGTTGCTGATGCCGCCTTGGCCTGACTGCACTTCGCCAAAAACCGTACACGCTGACTGCTCGTACTGAATGACCGGGTTCAGTCGGGTACTGCGGAACGACCTGGCCAAGCCGAGCAAATGCACCGCTTCAAGCACACTGGTCTTGCCGCTGCCGTTTGCGCCGTAGAGGATATTGATGCGGGGGGAGGGTGAGAGGGTCACCGGGTGCAGGTTGCGCACCGCGGTGACCATGATACGTCGAAGGGACATCTGGCCTGCTACAGGTTACAGGCGCATTGGCATGACAACATAAGACGAGTCGTCATTGCCTGCTTCTTGCAGCAGAGCACTGCTATTGGAATCGGAGAGAATCAGGCGAACCTGTTCGGTTGTCATCACACCCAAGACGTCCAGCAGGTAACTGACGTTGAAGCCGATCTCCAGCGATGCACCGTCATAGTCGACGCTGATCTCTTCTTCCGCCTCTTCCTGTTCCGGGTTGTTCGCCTGTATTTTCAACTGCCCGGCAGCCAACTGCAGACGGATACCACGGTACTTCTCGTTGGAAAGAATCGCGGTACGGCTGAACGCTTCGCGCAAGGCCTGTCGATCGCCAATGACCAGCTTGTCACCACCCTTGGGCAGTACACGCTCATAGTCCGGGAACTTGCCATCGACCAGCTTGGAAGTGAAGGTGAACTCGCCTGTGTTCGCACGGATGTGGTGCTGGCCCAGGACAATGCTGACCATGCCTTCGGGGTCGGTGAGCAGGCGCGCCAGTTCGAGGATACCTTTGCGTGGCACGATGACCTGATGCCGCTCATCCTGCTCGATGGCTGCGCTCATGGAGCACAGTGCAAGGCGGTGGCCATCGGTAGACACGGCACGCAGGGTATTGCGCGACACTTCAAGCAGCATACCGTTGAGGTAGTAACGTACATCCTGCTGAGCCATGGCAAAGCTGGTGCGCTCGATCAAGCGACGCAGTTTGCTCTGTTCAAGGTTGCAGGTCAGCGAACCTGGGCCTTCTTCCACGGTGGGGAAGTCGTTGGCAGGCAGGGTCGACAGGGTGAAACGGCTACGGCCGGCCTTGACCAACAACTTCTGTTGATCGACCTTGATATCGATCAGCACGTCGTTCGGCAGGCTTTTGCAGATGTCCATCAGCTTGCGCGCCGGGACAGTGATTTCGCCTGGCTCGGCCGGCTCTTCCAGTTGTACGCGGCCTACCAGTTCGACTTCCAGATCGGTACCCGTCAACGACAGTTGCTGGCCTTGCACGACCAGCAGTACGTTGGACAGGACCGGCAAGGTCTGACGGCGCTCGACGACACCGGCGACCAGTTGCAGGGGTTTCAACAGGGCTTCGCGTTGAATGGTGAAATGCATGGTCTAGTCCCTTGCCTTCAATTAGCTGCGCTGGCGGCCATCAGGTGGTGAGCGTGCGCAGGAGGTTCTTGTAGTCCTCGCGGATGTCCGCGTCGGATTCCTTCAGTTCGTTGATCTTGCGGCAAGCGTGCAGCACCGTGGTGTGGTCACGACCGCCAAACATGTCGCCGATCTCTGGCAGACTGTGGTTGGTCAGCTCTTTGGACAACGCCATGGCCACCTGACGCGGGCGCGCTACCGAGCGCGAACGGCGCTTGGACAACAGATCGGAGATCTTGATCTTGTAGTACTCGGCCACGGTGCGCTGAATGTTATCCACACTCACCAGTTTGTCTTGCAGCGCCAGCAGGTCCTTCAGCGACTCGCGAATCAGCTCGATGGTGATGTCGCGGCCCATGAAGTGCGAGTGAGCGATGACACGCTTCAGTGCCCCCTCAAGCTCACGCACGTTGGAGCGAATACGCTGAGCGATGAAGAACGCGGCATCGTGCGGCAGCTCGACTTTGGCCTGGTCGGCCTTTTTCATCAGGATCGCCACGCGGGTCTCGAGCTCCGGCGGCTCGACAGCCACTGTGAGGCCCCAGCCGAAACGCGACTTCAACCGCTCCTCCAGACCTTCGATTTCCTTCGGATAGCGGTCGCTGGTGAGAATCACCTGCTGACCACCCTCCAGCAAGGCGTTGAAGGTGTGGAAAAACTCTTCCTGAGAACGCTCCTTACGGGCGAAGAACTGGATATCGTCGATCAGCAACGCATCGACCGAACGGTAGAAGCGCTTGAATTCGTTGATCGCGTTGAGCTGCAACGCCTTGACCATGTCCGCGACGAAGCGCTCGGAATGCAGGTACACCACCTTGGCATTCGGGTTCTTTTTCAGCAGGTGGTTACCCACAGCATGCATCAAGTGGGTTTTACCCAGGCCCACACCACCGTAAAGGAACAGTGGGTTGTAGCCATGCTTCGGGTTGTCGGCAACCTGCCAGGCGGCGGCCCGGGCCAATTGGTTGGACTTACCCTCTACAAAGGTTTCGAAGGTGAACGTACGGTTCAGATAGCTGGTGTGCTTGAGCGCACCCTCCACCTGAACGTTGCGCTGTTCGGTACGACCTGGTGCGACAGGTGCCGGAGCGCTGTCGGCCATCGAATCATAGCTGTCCCGCGAAGGCGCCTCGGCCATATCCGAGGCCTGCGCAGGCTCCGCCGAAGGCACCGAGACCGGGTCAGCAACAGCCATGACCGGCGCGGCTGCTGGTTGCGCGTGGGTCTGCGCAAGGGATGCAGCCACTGCAGCGCTGACCGGGGCGTTAGGCGCGGCCCGAGGTGCGGAGCTGCGACGGCTGCCTATTAATAAGGAAAGGGCAGGCGCGATGCCGCTACCGTTTTCACCCAACAGTTCGAGCAGACGGCCGAGGTACTTTTCATTCACCCAATCGAGAACGAAACGGTTAGGCGCATACACGCGCAACTCGTCGCCTTCGGCTTCGACCTGTAGCGGACGGATCCAGGTGTTGAATTGCTGGGCAGGCAGTTCATCGCGCAGAAGCTCCACGCACTGCTGCCAAAGTTCCACTGACACGGATATCCCCTGAGTTTGAAAGCCGGATGAGGCTAAAACAAACGGCCATTGTACCGGTCAAGCGATCAGTTATCCACATGTGGAAACATTATGATCCATGGCAAAACAGCCATTTAGCGACCAAAAAGCCACGCAGGGACTGTGAATAAGCTCTGTGGATAACCCACCCTGAGGGCTATGCACAACCCTGGCCTGAAATCTGTTGATAAGTCGCCTGTGCATAACATGACTTTTCATCCACAGGCTGTGCTCAGGCGTGGCACAAGCGCAGCACGGGTTGTGGACAACGTTTCAGGACGCTGGATGACGCGTGATCACGGGCCTTCAGAAGGTTATCCACAGATCTTTATCCACCTAAGATCTATAAGTTATTCAGAAAAGCTTTTTATATGTCTCTTCTTTTTTTTACTTTTGTCATCCGTTTGGCTTACCGACCCGGCATCGCCCACCCGATTGCTCAAAGCACCTTCCATAAGGAAAGGCTGGTTGGAAATTGACCTATTGGCTTGCTTTCTCTAGAATCGCCGATCTCTTAAAAAGGGGGCCATTCCGGCCCGTTGTCGACAAACCAGGTAACACGCCATGAAACGTACTTTCCAACCAAGCACCATCAAGCGCGCTCGCACCCACGGCTTCCGTGCCCGTATGGCTACCAAGAACGGCCGTGCTGTTCTGTCGCGTCGTCGTGCCAAAGGCCGTAAGCGTCTGGCCATTTGATCTTTCGGCAAAGGTGGTGAGTCAGGACTTCAGTCGGGAAAAGCGACTGCTTACACCCCGGCATTTCAAAGCGGTCTTCGACTCCCCAACCGGCAAGGTTCCAGGGAAAAACCTGCTGATCCTTGCTCGCGAGAACGGTCTCGATCATCCACGCCTTGGCTTGGTGATCGGCAAGAAGAGCGTCAAGCTTGCCGTTCAACGCAATCGCCTCAAGCGCTTGATGCGCGATTCCTTTCGTCTGCACCAGCAAATGCTCGCTGGCCTGGACATAGTGATCGTCGCGCGCAAGGGATTGGGTGAGATAGAAAACCCGGAATTGCACCAACACTTTGGCAAGCTCTGGAAACGCCTGGCGCGCAGCCGGCCCACTCCAGCGGCTAACGCCGATTCCGCAGGGGTAGACAGTCAAGATGCGTAAACTGGTACTCGTTCCGATCCAGTTTTACCGTTATGCCATCAGTCCTCTGATGGCCAGCCACTGTCGTTTTTACCCCAGTTGCTCCTGTTATGCGTTAGAAGCCATTGAAACCCATGGCGTCTTGCGTGGCGGGTGGCTGACCGTTCGTCGCCTGGGGCGTTGTCATCCGTGGAACGACGGCGGTTTCGATCCCGTTCCCCCCGCTCCTTCCTCCCGAACTTCTTCGATAGCCGAGTAATCATGGATATTAAACGCACGATCCTGATCGCCGCCCTGGCAATCGTGTCCTACGTCATGGTCCTGAAGTGGAACGATGACTACGGCCAGGCTGCCTTGCCGACTCAGAATACTGCTGCCAGCACCGTTGCTCCGGGCCTGCCCGATGGCGTACCGGCCGCTAACAACGGCGCCAGCGCCGATGTACCGAGCGCAAACGCCGAGTCGAACGCTGCCGAACTGGCACCCGTTGCACTCAGCAAGGATCTGATCCGGGTCAAGACCGATGTCCTGGAACTGGCTATCGATCCAGTCGGCGGTGACATCGTCCAGCTGAACCTGCCGAAGTACCCACGCCGCCAGGACCATCCGGACATTCCGTTCCAGCTGTTCGACAACGGCGGTGAGCGCCTGTACCTGGCCCAAAGCGGCTTGACCGGTACCAATGGTCCGGATGCCCGCAGCACCGGCCGTCCACTGTACGCCGCCGAGCAGAAGGCCTACCAACTGGCTGATGGCCAGCAACAATTGGTAGTCGACCTGAAGTTCAGCGACAACGGTGTGAACTACATCAAGCGCTTCAGCTTCAAACGCGGTGAGTACGACCTGACCGTCAGCTACCTGATCGACAACCAGAGCGGCCAGGCCTGGAGCGGCAACATGTTTGCCCAGCTCAAGCGTGACGCCAGTGGTGATCCGTCCTCGAGCACCGCCACCGGTACCGCCACCTACCTGGGTGCTGCCCTGTGGACAGCTAGCGAGCCGTACAAGAAAGTGTCGATGAAGGATATCGACAAAGGTAGTTTGAAAGAAAATGTGTCTGGTGGCTGGGTTGCCTGGCTGCAGCACTACTTCGTGACTGCCTGGATCCCTGCCAAGTCGGACAACAACGTCGTCCAGACCCGCAAAGACAGCCAGGGCAACTACATCATCGGTTATACCGGCCCGGCCATCAGCGTACCTGCTGGCGGCAAGGTCGAAACCAGCGCCATGCTGTACGCCGGCCCGAAGATCCAGTCCAAGCTCAAGGAACTGTCCCCAGGCCTGGAACTGACTGTCGATTACGGCTTCCTGTGGTTCATCGCCCAGCCGATCTTCTGGTTGCTGCAACATATCCACAGCCTGCTGGGTAACTGGGGCTGGTCGATCATTGTGCTGACCATGCTCATCAAAGGCTTGTTCTTCCCACTGTCGGCCGCCAGCTACCGTTCGATGGCGCGCATGCGTGCCGTGGCGCCGAAGCTTGCCGCACTGAAGGAACGCTTCGGTGACGATCGCCAGAAGATGTCCCAGGCGATGATGGAGCTCTACAAGAAAGAGAAGATCAACCCGCTGGGCGGATGCTTGCCGATCCTGGTACAGATGCCGGTGTTCCTGGCCCTGTACTGGGTGTTGCTGGAAAGCGTCGAGATGCGCCAGGCGCCTTGGATGCTGTGGATCACTGACCTGTCGATCAAGGACCCGTTCTTCATCCTGCCGATCATCATGGGCGCGACCATGTTCATCCAGCAGCGCCTGAACCCGACGCCGCCGGATCCAATGCAGGCCAAGGTGATGAAAATGATGCCGATCATCTTCACCTTCTTCTTCCTGTGGTTCCCAGCTGGCCTGGTGCTGTACTGGGTTGTGAACAACTGCCTGTCGATTTCGCAGCAGTGGTACATCACCCGCCGTATTGAGGCAGCCACCAAAAAAGCTGCTGCTTGACGGGCTACTGCGCTAGCCTGTGAATAAAAACGCCCCCTCGGGGGCGTTTTTGCTATCTGTCGTTTTTGTCGTAGAGGCTTTCGAGCATGAACACTGTGCGTGAAACCATCGCTGCCATCGCAACCGCACAAGGACGCGGAGGGGTGGGCATCGTCAGGCTGTCCGGCCCACTGGCGGGCAAGGCTGGCCAGCTCATCACCGGCCGCACACTGACGCCGCGCCATGCCCACTACGGGCCATTCCGCGACCAGGAAGGGCTGGTACTGGATGAAGGCATTGCGCTGTTCTTCCCCGGCCCCAACTCGTTCACCGGTGAGGACGTACTCGAGTTGCAGGGGCATGGTGGCCCGGTGGTTCTGGACATGCTCTTGCAACGCTGTGTGCAGGCGGGTTGCCGCTTGGCGCGGCCGGGTGAGTTCAGTGAGCGGGCGTTCCTCAACGATAAGCTCGACCTGGCACAGGCCGAAGCGATTGCCGACCTGATCGAAGCCAGTTCCAGCCAGGCAGCACGCAACGCCCTGCGATCGCTGCAAGGCGAATTCTCCAAACGTGTGCATAGCTTGACTGAAGCACTGATCGCGCTGCGGATCTATGTCGAGGCAGCGATCGACTTCCCGGAGGAAGAGATCGACTTCCTTGCAGATGGCCACGTCCTGTCGATGCTCGACGCAGTGCGTGGAGTGTTGTCCACAGTGCAGCGTGAGGCGGGGCAGGGTGCGCTGCTTCGTGACGGCATGACGGTGGTGATCGCCGGCAGGCCCAATGCAGGTAAATCGAGCCTGTTGAATCAACTGGCCGGTCGTGAAGCGGCAATCGTCACCGACATCGCGGGTACCACGCGGGATATCCTGCGTGAACATATCCACATCGATGGCATGCCGCTGCACGTCGTCGATACGGCCGGTTTGCGCACTACCGACGACCATGTGGAAAAGATTGGCGTCGAGCGCGCGCTCAAGGCCATAGGGGAGGCCGATAGGGTGTTGCTGGTGGTCGACTCCACCGCCCCTGAGGCCAGTGATCCGTTCGCCTTGTGGCCGGAGTTTCTTGATCAACGGCCTGATCCGGGCAAGGTCACACTGATTCGTAACAAAGCCGATCTCAGTGGCGAACCTGTAGGGCTGGAGCAGTGCGATGACGGTCATGTAACCATCACCCTGAGCGCCAAAGGTTCCGATCACGGCCTGCAGCTGCTACGCGACCACCTGAAAGCCTGCATGGGTTATGAACAGACTGCAGAGAGCGGCTTCAGCGCACGCCGGCGCCACCTCGATGCCCTGCGCCAAGCCAGTGCTCACCTGGAGCACGGTCGTGCGCAGTTGACCTTGGCCGGGGCCGGTGAGTTGTTGGCTGAGGACCTGCGCCAGGCACAGCATGCACTGGGTGAGATCACGGGCGCGTTCAGTTCGGATGACCTGCTGGGGCGGATCTTCTCGAGTTTCTGCATCGGTAAGTAGCTTTTCAACCACACCTTTTCATGAGGCCGCTCTCCCTGGAGCGGCTTTTTTTTTGCCCGAAATTTGATCACCGGGCCTTAGGGACACGGATGGGAGATGCAGATTTTTAATCAACAGCCTGAAAAACACACGCATGAGCCCTGTGGAAAAGTCGTCTTCAGCTCCGTTGATAACCCTTCTTTTTTTCTGAGGACAATCTGCCCTGTGGGTAAATAGGCATTTCATCCACAGGCTAAATCGGCTTATCCATAGCCCTCATGGTACTTCAGCCACAGGGTTCAATTTTTCTCTACACAGCGAATCTAGGGGCCTGCATAACGTTATCCACAGATAGGTGCGTGCATAAGAATAAACATAAAAACAAAGCTTTTTTAAATTTCTTCTCTCTAGTTTCTGTTATCAGCCATTCATCCACAGCCTGGTCAAAATTTGCGCAAAAGGTTTCTTTAGGGGGGGTGAAGTCCCTATACTTGTCCGCTTACCTTCTCTATTCGCAAAAACAGGCACGAGGTGCGTGGTGGATTTCCCTTCCCGTTTTGAAGTGATCGTCATCGGCGGCGGCCATGCCGGTACCGAGGCTGCGCTTGCGTCTGCACGCATGGGTGTAAAAACCCTGCTGCTGACCCATAACGTGGAAACCCTCGGTCACATGAGCTGCAACCCAGCCATCGGTGGCATTGGCAAAAGCCATCTGGTCAAAGAGATCGATGCGCTCGGCGGTGCCATGGCACTGGCCACTGACAAGAGCGGCATTCAGTTCCGCGTGTTGAACAACCGCAAGGGCCCGGCTGTTCGCGCCACGCGTGCACAGGCCGACCGCGCCATCTACAAGGCTGTGGTTCGCGAAATCCTGGAAAACCAGCCGAATCTGTGGATATTCCAGCAGTCCTGTGACGACCTGATCGTCGAGCAAGACCAGGTCAAAGGCGTGGTTACGCAAATGGGCGTGCGGTTCTTCGCCGATTCCGTGGTGCTCACTACCGGTACTTTCCTGGGTGGCCTTATCCACATCGGCCTGCAGAATCATTCGGGCGGCCGCGCTGGTGATCCACCTTCGATCGCCTTGGCCCACCGCATGCGTGAACTACCGCTGCGCGTCGGTCGACTGAAAACCGGCACGCCTCCGCGCATCGATGGTCGTTCGGTGGACTTTTCGGTGATGACCGAGCAGCCGGGTGACACACCAATCCCGGTCATGTCGTTCATGGGCAATGCCGCGATGCACCCACGTCAGGTCAGCTGCTGGATTACCCATACCAATGCGCGGACCCACGAAATCATCGCTTCGAACCTCGACCGTTCGCCGATGTACTCGGGTGTCATCGAAGGTGTCGGCCCACGTTACTGCCCGTCGATCGAGGACAAGATCCATCGCTTTGCCGACAAGGAAAGCCATCAGGTGTTCATCGAGCCGGAAGGGCTGAACACCCACGAGCTTTACCCCAACGGTATCTCCACTTCTCTGCCGTTCGACGTGCAGCTGGAGCTGGTGCGCTCGATTCGCGGCATGGAAAACGCGCACATCGTGCGCCCGGGCTACGCCATCGAGTACGACTACTTCGACCCGCGTGATCTCAAGTACAGCCTCGAAACCAAGGTGATCGGCGGCCTGTTCTTCGCTGGCCAGATCAACGGCACCACTGGTTACGAAGAAGCCGGCGCCCAGGGCCTGTTGGCCGGTACCAATGCCGCGCTGCGCGCGCAGGGCCGCGAAAGCTGGTGCCCGCGCCGTGACGAGGCCTACATCGGGGTGCTGGTCGACGACCTGATTACCCTGGGTACCCAAGAGCCGTACCGCATGTTCACCTCGCGGGCCGAATACCGCCTGATCCTGCGAGAAGACAACGCCGACCTGCGCCTGACCGAGAAAGGCCGTGAGCTTGGCTTGATCGACGACGAGCGCTGGGCTGCGTTCTGTGCCAAGCGTGATGACATCGAGCGTGAGGAACAACGCTTGAAAACGACCTGGGTCCGTCCGAATACCCCACAGGGCCAGGCCGTTGTGGATAAGTTCGGTACTCCGCTGAGCCACGAATACAGCCTGCTCAACCTGCTTGCGCGACCAGAGGTGGATTACGCTGGGCTGATCGAAGCGACCGGCGGCGAACAAATCGATCCACAGGTTGCCGAACAGGTCGAAATCAAGACCAAATACGCCGGTTACATCGATCGCCAACAGGACGAGATCGCTCGCCTGCGCGCCAGCGAGGACACCCGCCTGCCTGTGGATATCGACTACACCTCGATTTCCGGGCTGTCCAAGGAAATCCAGGGCAAGCTCGGCCAGACTCGTCCGCAGACGCTCGGCCAGGCTTCGCGCATTCCTGGCGTGACACCAGCGGCCATTTCCCTGTTGTTGATTCATCTGAAAAAACGCGGCGCTGGCCGCGAATTGGAGCAAAGCGCTTGAGTTCCCTGGTCACCCCGCAACACGCTGAAGAGTTGTCCACAGGTGCACGCCAGCTTGGTGTCGAGCTGAGCGCCGAACAGCACGAACGGCTGCTTGGCTACCTGGCCCTGTTGATCAAATGGAACAAAGCCTACAACCTGACCGCCGTACGCGACCCTGACGAGATGGTTTCGCGGCATCTGCTGGACAGCCTCAGCGTCATGGGTTTTATCCACAGTGATCGCGATACCTGGCTTGATGTCGGCAGCGGCGGTGGCATGCCAGGGATTCCATTGGCTATCCTGCATCCGCACAAACGCGTAACGGTGCTGGACGCCAATGGCAAGAAAACCCGCTTCCTCACCCAGGTGAAGATGGAGCTGAAACTGGACAACCTGACGGTTATCCACAGCCGGGTCGAGGCCTTCCAGCCAGCACAGCCGTTCAGCGGTATCATCTCTCGCGCCTTCAGCAGCATGGAGAACTTCACCAACTGGACCCGCCACTTGGGCGACACCGGGACGCAATGGCTTGCAATGAAGGGGCTGCATCCTGCCGATGAACTGGTAGCATTGCCCGCAGACTTCACAGTGGAAAGCGAGCAGGCCCTGACCGTTCCAGGTTGCCAGGGCCAGCGCCATCTGCTGATACTGCGCCGCAAGGCATGACTGGGAACACACGCAACAATGGCTAAGGTATTCGCAATCGCGAACCAGAAAGGTGGAGTGGGTAAAACCACCACCTGTATCAATCTCGCCGCATCGCTGGCTGCGACCAAGCGTCGTGTGCTGCTGATCGACCTCGATCCGCAGGGCAACGCCACCATGGGCAGCGGTGTGGACAAACACGAACTCGAACACTCGGTCTACGACCTGCTGATCGGGGAATGCGACCTTGCCCAGGCCATGCACTACTCCGAGCATGGTGGCTTCCAATTGCTGCCGGCCAACCGCGACCTGACTGCCGCGGAGGTGGTGCTGCTGGAAATGCAGGTCAAGGAGAGCCGCCTGCGCAATGCCTTGGCGCCGATCCGCGAGAATTACGACTTCATCCTCATCGATTGCCCCCCGTCGCTGTCGATGCTGACGCTCAATGCCCTGGTCGCCTCCGATGGCGTGATCATCCCCATGCAGTGTGAGTATTACGCACTGGAAGGCCTCAGCGATCTTGTGGATAACATCAAGCGTATCGCTGCCCGTCTGAACCCCGAGCTGAAGATCGAAGGGTTGCTGCGTACCATGTACGACCCGCGTCTGAGCCTGAACAACGATGTATCGGCGCAGCTCAAGGAGCACTTCGGCGAGCAGCTTTACGATACCGTCATTCCGCGCAACATCCGCTTGGCCGAGGCACCGAGTTTTGGCATGCCGGCGCTGGCCTACGACAAGCAATCGCGTGGCGCACTGGCCTATCTGGCCCTGGCCGGTGAACTGGTTCGCCGTCAACGCCGTCAATCACGCACTGCACAAACAACTTAAGGAATCCGCATGGCCGTTAAGAAACGAGGTCTCGGACGTGGGTTGGATGCACTGCTCAGTGGTCCTTCCGTCAGCGCGCTCGAAGAGCAGGCTGTCAAGATCGACCAGAAAGAACTGCAACACCTGCCGGTCGAGTTGATCCAGCGCGGTAAATACCAGCCGCGTCGTGACATGGATCCGCAGGCGCTGGAAGAACTGGCGCACTCGATTCGCACGCACGGCGTGATGCAGCCCATCGTGGTGCGCCCGATCGAGGGCAACCGCTACGAGATCATCGCGGGTGAGCGCCGCTGGCGCGCCACGCAGCAGGCCGGCCTGGACACCATCCCGGCGATGGTGCGCGAAGTGCCTGATGAAGCTGCCATCGCCATGGCCCTCATCGAGAACATCCAGCGAGAGGACCTCAACCCGTTGGAAGAGGCCCTGGCCCTGCAACGCCTGCAACAGGAGTTCGAGCTGACCCAGCAGCAGGTGGCCGATGCCGTCGGCAAGTCGCGGGTGACCGTGGCCAACCTGCTGCGCCTGATCTCGCTGCCTGAAGCGATCAAGACCATGCTTGCGCATGGTGATCTGGAGATGGGGCACGCACGTGCGCTGCTCGGTCTTGAGCAAGATCGCCAGGAAGAGGGGGCGCGTCATGTTGTCGCACGCGGGCTCACTGTGCGCCAAACTGAGGCACTGGTGCGCCAGTGGCTCAACGGCAAACCTGACCCGGTAGAGCCGAGCAAACCTGATCCGGATATCGAGCGCCTTGAACAGCGGCTTGCAGAGCGCCTGGGCTCCCCGGTGCAGATTCGTCACGGAAACAAGGGAAAAGGCCAGTTGGTTATTCGCTATAACTCGCTTGACGAGTTGCAGGGCGTCCTTGCTCACATCCGCTGAAACAATTCCAGTTGTAGCGCGCAGTCGGAAATCACTACCCAAGAGTTGAATAGGGGTTAATCCACCCCTATACTCTGCGCGCATTTTGTCGGCACAATTTATGCCAAGTCGTTACTGACTTGTTGGTCGACTTCGAGGAGCAGTTGTGATGGAAATACGCACGCCAAACCGCCTGCCTTTCCATCGCTGGGCGGTTTTTCCGGTACTGCTGGCTCAATGTGTAGTGCTTCTGCTGGCAACATTGGTGTTGTGGCAGTGGAAAGGGGCAGTCAGTGGATATTCAGGTCTCTGCGGAGGTTTGATTGCCTGGCTACCCAATATGTATTTCGCCTGGAAGGCTTTTCGCTTTAGCGGAGCCCGGGCGGCGCAGGCCATCGTCAAGTCGTTTTACGCAGGCGAGGCCGGCAAGATGATTTTGACGGCAGTGCTATTCGCACTGACCTTCGCAGGAGTGAAGCCACTGGCGCCGTTAGCAGTCTTCGGCGTCTTCGTGTTGACCCTTTTGGTCAGCTGGTTTGCGCCCCTGCTGATGAATAAAAGACTTTCGAGACCTTAGGGCGTTTGAGGCAACCATGGCAGCAGAAACCGCTTCGGGCTATATCCAGCACCACTTGCAGAACCTGACCTACGGTCAACTACCAGACGGCAGCTGGGGCTTCGCCCATTCGGCTGCAGAAGCCAAGGCAATGGGCTTCTGGGCGTTCCACCTGGACACCCTGGGTTGGTCCGTCGCGCTGGGTCTGATCTTCCTGTTCATCTTCCGCATGGCGGCGAAGAAGGCGACCTCCGGCCAGCCTGGCGGTCTGCAGAACTTCGTCGAAGTGATGGTCGATTTCGTCAACGGCAGCGTGAAGGACTCCTTCCACGGCCGCAGCCCGGTGATTGCGCCGCTGGCACTGACCATCTTCGTCTGGGTATTCCTGATGAACGCCGTCGACCTGGTACCGGTCGACTGGATTCCTCAGCTGGCCATCATGATCTCCGGTGATCCGCACATCCCGTTCCGCGCCGTGTCGACCACCGACCCGAACGCGACGCTGGCCATGGCCTTCTGCGTGTTCGCCCTGATCATCTTCTACAGCATCAAGGTCAAGGGCCTGGGCGGCTTCATCGGTGAGCTGACCCTGCACCCGTTCGGCAGCAAGAACATCTTCGTGCAGATCCTGCTGATTCCGGTCAACTTCCTGCTCGAATTCGTCACCCTGATCGCCAAGCCGATCTCGCTGGCGCTGCGACTGTTCGGCAACATGTACGCCGGTGAGCTGGTGTTCATCCTGATCGCCGTGATGTTCGGCTCCGGCCTGCTGTGGCTGAGCGGCCTGGGTGTGGTGCTGCAGTGGGCGTGGGCTGTGTTCCACATCCTGATCATCACCCTGCAAGCTTTCATCTTCATGATGCTCACCATCGTCTACCTGTCGATGGCTCACGAAGATAACCATTAAGACCGCCTGGCGTGTCTGATAGCCTTCCCCCGCTCGTTTGGGGGGAGGGCTTTAAAAGTCCGCAAGGGCAGCTGTTCCAAACGATTTGTTTTACCGCTTCAAACTAAAAACCTAACCAATACGACGTAAAAGTCGGGAGGAAAGATGGAAACTGTAGTTGGTCTGACCGCTATCGCTGTTGCTCTGCTGATCGGCCTGGGTGCTCTGGGTACCGCCATTGGTTTCGGCCTGCTGGGCGGCAAATTCCTGGAAGGTGCTGCTCGTCAGCCTGAGATGGTTCCGATGCTGCAGGTCAAAATGTTCATCGTTGCCGGTCTGCTCGACGCCGTAACCATGATCGGTGTTGGTATCGCTCTGTTCTTCACCTTCGCGAATCCGTTCGTTGGTCAGATCGCCGGCTAATCACTCGTATTCACGAGTTGATGGCTGTATGAATTAAGACCGAGCGAGGTGTTGGCGTGAACATTAATGCAACCCTGATTGGCCAATCCGTTGCTTTCCTGATTTTTGTACTCTTCTGCATGAAGTATGTATGGCCTCCGGTCATCACTGCTCTGCAAGAGCGTCAAAAGAAGATTGCCGACGGCTTGGACGCTGCCAACCGCGCAGCTCGCGACCTGGAGCTGGCCCAAGAGAAAGCGGGTCAGCAACTGCGTGAAGCTAAAGCACAGGCAGCCGAAATCATTGAGCAAAGCAAGAAACGCGCTGCTCAGCTTGTCGAGGAAGCCCGTGACCAGGCCCGCGTCGAAGCTGACCGTGTGAAGGCTCAGGCTCTGGCCGAGATCGAGCAGGAACTGAACAGTGCCAAAGACGCCCTGCGTGCCCAAGTGGGTGCCCTGGCCGTTGGCGGTGCTGAAAAGATCCTTGGCGCCACAATCGATCAAAACGCGCATGCGGAGCTGGTTAACAAACTGGCCGCTGAAATTTAAGCGAGGGCGATCATGGCAGAACTGACCACGTTGGCCCGACCTTACGCTAAGGCTGCCTTCGAGCATGCCCAGGCCCATCAGCAACTGGCCAATTGGTCAGCCATGCTCGGCCTGGCTGCTGCGGTGTCGCAAGACGACACCATGCAGCGCCTGCTCAAGGCCCCGCGACTGACGAGCGCAGAAAAGGCCGCCACGTTCATTGACGTGTGCGGTGACAAGTTCAATGCACAGGCACAGAATTTCATTCGTGTTGCCGCGGAAAACGACCGTCTCCTGCTTCTGCCGGAGATTGCAGCTCTGTTCGACCTGTACAAGGCCGAGCAAGAGAAATCCGTGGACGTGGAAGTCACCAGTGCTTTTGCGTTGAACCAAGAACAGCAAGACAAACTCGCCAAGGTTCTCAGTGCACGGTTAGGCCAGGAAGTGCGCCTGCACGCGTCGGAGGATGCCAGCCTGATTGGTGGCGTCGTCATCCGCGCTGGTGACCTGGTAATCGATGGCTCTGTTCGCGGCAAAATCGCGAAACTGGCCGAAGCCTTGAAATCTTGAGTTTGAAGGGGCAGCAGAGCAATGCAGCAACTCAATCCTTCCGAAATTAGTGAAATCATCAAGGGCCGCATCGACAACCTCGATGTGAGCTCCCAAGCCCGTAACGAAGGTACCGTCGTTTCGGTTTCCGACGGTATCGTGCGGATCCACGGTCTGGCCGACGTCATGTACGGCGAAATGATCGAGTTCCCTGGCGGCGTCTACGGTATGGCCCTGAACCTGGAGCAAGACTCCGTAGGTGCAGTGGTCCTGGGTGCCTATGACACCCTCGCCGAAGGCATGAGCGCCAAGTGCACCGGCCGCATCCTGGAAGTTCCGGTTGGTAAGGAACTGCTGGGTCGCGTCGTCGACGCACTGGGCAACCCGATCGACGGCAAAGGTCCTCTGGGCAACACCGAGACCGACGCGGTCGAGAAAGTGGCTCCAGGCGTGATCTGGCGTAAGTCGGTAGACCAGCCTGTACAGACTGGCTACAAGTCCGTCGACGCCATGATCCCGGTCGGCCGTGGCCAGCGTGAGCTGATCATCGGTGACCGTCAGATCGGTAAGACCGCCATGGCCATCGACGCCATCATCAACCAGAAAGACTCCGGTATTTTCTGCGTTTATGTTGCTGTCGGCCAGAAGCGTTCCACCGTTGCCAACATCGTTCGCAAGCTGGAAGAAAACGGCGCCCTGGCCAACACCATCGTGGTGGTTGCCAGTGCTTCGGAATCCGCCGCACTGCAATTCCTGGCGCCATACGCCGGTTGCACCATGGGCGAGTTCTTCCGTGACCGCGGCGAAGACGCACTGATCGTTTACGATGACCTGTCCAAGCAGGCTGTTGCCTACCGTCAGATCTCCCTGCTGCTGCGCCGTCCACCAGGACGTGAAGCGTACCCAGGCGACGTGTTCTATCTCCACTCCCGTCTGCTGGAGCGTGCATCGCGCGTTTCGGAAGAGTACGTCGAGAAGTTCACCAACGGTGCTGTAACTGGCAAAACCGGTTCCCTGACCGCGCTGCCGATCATCGAAACCCAGGCTGGCGACGTTTCCGCGTTCGTTCCGACCAACGTGATTTCCATCACCGACGGTCAGATCTTCCTGGAATCGGCCAAGTTCAACTAGGGCAACCGCCCTGCACTGAACCCCGGTGTTTAGGTATCCCGCGTAGGTGGTGCCGATCAGA
>NZ_JBIVGN010000017.1:36830-129184 GCF_044748705.1 Pseudomonas sp. NPDC089758
GCCGCTCAGACCAAGATCATCAAGAAGCTCTCCGGTGGTATCCGTACCGCTCTGGCTCAGTACCGTGAACTGGCGGCATTCGCCCAGTTCGCTTCTGACCTGGACGAAGCCACCCGTAAGCAGCTCGAGCACGGTCAACGTGTTACCGAGTTGATGAAGCAGAAGCAATACGCTCCGATGTCCATCGCGGACATGGCGCTGTCGCTGTATGCCGCTGAGCGTGGGTTCCTGACCGACATTGAAATCGCCAAGATCGGTAGCTTCGAACAAGCGCTGATTGCCTACTTCAACCGTGATCACGCCGAACTGATGGCCAAGATCAATGTGAAGGGTGACTTCAACGACGAAATCGACGCTGGTATCAAAGCCGGTATCGAGAAGTTCAAGGCCACCCAAACCTGGTAAGCCGCGGCGGGGGCTTTGGCCCCCGCTTGCTAACCTGATAGGTGATACATGGCAGGCGCAAAAGAGATTCGCAGTAAGATTGCGAGCATCAAAAGCACGCAAAAGATTACCAGCGCCATGGAAAAAGTGGCGGTCAGCAAAATGCGCAAGGCTCAAATGCGCATGGCTGCTAGCCGTCCTTATGCGGAGCGTATCCGCCAGGTGATCGGTCATCTGGCCAACGCCAACCCGGAGTACCGCCACCCCTTCATGATCGAGCGCCCTGTAAAGCGTGCCGGTTATATCGTGGTGAGCAGTGACCGTGGTCTGTGCGGTGGCTTGAACACCAACCTGTTCAAGGCCTTGGTCAAGGACATGAACGTCAACCGCGAACAGGGCGTGGAAATCGACCTGTGCGTGATCGGCAGCAAAGGTGCGACTTTCTTCCGCATCTTTGGCGGCAACGTCGTAGCAGCGATCAGCCACCTGGGCGAAGAGCCATCGATCAATGATCTGATCGGCTCCGTCAAAGTGATGCTGGACGCCTACCTGGACGGCCGTATCGATCGCCTCTCCGTGGTGTCGAACAAGTTCGTCAATACCATGACCCAAACTCCGACGGTCGAGCAGTTGGTACCGTTGGTGGCAACCCCGGATCAGGAACTCAAGCACCACTGGGATTACCTGTACGAACCCGACGCCAAAGAGCTGCTGGACGGCTTGATGGTGCGTTACGTGGAGTCGCAGGTGTACCAGGCGGTGGTCGAGAACAACGCTGCTGAACAAGCAGCCCGGATGATCGCCATGAAGAACGCCACAGACAACGCCGGTGACCTGATCAGCGAACTCCAGCTGATCTACAACAAGGCGCGTCAGGCTGCGATCACCCAGGAGATCTCGGAAATCGTCGGCGGCGCTGCCGCGGTTTAACGGTTCAAATATTCAGAGGATCCAGCTATGAGTAGCGGACGTATCGTGCAAATCATCGGCGCCGTCATCGACGTGGAATTCCCACGTGACGGCGTACCGAGTGTTTACAACGCGCTGAAAGTGGAAGGCGCGGAAACCACTCTGGAAGTTCAGCAGCAGCTGGGCGACGGCGTGGTTCGTACTATTGCGATGGGCTCGACCGAAGGCTTGAAGCGCGGTCTGAACGTCATCGACAGCGGCGCGGCCATTTCCGTCCCGGTCGGTAAAGCGACCCTGGGCCGTATCATGGACGTGCTCGGCAACCCGATCGACGAAGCTGGCCCGATCGGTGAAGAAGAGCGTTGGGGCATTCACCGCGACGCACCTTCCTTCGCTGACCAGGCAGGCGGCAACGACCTGCTGGAAACCGGCATCAAGGTTATCGACCTGGTTTGCCCGTTCGCCAAGGGTGGTAAGGTGGGTCTGTTCGGTGGTGCCGGCGTCGGCAAGACCGTAAACATGATGGAACTGATCCGTAACATCGCCATCGAGCACAGCGGTTATTCCGTGTTCGCTGGTGTGGGTGAGCGTACTCGTGAGGGTAACGACTTCTACCACGAGATGAAGGACTCCAACGTTCTCGACAAAGTAGCCTTGGTCTACGGTCAGATGAACGAGCCACCAGGAAACCGTCTGCGCGTAGCGCTGACCGGCCTGACCATGGCTGAGAAGTTCCGTGACGAAGGTAACGACGTTCTGCTGTTCGTCGACAACATCTATCGTTACACCCTGGCCGGTACCGAAGTATCCGCACTGCTGGGCCGTATGCCTTCGGCAGTAGGTTACCAGCCGACCCTGGCTGAAGAGATGGGCGTTCTGCAAGAGCGCATCACCTCCACCAAGGAAGGTTCGATCACCTCGATCCAGGCCGTATACGTACCTGCGGACGACTTGACCGACCCGTCGCCAGCGACCACCTTCGCCCACTTGGACGCCACCGTCGTTCTGTCCCGTGACATCGCCTCCCTGGGTATCTACCCAGCGGTCGACCCACTGGACTCGACTTCGCGCCAGCTGGACCCGAACGTCATCGGCAACGAGCACTACGAAACCGCTCGCGGTGTTCAGTACGTGCTGCAGCGTTACAAAGAGCTGAAGGACATCATTGCGATCCTGGGTATGGACGAACTGTCCGAATCCGACAAGCAGCTGGTATCCCGCGCTCGTAAGATTCAGCGCTTCCTGTCCCAGCCGTTCTTCGTGGCAGAAGTCTTCACTGGTTCCCCAGGTAAATACGTTTCCCTGAAAGACACCATTGCTGGCTTCAGCGGCATCCTCAAAGGTGACTACGACCACCTGCCAGAACAAGCGTTCTACATGGTCGGCAGCATCGAAGAAGCCGTCGAGAAAGCCAAGAAACTGTAATCCCGGCGCCCCGAGAGGGGCGCTAATCAGGTTGAGGCAAGCAGATGGCTATGACAGTCCATTGCGATATCGTCAGCGCGGAAGGAGAGATTTTCTCCGGTCTGGTCGAGATGGTGGTTGCGCACGGTAACCTGGGTGATCTTGGTATCGCTCCAGGCCACGCGCCGCTGATCACCAATCTGAAGCCAGGTCCGATCACGCTGACCAAGCAGGGTGGCGCCCAAGAGGTGTATTACATCTCTGGTGGTTTCCTCGAGGTTCAGCCGAACATGGTCAAGGTGCTTGCCGATACCGTGCAACGTGCTACAGACCTGGATGAAGCTCAGGCACAGGAAGCCCTCAAGGCTGCCGAGAATGCCCTGAGTCTGAAAGGCGCGGACTTCGATTACGGCGCCGCCGCCGCACGTCTGGCCGAGGCCGCAGCTCAGCTGCGTACCGTCCAGCAAATGCGCAAAGGCAAGTAATCGGCCCCGGCTGATCACTGCTGTTGCGATTGAGTAAAAGGGTAGCCTCGGCTACCCTTTTTCTTTTTCCGAATTCCCCTCTCGGTCATTTTTCTGACCGCCCAGGATTGGTAGCCAGTCAATGTCACTCGATATCGTTATTCTCGCCGCCGGCCAAGGTACCCGCATGCGCTCGGCGCTGCCCAAGGTGCTGCATCCGGTGGCCGGCAACTCCATGCTCGGTCATGTTATCCACAGCGCACGGCAGCTTGAGCCTCAAGGCATTCACGTAGTGATTGGCCATGGTGCGGAGCAGGTGCGTGAGCGCCTGGCAGCCGACGATCTGAATTTCGTTATGCAGGACAAGCAACTGGGTACCGGGCATGCCGTTGCCCAAGCCCTGCCGGCGATCACAGCCGACACGGTACTGGTGTTGTATGGGGACGTACCGCTGATTGAAGTGGAAACCCTGCAACGCCTGCTGGCGAAGGCCACAGACCAGCAGCTGGGCTTGCTCACCGTTAACCTGCAAGACCCGACCGGTTACGGGCGCATTGTGCGTGATGCCCAAGGCAAGGTGACTGCGATCGTCGAGCACAAGGACGCCAGCGATGCGCAGAAGGCGATCAAAGAAGGCAATACCGGTATTCTGGCCCTGCCAGCCGCTCGTCTTGCCGACTGGATGGGACGGTTGTCGAACAACAACGCCCAAGGCGAATACTACCTGACCGACGTCATCGCCATGGCGGTCGCTGATGGCCTCGTGGTGGCTACCGAGCAACCGCACGACCCCATGGAAGTGCAAGGTGCCAACGACCGGCGCCAGCTGTCCGAACTCGAGCGCCACTATCAATTGCGCGAAGGCCGTCGACTGATGGCCCAGGGCGTGACCCTGCGTGACCCGGCTCGCTTCGACGTGCGTGGTGAAGTGACCGTTGGCCGCGATGTGCTGATCGACATCAACGTCATCCTCGAAGGCAAGGTCGTGATCGAGGACGATGTTCAGATTGGCCCTAACTGCGTGATCAAGGACAGCACCCTGCGCAAAGGCGTGGTGGTCAAGGCCAACAGCCATATCGAAGGCGCCGTGATGGGCGAGGGTAGCGATGCTGGCCCGTTCGCGCGTCTGCGCCCAGGCAGCGTGCTGGATGCCAAGGCCCATGTGGGTAACTTTGTCGAGCTTAAGAATGCCCACCTGGGTGAAAGCGCCAAGGCGGGTCATTTGAGCTATCTGGGTGATGCCGAGATCGGTGCACGAACCAACATCGGAGCCGGCACCATCACGTGCAACTACGATGGCGCCAACAAGTTCAAGACCGTGATGGGCGAGGATGTATTCATCGGTTCCAACAACTCGTTGGTTGCGCCTGTGGATATCAAGGCGGGGGCCACGACCGCGGCGGGTTCGACGATTACCCAGACCGTCGAGGCTGGCCAACTTGCCGTGGGACGTGCGCGTCAACGCAACATCGATGGCTGGAAGCGGCCGGAGAAGATTAAGAAGAGCTGATTATCCACAGCTGTTTCGATCAAAAGCCGACTTATGTGGATAAGTCGGCTTTTTTGTGGCTGCATAAATGACATCAGAGGGGGGCGCGGTGGTCGGCGCTCGAAAACCAAGGCCGCAATCATTTATCCACAAGCCAGTATTTTTTCGGATTGGCAGCCTTGACGAATCCTCTTCGATAGGTTTTGATTGCAATCATTATCTTTCGAATCGAAACTTAAGCGCCCATGTCGAAACGAAACACCCCCCAGCGCCGTCACAACATCCTGGCCATGCTCAGTGAGCAAGGCGAGGTCAGTGTGGACGCATTGGCCAAGCGCTTTGAAACCTCGGAAGTCACTATTCGCAAGGACCTCGCTGCCCTTGAGGCCAATGGCTTGCTGCTGCGTCGCTACGGCGGCGCGGTACCGGTTCCGCAGGAAATGCTTGGTGAAACTGCGCAGCCGGTGTCGGCTTATAAGAAAGCCATCGCCCGTGCTGCCGTCGGCCGTATTCGTGAACACGCTCGGATCATCATCGACAGTGGCAGTACCACCGCCGCGATGATCCCGGAGCTCGGTCGCCAGCCAGGCCTGGTGGTGATGACCAACTCGTTGAACGTGGCCCGCGCCATCAGCGAGCTTGAGCATGAACCGGTGCTGCTGATGACCGGCGGCACCTGGGACCCGCATTCCGAGTCTTTCCAGGGCCAGGTCGCCGAGCAGGTACTGCGCTCATACGATTTCGACCAGTTGTTCATCGGCGCCGATGGCATCGACCTCAACCGCGGTACCACGACGTTCAATGAGCTGCTGGGCCTGAGCCGAGTCATGGCCGAGGTGGCCCGCGAGGTGATCGTGATGGTCGAATCGGACAAGGTCGGGCGCAAGATCCCTAATCTTGAACTGCCCTGGGGCAGTGTCAGCACCCTCATTACAGACGAACGCCTGCCAGCTGTGGCACGCGAACAGATTCAAGCCCGCGGCGTCAACCTGATCTGCGCCGCGATCAGCCAGGAGAAATAATCATGTGTGGAATCGTTGGCGCCGTCGCCGAACGCAACATCACCGCCATTCTCATCGAAGGCCTGAAGCGGCTTGAGTACCGCGGGTACGATAGCGCTGGCCTTGCTGTTTATACCCAGCAGGGTGAACTGCAGCGCCGACGCCGCATCGGCAAAGTGGCTGAACTGGAAGCTGCCAACACTGCCGACCCGTTGATCGGCCAGTTGGGCATTGCACACACCCGTTGGGCCACCCACGGCGCGCCGACCGAAGGCAATGCCCACCCGCATTTCTCGGGTGAAGAAGTGGCGGTTGTACACAACGGTATCATCGAGAACCATGAAGAGCTGCGCGAGGAGCTCAAAGGCCTGGGTTATGTGTTCAATTCGCAAACCGATACCGAGGTCATCGTCCACCTGATCCACCACACCCTCAAGGCCATCCCGGACTTGGCGGATGCACTGAAGTCTGCGGTCAAGCGCCTGCATGGGGCCTATGGCCTGGCACTGATCAGCGTGAAACAACCTGATCGCCTGGTTGCTGCGCGCAGTGGCAGCCCCTTGGTAATTGGCCTCGGCCATGGTGAGAATTTCCTGGCGTCCGACCAGTTGGCGCTGCGCCAGGTCACTGACCGCTTCATGTACCTGGAAGAGGGCGACATCGCCGAGATCCGCCGTGACCAGGTCAAGGTCTGGGACCAGGCCGGCAACGCGGTACAGCGCGAAACCGTGCAGTATCACGAAGGCGCCGAAGCCGCCGACAAGGGCGCATACCGCCACTTCATGCTCAAGGAGATTCACGAGCAGCCAAGCGTGGTCCAGCGCACGCTGGAAGGCCGCCTGGGCAAGGACCATGTGCTGGTCCAGGCCTTTGGCCCACAGGCCGCGGAGCTGTTCGCCAAGGTGCGCAACGTGCAGATCGTAGCCTGTGGTACCAGCTACCACGCCGGTATGGTTGCCCGTTATTGGCTGGAAAGCCTGGCCGGTATCCCTTGCCAGGTCGAAGTCGCCAGTGAGTTCCGCTACCGCAAGGTGGTGGTCCAGCCAGACACCCTGTTCGTTTCGATTTCCCAATCTGGCGAAACTGCCGACACCCTCGCGGCCCTGCGTAATGCCAAGGAACTGGGCTTCCTCGGCAGCCTGGCCATCTGCAACGTGGGTATCAGCTCGCTGGTACGCGAATCCGACCTGACCCTGCTGACACTGGCAGGCCCGGAAATCGGCGTGGCATCGACTAAGGCGTTCACGACCCAGCTGGTATCGCTGATGCTGCTGACCCTGGCCCTGGGCCAGGTGCGTGGCACCCTCGAGGCTGGTGTGGAAGCGGAGCTGGTCGAAGAGCTGCGTCGCCTCCCGGCACGCCTGGGCGAAGCCCTGGCTATGGACCACACCGTCGAAAAGATCGCCGAGCTGTTCGCCGACAAGCACCACACGCTGTTCCTGGGCCGGGGTGCGCAGTACCCGGTAGCGATGGAGGGTGCGCTCAAGCTCAAAGAGATTTCCTACATCCACGCCGAAGCGTACCCGGCAGGTGAGCTCAAGCATGGCCCGCTGGCGCTTGTGGATAACGACATGCCGGTGGTGACTGTGGCGCCGAACAACGAGCTGCTGGAGAAGCTCAAGTCGAACCTGCAGGAAGTCCGCGCCCGGGGTGGTGAGCTGGTGGTGTTCGCCGATGAGCACGCCGGTATGAGCAACGGCGAAGGTACTCATGTGATCAAGGTGCCGCACATCGCTGACGCACTGGCACCGATCCTGTACACCATCCCGCTGCAGTTGCTGTCGTATTACGTGGCGGTGCTCAAGGGTACGGATGTCGACCAACCGCGTAACCTGGCTAAGTCGGTGACGGTGGAATGAGGGCGGCAGCGACCGACAATTTTTTACTGCCGTTGAGTTAAAACTGTCTTCGAAGATTCAAACTGTCGCCGGTAGAGGGAAACGCCCACCTCCCTCTACCGGCGGCTCACCCGTCCTCAGCGTCATGCTCCTGATTCAGCCTGATGAGTATTCTCAGTCATGCTGTATTAGGCAGCCCCCTGATGATTTACACCAATTCCCGCAAACACTCTTCAGTTCACTGAATTCACAGTGGCAACCCCAGTGGGGAGGCGGTTGTTGCGGAGTGTCGAACCTCAGATCTGCATCGCCATCCCATCCACGTTCATCGCCGCCTGGCGCAAGGCCTCGGAGCGGGTGGGGTGCGGGTGGCAGGTGAGGGCGATGTCTTCAGCAGAGGCGGAGAACTCCATTGCCACGCAGAATTCGCCGATCATCTCGCTGACGCTTGGGCCGACCAGATGCACGCCCAATACCTCATCGGTGTTGGCATCGGCGATGACTTTGGCGAAGCCTTCGGTTTCATGGTTGATCTTCGCGCGGCTGTTGGCGGTGAAGGGGAACTTGCCCACTTTGTAGGCGCGGCCTTCTGCCTTGAGCTGCTCTTCGGTCTTGCCGACGCTGGCCAACTCGGGGCGGGTATAGATCACCCCGGGGATCAGGTTGTAATTGACCTCGTGGGGTTTGCCGGCGATGCGCTCGATGCAGGCGACGGCTTCATCTTCGGCCTTGTGCGCCAGCATCGGGCCGGAGGTGACGTCGCCAATCACCCACACCCCCGGCACCGAGGTGCGATGGTGCTCGTTGGTGAGCATGCCGCGTTTATCGGTTCGCAGCCCGACGCTTTCCAGATTCAGGCCTTGGGTATAAGGACGACGGCCGATGGCAACCAGCACGTAGTCGGCTTGCAGCGTTTCTGCAGTACCGCCTGCGGCGGGCTCCAGCGTCAGGCTCACGCCGTCGGGTGAGGCCGTCGCTTGGGTCACCTTGCTGCCGAGCTTGAAGGCCATGCCTTGCTTGGCCAGTGCCTTTTGCAGGGTCTTTGCCGTTTCCTCATCAGTACCGGGGCAGATGCGGTCCAGGTATTCGATGACGGTGACCTGGCTGCCCAGGCGGCGCCACACCGAACCCAGCTCCAGGCCGATCACACCAGCGCCGATCACGATCAGGTGCTTGGGCACCTCGGGGAGGGCCAGGGCGCCCGTGGAGTCGATGATGCGTTGGTTATCGATAGTCACGCCGGGCAGGGGAGTGGGCTCGGAGCCGGTAGCGATGACGATGTCCTTGGCCTGCAACGCGGTCTCGCTGCCGTCCTCGGCTTTGACGATAACCTTGCCGGCGCCATCCAGGCGGCCCCAGCCTTTGATCCACTCGACCTTGTTCTTGCGAAACAGGTACTCGATGCCCTTGGTCAGGCCAGTCACGCTCTCGTCCTTCTGTTTCATCATCTGGGCGAGGTTCAGGGTTGGCTTCACCTCGATGCCCAGGTGGGCAAACTCGTCACCGCTGGCGGCCTCATACAATTCGGAGGCATGCAGCAATGCCTTGGACGGCATGCAGCCCACATTGAGGCAGGTGCCGCCAAGGGTCGAGCGGCCTTCCACACAGGCGACACTCAAGCCCAGTTGCCCAGCACGAATCGCCGCGTTGTAGCCGCCGGGGCCACCGCCGATGATCACCACGTCATAGGATTTCATGGGTTTCTACTCCAGATGAGGAAGCGCGAGAGGGACACAAGGTTAAGCTGAGAACGACAAATTGTATACAATCTGAAATATTCATAGATCAGTTAGTTGTAGACCTTGGTCTCGTTCAGCGGAAATTTCGCACGGTTGAACTACCCTGTTTCGGTGGTGTTCGAAATTTCATGTATCGAGCCCAGAAGGAGGGTCGTTCATGCTTGCGCAACTTCCGCCGGCGCTGCAGAGCCTGCACTTGCCACTTCGTCTGAAGCTGTGGGACGGCAACCAGTTCGACCTGGGGCCCAGTCCGCAGGTCACTATCCTGGTCAAGGAGCCTCAGCTGATCGCCCAGCTGACCCATCCAAGCATGCACCAGCTGGGTGCTGCTTTCGTGGAAGGCAAGCTGGAGTTGGAGGGCGACATCGGGGAAGCCATTCGGGTGTGCGATGAGCTGAGCGAGGCCTTGCTGACGGAGGACGATAAGGCACCGCCACCACGTGTGGCTCACGACAAGCGCACAGACGCCGAGTCCATCTCCTACCACTACGACGTGTCCAACGCGTTCTATCAACTCTGGCTCGATCAGGACATGGCGTATTCGTGTGCCTACTTCCGTGAGCCGGACAATACCCTCGATCAGGCACAGCAGGACAAGTTTGACCATCTGTGCCGCAAGCTGCGGCTGCAGGCCGATGACTACCTGCTGGATGTCGGCTGCGGTTGGGGTGGGCTGTCACGCTTCGCCGCACGCGAGTACGGTGCCAAGGTGTTCGGCATCACCTTGAGCAAGGAACAGCTCAAGCTGGCGCGGCAGCGCGTCAAGGCAGAGGGCCTGGCTGACAAGGTCGAGCTGCAGATCCTCGACTACCGCGACCTCCCTCAGGATGGCCGCTTCGACAAGGTCGTCAGCGTCGGCATGTTCGAGCATGTCGGGCACGCCAACCTGGCGCTGTACAGCCAGAAACTGTTCGGCGCTGTGCGCGAGGGTGGCCTGGTGATGAACCATGGCATCACCGCCAAGCACGTCGATGGTCGTCCGGTGGGGCGAGGGGCGGGTGAATTCATCGACCATTATGTGTTCCCCAACGGTGAGCTGCCGCACCTGTCGATGATCAGCGCGAGCCTGTGTGCTGCGGGGCTGGAGGTCGTCGATGTCGAGAGCTTGCGCATGCATTACGCCAAGACCTTGCACCATTGGAGCGATAACCTGGAGAACCAGCTGCACAAGGCTGCTGCACTGGTACCGGAAAAAACCCTGCGCATTTGGCGCCTGTATCTCGCTGGCTGCGCCTATGCATTCCAGAAGGGCTGGATAAACCTGCACCAGATCCTTGCCGTCAAGCCTTACGCCGATGGGCATCATGACCTGCCCTGGACACGTGAAGACTTGTATCGCTGATTCACCCGGGGCGCGCTTCAGGCGGCCCCGGTCACCCATCAGAGGATCGGTGAAATCAACCGCGCTACACGCATCCCCAGCTGTTGAAGACGGTGGGTTTTGCTGCTGTCCTCAGGTGTAATTTCCCTGGCCTGCTCGAAGTCGGTGGTCAACATCTTCTCTACCTGATCGGCGAAATCCCGATCCACTGTCAGCAGGGTGATTTCGAAGTTCAGCCGGAATGAGCGGTTGTCCAGGTTGGCACTACCAATAGCACTGACCTCATCGTCCACCAACACCACCTTCTGATGAAGGAATCCTGGCTGATAGCGGTACATGCGTACCCCCGCCCGCACCGCCTCGAAGGCGAACAAACTGGAGGCGGCGTAAACGACCCGATGGTCGGGACGAGCTGGGATCAGGATGCGCACATCCACGCCGCGCAGCACGGCCAGGCGCAGCGCGGCGAACACGGCCTCGTCGGGAATGAAGTAGGGGCTTGTGATCCACACGCGGCGAGTCGCGGAATGGATGGCTTCGATGAAAAACAGCGCGCAGGTCTCTTGCGGATCTGCCGGCCCGCTGGCCAGCGCCTGGCAAAGCACACCGTTGTCCGGATAGGTGTCGGGCAGGATCAGTGGCGGTAGCTGGCGCGTTGCCCAGTACCAGTCTTCGGCGAAGGACTCCTGTAGGCAAGCCAGCACCGGGCCGCCGATCTGTACATGGGTATCACGCCAGGGCGAGAGGTGAGGGTTGCCGCCCAGGTATTCATCACCGACGTTGTGCCCGCCGATGAAGCCGGTAACCCCATCGACCACGACAATCTTGCGGTGGTTACGGAAGTTCACCTGGAAGCGATTGAACCAGCCGCGGCGGGTGGCGAAGGCGTGGGTCTGCACCCCACCGTCTCTGAGGCTCTGGCTATAGCTGGCGGGCAAGGCATGGCTGCCAACCCTGTCATACAGCACGAACACCTTCACGCCCTCGGCCGCTTTGCGCAGCAACAGTTGCTGCAGCGCTTTGCCGATGGTGTCGTTGTGGATGATGAAGAACTGTACCAACACCACTTCTCGTGCTTGTTCGATAGCAGCGAAGATGGCGTCGAAGGTGGCTTGGCCATCGATCAGCAGCTTTACTTGGTTATTGGCCAGGCACGGCATTCGCCCAAGTTTTGGCATGGCACGCAAGGCGGTGTAGCTCTGCGACTCCCGAGCTGTGAGCGCTTCCTCTACCCAAGGCCGCCAGTTGAGGTTGGCCATGGCCACGTGCATTTCCTGGTTGGCCTGGCGCCGAGCCTTGATGTAGGCGTTGAAGGAGCGGGCACCGAACACCAGGTAGGGAATGAGTGTGAAGTAGGGAATGAAGAACAGCGACATGGCCCAGGCAATGGCCCCTTGGGCCGTACGCACGGTAAACACCGCATGCAGCGCGGCGATTATGCCAAGCAAGTGAACGAGCCCGAGCACATAGCCGAAGAAGTAGGGGCTGTGGTAATCCATACGCATCCTGCTTGGCAAATACACAGCAGATAACAGAACACTTCCAGGGCCGCCTTGCAACCTGAAAGCGGATTTGCCGTCTAAGCCTGTGCCCGGCCATTGAGTCGGTTCTTTTGAGGAGCGTTCGTCCATGAAGATTCGTCTGCCACTGCTGGCCCTGGCTTTTGGCCTGGCCAGCCCACTTGTACATGCGCAGATGTTGCAGCCTGGCCTGTGGGAGCTCACCACCAGCAACATGCAGGTCGACGGTAAGCCATTGCCGGATATGCAGTTCATGCTCGGCCAACTGAAGAACCTGCCGCCCGAGCAGAGGGCCATGATGGAAGGGGCACTGGCCAAGCAGGGCATCGCGGTAGCAGGCAATGGCGTGCGTTCATGCCTGACGCCGGAGCAGGTGAAAACCAACGATATTCCCTTGCAGGACCCTCAGTCAGGCTGCACGCAAAAGATTACCGAGCGGAACGGCAATGTCTGGAAGTTTCAGTTCAGCTGCCCCAAAGCCCAAGGTGCCGGCCAGGCAACCTTCCTTAGTGACAAGGAGTTCACTACCCAAGTCAACGGGACATTCAATGCGTCGGGTGTGCAACAGCGCGGCAGTATGAATACCCGGGCGGTATGGTTGGGCAATGACTGTGGAACAGTAAAGCCGCGCACCTGACGGGCTGCCCCTTGCCAATCCTTGGCGGCTACTGCGTCGTGGGCATGCAGGCTTCTGCATGTACCACGCGCAGTTCGGTACCGGCTGGGTTCGGTGAATTGTCCTCAGCACTAGCAGGTCGGCCTATAAGCCAAGCGAACTGATAGTTCCACGTGGAACATTCCATTCCAATCCTGGCAGCCACGCTTATCGCTTACCCCTTCATGCCGCGAATGGTGGGCTGAGGAGCGCCTGCCTTCTCTATAAGAGACCGATGATGCCCACCCAGGCCATTGGCGCGATGTGTATCTGCGCGGAAATCGCTAGCGTCGGGCTAGATCAGCGTCAATGTCAGGCAAACGAACGATCACTGGCAGCCACCGACCAGGCTGCAACGCAGACTGAAACGTTCGCCGTTGGAGCTGGAAACGCGGGTCAGGGAGGTCCAACCAACTCGGCGGCTATAGCCAACCCAGGCTTCACCATCGCTGGCCAGGCCGGTGAAGAATGTCAGCGCTCCATAGCGGCTGTTGGTTTGCGCCCATACGCGGTGCGTCGCACTATCGAAGCCGCGTAGGTAGATGTGGCTGCCCTCGGTACGCACGCTGTAGTAACTGCCAGTGGCGTCTTTACAGGCCACCAGCGTCGCGCTCCTCGTGCATGACGCCTGCGCGTTCTGCTGAGGTATCGCAAGCAACGGTGTTGGCGCAGCGAGCAGCAATAACAGTACTGCGGGTGACAGGTTCATTTTCCTTCCCGGGTAACCGTCCGACGAGAACGGCTTGGCGAAATTGTATTGTTACTTTATAACGTTGTGCAATGCATCGTTTCGAATGCGTCCGCCTGTAGAGGATCCGCCATGACCAATCGACTTCCTGTCACTGTACTTTCCGGCTTTTTGGGTGCCGGTAAAAGCACCTTGCTCAACCATGTGCTGCGTAATCGCGACAACCTGCGTGTCGCCGTCATCGTCAATGACATGAGCGAAATCAACATTGATGCCAGTGAGGTCCAGCGTAATGTCAGCCTAAACCGGGCGGAAGAAAAGCTGGTTGAGATGAGCAACGGCTGCATCTGCTGCACCCTGCGCGAGGACCTGTTGGAGGAAGTCGCACGGTTGGCGGATGAAGGCCGGTTCGATTATCTGCTGATCGAGTCGACGGGCATCTCCGAGCCGCTGCCCGTTGCAGAGACGTTCACCTTCCGCGATGAGCAGGGCCGTAGCCTTAGCGACATGGCACGGTTGGACACCATGGTGACGGTTGTCGACGGCTTGAACTTCCTGCGCGATTACCAGGCCGCCGATAGCCTGGCCAGCCGTGGTGAAACCTTGGGCGATGACGATGAGCGTTCCATCAGCGACCTGTTGATCGAACAGGTGGAGTTCGCGGATGTGCTGCTGCTGAGCAAGATCGACCTGATCAGCCAGCATGAGCGCGAGGAGCTCATCGCGATTTTGCGCAGCCTCAATGCCCGAGCGAAGATTTTGCCGATGGTCATGGGCCAAGTGCCGCTGGCACAGATCCTGGATACCGGCCTTTTCGATTTCGAACAGGCTGCGCAGGCACCTGGATGGCTTCAGGAATTGCGCGGTGAGCATGTGCCAGAAACCGAGGAATACGGCATTGCCGCTACCACCTGGCAAGCTCGCAGGCCGCTGCACCCGCAACGCTTTTTTGATTTCATCCACAAGCAATGGACCAATGGCCGGCTACTGCGCTCCAAAGGCTTTTTCTGGCTGGCCAGCAGGTTTCAGGAGGCCGGCAGCTGGTCGCAGGCTGGCGGCATGATGCGCTATGGGTTGGCCGGCCGGTGGTGGCGATTCGTGCCGAAAGAACATTGGCCGCAGGACGAACAGAGCTCTGCAGAAATTCTCAAACACTGGGTGCCTGAGAGTGGCGACTGCCGCCAGGAACTGGTGTTCATTGGGCAGAACATCGACTTCGTCCAGTTATCCACAGACCTGGATGCCTGTTTGTTGACCGATGATGAAATGGAAATGGGCCAGGCGGCCTGGCGGGACTTGCCGGATCCCTTCGGGCCCTGGCACGCCGAGGAGGCAGCATGACGCCCGCGGCTCAGCGTGTGGATATCCGCCAAGTCCATGGTGAATCGCCTCGGGTGCTCACCGACATTCTGCAAGACGGTGTCAACCTGGCAGTCTGGCAGCGACGCTTGCCTGCCCAGGTTGAAGACTTCGCGGCATTGGTAGTCAGCCTCGGCCAACCGTTCGCGGACCAGCGGGTCGTCGATGTGAATGAGCATGAGCCGCCAGTGCTACCAGATTTGTTGCGGGAAGCGGCCGATCTGCAGGGCTATGAGAGTTTCGTTGCGGATGTGTGCTGGCTGGTTTCGGCATATACATGTCTGGTGGGTGCCCGGCGCGTCGGTCTGCGCCTGCGGGTGCTGCACAATGCGATGTGCCCGCGCTTCCATGTGGATAACGTGCCTGTGCGCCTGCTCACGACCTATGTGGGCTGCGGCAGCGAATGGCTGCCCGAAGGTGCCATCGAACGAGCGGGGTTGCAGCTCGCACCGGCACCTGTGGATAACATCCAGCGGTTGCAAGCGGGTGATGTCGCGCTGCTGAAGGGCGAAAAATGGTCAGGCAACGAAGGAGCAGGCCTGATCCATCGCTCGCCCGCTGGCCCTGGCACGCGCTTGTTGCTCAGCCTTGACTGGTTGGCGTGACGGGGCATAGTGGGGTGAATTCCGACCTGAAGTAAGCGCATGCTGCAGAATATTCCTACTCACGTCATCGCTGGCCCCTTGGGTGCAGGCAAGACCAGCCTCATCCGCCAGCTGATGGCTCAGCGCCCTGCCGACGAGCGTTGGGCGGTGCTGGTCAACGAGTTTGGCCAAGTCGGCCTGGATGCAGCGCTGCTCAGCTGTGATGAAGATGGTGTTGCCATTGCCGAAGTGGCGGGTGGGTGCCTGTGCTGCGTCAATGGCACACCGTTCCAGGTCGGGCTGGGGCGTCTATTGCGCAAGGCCCAACCCGACCGGTTGTTCATTGAACCCTCTGGGCTTGGTCACCCCCTGCAGCTGATGACCCAATTGAATCAGGCACCTTGGGTTGGGGTTCTGGCGCTGCAGCCAATGGTGATGGTCTTGGATGCTCAAGCGCTGGCGCGAGGTGAGCCGTTACCCGATGCTCAATTGCAGGCTCTGCAAGCTGTCGGCCTGGTGGTTTTCAACAAGAGCGCGGCTGTGAATGAAAATCGCAGGTTGTTGATAAGTAAGGAAATATCAGCGAAACAGGGCGTTTGGACAGAGCAGGGCTTGTTAGCTGTATCGAGCCTTCCTCGTTCCTCCATAGATGCAGTGGGCGAGAGTTCTGTGGATAAGGCCATTGTGGATAATCGCCAGCCGGCCCTCGGCACCCTGTGGGTAGACCCTCGTCAACCCATCTGTCATGCACAGCAAGGCGAAGGTGGCTGGAGTGTCGGCTGGCGTTGGCACCCCAGCCAGCAATTCGATCCACAAGCCTTGCGTGGCATGCTCGACGCTTATTCATGGCGCCGGGCCAAGGGTGTTATCCACAGCCCGGAGGGTTGGCAGTCTTTCAACGGCCTTGACGGCAACCTGCCGGCTTGGCAGCCGAGTGAGTGGCGCAAGGATACGCGCATCGAACTGATTTTCGACCAGCCCCAAGACCTGCCAGCGCTGCAGGCCGCGCTGGAGGGCTGTCGGCTGAGATGATCAGTTGTGCCAGCGATTATGTTCCTGGCGCCATTGCTTCATTTCGATCACGTTGTCGGCCCGTGGCGGCGTATTGATCTCGAACGGGTAGGGCGCCAGTTCGATCTGCACGCTATGAGCGCCAAACTGAGTCACCGTGCCTGGGTGGCGCTGTTCGCCGGTGACTGTGAACTCGAAGGCATACACGCGGGCCAGGCGCTTTCTGCCCTTGGCATCGCGCAAAAATGCAATGCGCTTGAGCGCGACGGCGTCGTCGAGCAGCTCCAGATCCAGCTTTGCACAATGCTGTTTGACCCGTTCCAAGGCTTTCTCGCGTAGCCCGTGGTTGTGCCATAACCAAGCGCCTGCCGTGGCCACCAGCATCAGGACGAAGAGATTCTCCAGGGTCAACATTTACGTATGCTCCAAACAGGTCGATCCAGCTTAACTGCGTCCCTGGTCTGTCGTACAGGTGGCAATCGAGTTCATACTGCGCGACGCACAATCCCTGAAACAGCTTTGGAAAACGCCCGCATGAAACGTACCCCGCACCTGCTCGCCATTCAGTCCCACGTGATGTTCGGCCACGCCGGCAACAGCGCCGCGGTGTTTCCAATGCAGCGTATCGGGGTCAATGTCTGGCCGCTCAATACCGTGCAGTTCTCCAACCACACTCAGTATGGCCAGTGGGCGGGCGAAGTGCTTGCTCCAGCGCAAATTCCTGCGTTGGTGGAAGGCATTTCCAACATCGGTGAACTGGGGCATTGCGATGCCGTCCTCTCGGGCTATCTGGGTAGCGCCGAGCAGGGGCGGGCGATACTGGCGGGTGTCGAGCGGATCAAGGCCGTCAACCCAAAGGCGCTGTATCTGTGCGACCCGGTCATGGGGCATTCGGAGAAAGGGTGCATCGTGCCACAGGAGGTGAGCGAGTTCCTGCTGGACGATGCGGTTGCCCAGGCTGACATTCTGTGCCCCAACCAGCTGGAGCTGGACAGTTTTTGTGGCCGGCGCGCGCAAAGCCTGGAAGATTGCGTGCACATGGCACGCGGCCTTCTTGAGCGCGGCCCGCAGGCTGTGCTGGTCAAGCACCTGGCCTACCCGGGGCGTTGCCCAGACACGTTCGAAATGTTGTTGGTCACCCGTGATCACAGCTGGCACCTGCGCCGCCCGCTGCTGGCTTTCCCTCGCCAGCCGGTCGGGGTGGGGGACTTGACCTCAGGGCTGTTCCTGGCCCGAGTGCTGTTGGGCGACAGCTGGGTACAAGCCTTTGAGTACACAGCGGCAGCTGTGCATGAGGTGCTGCTGGAAACCCAGGCCTGCGCCAGTTACGAACTGCAGCTGGTGCGGGCCCAGGACCGCATCGCTCACCCGCGTGTGCGCTTCGAGGCGCAACGCCTGGCGCTTTAAAGGGCGTCGGTCTTCAAATCCTGGTAACGCTTTTCCAGTTCCTGACGGATCTGCCGGCGTTGCTGGCCCTGGAGGAAGCGGCGCTTTTCTTCACTGGACTGCGGCTGACGCGCAGGGACCGGGACCGGGCGGCGGTTGTCGTCGACCGCGACCATGGTGAAAAAACAGCTGTTGGAATGACGCACCGAGCGTTCGCGAATGTTCTCGGTGACGACCTTGATGCCCACCTCCATGGAGGTAGTGCCGGTGTAGTTCACCGATGCCAGGAACGTGACGAGCTCGCCCACGTGCACCGGCTCGCGGAAAATCACCTGATCGACCGACAGGGTTACCACATAGCTGCCGGCATAGCGGCTAGCGCAGGCGTAGGCCACTTCATCGAGATACTTGAGCAAGGTGCCGCCATGTACGTTGCCCGAAAAGTTGGCCATGTCCGGGGTCATCAGTACGGTCATGCTCAGCTGGGCGTTTCCAGGTTCCATAGTGTGCTCACGGTGAGGTTGCGCTGAATCGGGGCGGGTATCTGCTGACACTTTCTGTTTCCCCTCTTGAAGTTTGCCTTCCTGATACGGGACGTTGACTGACGCTCCGTCGTCACGCCGATCATGCCATCAGCGGCCGTTGACCGGCCGATCTGTTTCTACATATTGCATCAGCAATATGCGGCGGGGTGCGATGTTAACCTGAGTACGCCCATGCAACATGGGCATTGCTGCATTCAATACAGCGTGTACTTGCCGCTCGCTCGGGTATGCCTTGGCAGAGGGGCGGTTTGCCCGGGCATCGAAAAGGAGTATCGCGCCATGCATGCCATCAGCTTCATCCAGGATCTGGCAGTGATCATGCTGGTCGCCGGGGTAGTGACGATTCTCTTTCATCGCTTCAAACAGCCAGTGGTGCTGGGCTACATCGTCGCCGGTTTCATCATCGGCCCACACACCCCGCCGTTCGGCCTGATTCACGATGAAGACACCATCAAGACCCTCGCCGAACTGGGCGTTATCTTCCTGATGTTCTGCCTGGGCCTTGAGTTCAGCCTGCGCAAGCTGTTCAAGGTGGGGGCCACGGCGTTCATTGCAGCGTTCCTGGAAATCGTCCTGATGATCTGGATCGGTTTCGAGATCGGCCGCTGGTTTGGGTGGAGCACCATGGATTCGCTGTTCCTCGGCGCGATCCTGGCGATTTCCTCGACCACCATCATCGTCAAGGCACTCAATGACCTGAAGATGAAAAACGAGCGTTTCGCCCAACTCATCTTTGGCGTGCTGATCGTCGAGGATATTCTCGGCATCGGCATCATCGCCCTGCTGTCTGGCATTGCGGTCAGCGGTACGGTCAGTTCCGGGGAAGTCTTTTCCACCGTCGGCAAGCTTTCGCTGTTCATGATCGTGGCGCTGGTCATCGGCATTTTGCTGGTGCCGCGATTACTGGCCTACGTTGCGAAATTCGAGAGCAACGAGATGCTTCTGATCACCGTGCTGGGCCTGTGTTTCGGCTTCTGCCTGCTGGTGGTCAAACTCGAGTACAGCATGGTGCTGGGGGCGTTCCTGATCGGTGCGATCATGGCCGAATCCCGCCAGTTGCTGAAGATCGAACGGCTGATAGAGCCGGTGCGTGATTTGTTCAGCGCCATTTTCTTCGTCGCCATCGGCCTGATGATCGACCCGAACGTGCTGCTCGACTATGCCTGGCCGATCATGGTCATCACCGTTGCCGTGGTGCTGGGCAAGATGCTTTCTTGCGGTATGGGTGCGTTCATTGCCGGCAACGATGGCCGTACCTCGCTGCGGGTGGGCATGGGGCTATCCCAGATCGGCGAGTTCTCTTTCATCATTGCGGCCTTGGGTATGACGCTGCAAGTTACCAGCGACTTCCTTTATCCGGTTGCGGTGGCGGTTTCGGCCATCACCACGCTGCTTACACCGTATCTGATCCGCGCGGCCGACCCGTTGTCGCTGAAGCTTGGCAACGTCATGCCCAGCCGGCTGTCACGCGTGCTTTCACTGTATGGCGAGTGGCTGCGCAGTATCCAGCCGCAAGGTGAGAGCGCGATGCTGGCTGCGATGATCCGGCGCATCCTGCTGCAGGTTGGTGTGAACCTGGCACTGGTGATCGCGATTTTCTTCAGCGGCGGGTATTTCGCCGTACGCATCGGTGCCTGGCTCAATGAGTGGGTCAGTGATGTCAGCCAGCAAAAGGCGCTAATCTGGGGGGCCGCGCTGTTGTTGTCGCTGCCCTTCCTTATCGCTGCCTATCGCAAGCTCAAGGCGTTGTCGATGTTGTTGGCGGAGATGGGCGTCAAGCCGGAAATGGCAGGGCGCCACACCCAGCGCGTTCGCCGTGTAGTGGCCGAAGTGATCCCGCTGCTGTCACTGCTGGTCATCTTCCTGCTGCTGTCGGCGTTGTCGGCAAGCATCCTGCCGACCAGTGAATTACTGCTGATCATCGCCGTGGTGGCCGCGATGGTAGTGGCGGTGCTGTGGCGATGGTTCATCCGTGTGCATTCGCGGATGCAGATCGCCTTGCTGGAGACGCTGGAAAACAGCCGGGAAAATACGCACTGAGGGCTCTGTGCGCGGGATTGCGGCAACCTGCGCAAAGGAGCGGTAATGATGTCGCCAGGCCACGAAGCCTGGCGACTGTGTGACTGATCAGCTTTCCAGCCAGACGTCCCGTGCCCAGTGCCAGACCGATTCCCAGCTGTCTTCGCCAACCCCTTCCTCGTCGCCATCCCACAGCACTACCGTGCCGTCTTCCTCGACGCAGTAGAAGTTGTCACCGTCCTGGCATAGCGGGATCAGGTCCCGCGGTACGCCGGCGTCCCAGGCATTGGCCGCCACATCGGGCAGGTAGGTATGGGACTGGGGATCGGTGACGGTCACCGGCTCCAGAGAGCCGTACACCACGTCACTGACGGTCAAGAGGAACTCTTTGAACACGAACGGAATGTTGATGAACAGTTGTTCCTCGATCTCGACCAGTTGGTCCTCGTCGGGAAGCTCCAAAGGTACCGGCACCGGTTCATTGGCTTCACGGAGTTGTTCGATCACTTCTTCCACGGTTCATTTCCTCCAACCTTGATGTCATCGCTGCGCGTTATACCCTAGTAGGGCGGTCTGGCAAAAGCAAAAACCCCGGGGCTAGCCCGGGGTTTTTTGTGCAACGTGCGACGGTTAACCGTTTTGGCGGATACCGGCGACCAGCCAAGGCTGGTTCTCGCCCTGGGCACGAACCATGTGCCAGCTTTCGCTGAACGGTTCGCCCTGGTCGAAGCGCGAGGTCTTCGACACGCCACGGAAGGTCAGGGTGGCGTCGGTACGGTCGGCGCGATCGTCGACACCGTCCAGTTGCACATCGAGGTTATCGATGTAGGTCGCCTGGAAACCATCACCCAGGTCAGCACGCTCACGCTTGAGGAACTCCAGCATCTGCGGCGTGACGAACTCGGCGATCTTGTCCATCTCGTTGGCATCCCAGTGCTGCTGCAGCGCCTGGAAGTGGCTACGGGCTGCAGCCAGGAAGCTCTGCTCGTTGAACCAGGCCGGGCCATTGATGGCCGGTGCGGCTGGCGCTGCAGGTGCAGCCGAGCCACCGAAGATCGACGGCTGGGCAGGCTGGCCATGGGCTTCACGCTGGAACGGCGCATGGCCCGGAGCGGCCATTTGCGGCTGCTGCTGGCGGCGCCGTGCGGCGATGAAGCGGAACACCAGGAACGCGATCAGGGCGACGATCAGGAAGTCCATGATCTGCAGGCCCTCGAAGCCGTCACCCATGAACATGGAGGCCAGCAGGCCACCGGCGGCGAGGCCGGCCAATGGGCCCAGCCAGCGCGAAGCACCGCTGGCGGCGGCCGGGGCACGGCCAGGAGCGGTCGGTGCGGCGGCAGGCGTGGTTGGCGTAGCCTGGCGGGTCTGGTGGATTGGCGCGGAGCCCGAGCTCTTGCCGCCGCCGAAGCGCTTGGCGTTGGCGTCCAGGCTCAGCGTCAGGCCGACGCAAAGCGCCAGTGCGATGCTAAGAAAACGTTGCATAAATGGGATTTCCCCTGTTGTGGATTGCACGCGCGTCATGTTGCACAGGTTCCTGTGCACATGACCAGCGACATAATGTTTCCAGCTTTTGCCTAAATATTTCAGCGCGCCCTGAAGGCCTCAGATAGCTTCGAGCTTGGCATAGCCGAGCATCAGCCACTTGCTGCCCTCGGCAAAGTTCACCTGCACACGGGCCTGTGCGCCGGAACCCTCGAAGTTGAGGATAACGCCTTCACCGAATACCGAATGCTGTACCCGCTGGCCTAGATTGAAAGCGGTCTGTGGAATGTTGGCATTGGCGAACATGCTGCTGGCGCTGGTGCTCTTGGCACCGCCGAACGGGCGGCTGACGCTGTTCGAAAGACGCACTTCCTGAACCAGGCCTGGTGGAATCTCCCGGACGAATCGTGACACTTTGTTGTAGGTCTCACTGCCATACAGCCGACGCGTTTCGGCATAGGTCATGAAGAGCTGGCGCATGGCACGGGTAATGCCCACGTACGCCAGGCGGCGTTCTTCTTCCAGGCGGCCTGGCTCTTCCAGGCTCATCTTGTGCGGGAACAGGCCTTCTTCCATGCCCACCAGGAACACGTAGGGGAACTCCAGGCCTTTGGCGCTGTGCAATGTCATCAGCTGAATGCTGTCTTCGTGCTCGTCAGCCTGGGCCTCGCCGGCTTCAAGCGAAGCATGACCGAGGAAGGCCGACAGAGGCGAAAGGTCGGCGTCATCGTCAGTGGCTTCGAAGTTGCGAGCGGCGCTTACCAGCTCCTCAAGGTTTTCTACCCGTGCCTGGCCCTTTTCACCCTTTTCTTCCTGGTGGTAGATGATCAGACCGGACTGCTCGACGACTGTCTGCGTCATGGTATGCAGGGGCATGTCCGCGACTTTTCCAGCCAGGCTTTCAATCAGCTCGATGAACGCGCCCAGCGCACTGGCCGCCCGGCCTTTGAGGGCCTTGGCGGCGAGCAGTTGGCACATGGCTCCCCACATCGACAGTTGACTGTGGCGAGCATGTTCACGAATGGCCTCGACAGTTTTCTCGCCGATGCCACGCGGTGGCACATTGATTACCCTTTCGAGGGCGGCGTCGTTGCCACGGCCTTCTATCAAGCGCAGGTATGCCATGGCGTTCTTGATCTCGGCGCGCTCGAAGAAGCGCTGGCCACCGTAGATGCGGTAGGGGATGCGCTCGCGCAACAGGGCTTCTTCCAGCACCCGCGACTGGGCGTTGGAGCGATACAGGATGGCGATCTCGCTACGCGAATGGCCTTGCTTGATCAGGCTCTCGATGGTCTCGACCACGTAGCGCGCTTCGTCATGCTCGTTGTAAGCCGCATAGAGGGTCAGAGGCTCTCCCTCGCCCAGGTCGGTCCACAGCTCTTTGCCCAAGCGGCCGCTGTTGTTTGCGATCAGCGCGTTGGCAGCTTTGAGAATGCCCCCTGTGGAGCGGTAGTTCTGCTCCAGGCGGATCATCTCGGCGTCAGGGAAGTCAGCCGTGTACTGGTGGATGTTTTCAATCTTGGCGCCGCGCCAGCCGTAAATCGACTGGTCGTCGTCGCCCACCGCCATCAAGCTGCCGCCGTCCTTGCCAGCCAGCAGTCGTAGCCAGGCGTACTGCACGGCGTTGGTGTCCTGGAACTCGTCCACCAGCAGGTGGCGGAAGCGCCGCTGGTAGTGTTCGAGCAGGCTCGGGTGGTCGCGCCACAAGTCCAAGGCACGCAGCAGCAGTTCGGAGAAGTCGATCACCCCGGCGCGTTCGCAGGCCTGTTCGTAGGCTTCATAGATGCTACGCATGGTCCCCAGGAACAGATCGCCGCCGGCCTGGATATGCTGCGGCCGCAGGCCTTCGTCCTTCTGCCCGTTGATGAACCACTGTGCCTGGCGCGCGGGCCAGCGCTGCTCGTCCAGACCCAGCTCGCGGATCACCCGCTTGACCAAGCGCTGCTGGTCGTCACTGTCGAGGATCTGGAAGTTTTGTACCAGGCGCGCTTCCTGCCAATGGGCGCGCAACAAGCGGTGCGCCAGGCCGTGGAAGGTCCCCACCCACATGCCGGCCGGGTTGATGCCCAGCAATTGCTCGATGCGCTGGCGCATTTCAGCGGCGGCCTTGTTGGTGAAGGTCACCGACAGGATCGAGTGCGGTGAGGCCTGCTCGACCTGGATCAGCCAGGCGATGCGATGCACCAGCACGCGGGTTTTACCGGAACCGGCGCCAGCAAGCACCAGCTGACGCCCGAGCGAGGCCGCGACGGCCTGGCGTTGGGCATCGTTGAGGGAGTTCAGCAGGAGGGAGAGGTCATCTGTGTGCATCCGGCCATTCTAGGGGCAGGCCGGTTACGGGGCAAACGCCTACTGTATAAATATTCACCTTCGAGGGCTGTCGCTCATCGGGTTCTGGCTACAGCACAATGCCAAACCGCTCGCAGCGGTCTGGCATTGTCAGGCTCAGTCGTTGACTACACGGTGCCCGATCTCGAACATTTGCGGACCGTCGTCCTTGATGATTTCCAGCCTTGTCCACGAGCTCGCACGTTCGCGCCGGAAAAATACTGGTTTCTCGGTAAGGACCTGCAGGTTGATCTCCCCGTTGTCCACCAGATGCAGCTCAAGCACTTCCCAGCCACCTCGGTGACGTACCCTGGGTTCTATCAGCACAGGCACAATACCCGGGTGGCCAACGGTCACCGTTCCCCGCACTTCAAAGCAGGCTGGTTGGCCTGGCGCTTCAATGTTGTACGCTTGCAGGTTTTCGATTTTGCTCATGATGGATCCTTGTCAGTTGAGTTTGCGCCCAATGGCGCAATGCAACTTTCTCCACTACAAGGGAGCATTTGAACGGGGACGGCGTTCTTCTGTGCCAACATTTGCCGCCACCTTCATGCTTGGGTGAAATCGGCAATGGCTTCAGCTGTGCCAGGTTCTGCCCTGGTGTGCCAGCAGGCTGTTGGCTTGATCCGGGCCTGTGCTACCTGCAGCATAGTGGCGGGGTGCTTGAAAATGATCCTCCCAACCCTGGATGATCGGGTCTATCCAGGCCCATGCCGCTTCAACTTCGTCGCGCCGCATGAACAGGGTAGAGTCCCCCTCGAGTACATCCAGCAGCAAGCGCTCGTAGGCCTCCCAGCGACGGGTCTGGCCGAACACCTGCGCCAGGTTCAGGTCGAGGTCGACCGGCTCCAGGCGCATGCCCTTGCCCGGGCTCTTGGTCATCATGCGCAGGCTGATGCGCTCGTCTGGCTGCAACTGGATCAGTAGCTGGTTGACCTGGCCACCGCTGAACAGCTCATGCGGCACGGGCTTGAACTGAATGACGATCTGCGACGAGCGCCGTGCCATGCGTTTACCGGTGCGCAGATAGAAAGGCACGCCAGCCCAGCGCCAATTGTCGATGTGGGCGTGGACGGCGACGAATGTTTCAGTGTCGCTGTCATTGTCCACGTCCTTCTCGAAGTAGTAGGCGGGCACCTCCTGGCCGCCGATGTGCCCGGCACCGTACTGACCGCGCACGGTCTTGTCCTGAACGTCCTGGCCGCTGATCGGCTTGAGAGCGCGCAGAATCTTGACCTTCTCGTCGCGGACCGCCTCGGCCTCGAACTGCGCGGGCGGCTCCATGGCTACCAGGCACAGCAGCTGCAACAGGTGGTTCTGCAGCATGTCGCGGGTGGCACCGGCCCGGTCGTAGTAGCCGCCTCTGTTTTCTACACCGAGGGTTTCACACACACTGATCTGCACATGATCGACCTGACCGTTGCGCCATACCGGCTCCAGCAACGCGTTGGCGAACCGCAGGGCCATGAGATTCTGCACGGTCTCCTTGCCCAGGTAGTGATCGATGCGAAACACCTGCGATTCCTCGAACACCGCGCCGATCGCTTCGTTGATGGCGGTGGCTGACTCAAGCGAATGGCCGATCGGCTTCTCCAGCACGATGCGTGCCTCGTGGTCGGCCAGCCCCGCCACCCGCAGGTGGTTGGCAATCGGCACGAACAGATTGGGCGCTGTGGCCAGGTAATAGATGCGGGTCAGCCCGCCGGGCTCGCCGAGGTAGCGGGCCAGGCGTCCGAAGTCGGCGCTTTGCGCGGCGTCCATGGGAAAGTAGTCAAGGCGTGCGCAAAAGCGTTGCCACACCTCTTCGTCGAACTCACTCCGGGCGATCTGCGCCCGGCAATGGCGTTCGGCGAGCTTCAAATAGTCGTTGCGCGACAGGTTGCGACGGGCCAGGGCAATGATGCGCACGGCAATGTTCAGACGTGCCTCGCGATACAGGTGATAGAGCGCCGGTAGCAGTTTGTGCAGGGCCAGATCGCCAGTGCCACCGAATACCAGAATGTCGCAAGGAATAGTCAAACCACCACTCTCCACGTTCGTTTAACTGGGCGGGTTGGCGTCCATGTAGTATAACTACAAGAAAGCTACATCCCGGCCAGCCGATCATAACCGAGTCCAGCCCGTGAATCTGTTGCAACATATCGCCCAATCGCGCCACCTGCTGCGCAAATCGGAACTGAAAGTGGCCGACCACGTGCTGCTGGACCCGGCCGCCGTCATGCACAGTTCGATGGCGGACCTTGCACACAGCGTGGGTATCAGCGAGCCGACCATCGTGCGGTTTTGCCGGGCGATCGGCTGTTCAGGTTTTCAGGACCTCAAGCTCAAGCTGGCGCAGAGCCTGGCTGCCGGCGCCAGCTTCGGGCAGTTCGCCATCCATGAGGACGACTCGGTTGCCGATTACAGCCTGAAGATTTTCGACACGACCTTGCACACCCTGATGGAAGTGCGAGAGCACCTCGACCCGCACGCGTTGCAGCAGGCAGTGAGTGCCATGGCGCAGGCGCAACGTGTGGAGTTCTATGGTTTTGGTGCATCCGGCGCGGTTGCTGCCGACGCGCAGCACAAGTTTTTCCGCCTGTTGCTCAGTGCCGCCGCCTACTCCGACCCGCACATGCAGGCCATGTCGGCGGTGACTCTCAAGCCGGGTGACGTGGCGGTGTGCATTTCCCAGTCCGGGCGTTCCAAAGACCTTTTGATCACCGCCAACCTCGTGCGTGAGAGCGGCGCCAACCTGATCACCCTGTGCCCCAGCCAGACCCCGCTGGCCGAGCTTTCGACCGTCAACCTGGCGATCGATGTGCACGAAGACACGGAAATCTATACCCCGCTGACTTCTCGTATCGCCCACCTGGTGGTGATCGACGTGCTGGCCATGGGTGTAGCAATGGCCCGCGGCCCGAGCCTGGTCAACCACCTCAAGAGCGTGAAGCGCAGCTTGCGAAGCCTGCGCTTGTCGCCCAAGTCGATCAAGGCGATGGATGACTGAGCCTTCTTCCCCGACATTTGTATCGATTGCGGTTAATCGTCAGTTATCGATAGTTGCGACTATGCCAGGACGAATGGTGGCAGTGGCGACCAGCACGTTGTGCAGGTAAAGCTGCACAGCAATTTGTTCACCGGTATACCCTGGCACCTTCGTCAATTTGAGGAGTTTCCTCAAGCCCTTGGTATTTTGCGGGTATTCCCTGGTTTCCATCATGAGGTCCACTTCCAGCACATCGGCTTCACTATGGGCTGTTCGAGGCACCATCACCGGGTAATCTGCGGCATTGAGCACTGAAATCGCTCCCGCGATGTATAGAACGCTGGCCTCGTCTGCGTTAGTTTCATGGAAGGCTTCAAAAGAGATGTTGTCGTTCATTTGTTTCTCCTGTTGTTGCACCTTTTGTGCAACTTCAGTATTTCAATACGATTGTTTGATAAGCATTTGGAAATGCTTGCCAAGTCACTGGAAGTGCCGAGTATCAGTAAAAAGTTCACACGTTGGTCACGCTTTCTGCGCTAAACAGTAAAAAAACGACGTCAGTCTGAAGCTCCCCGCACTCGATCAGGGAGACAGACATGGCTCGTGACTTCGATGGCTCGTACCAACCTAACGCCAAAGCCCGTAAACAGCAGGAAAAGGATCAGCGCCGCATGGAGTACCGCCGCGCGATCGAAAGCTATTGCGACCAACGACAACTTCTCCGCGACTTGGCGGATTACCCCGAGTTGGAAGTACTTACAGTGTGGCAGGCTTCAGCTGCAAGTTCCCCGAAAAGCGCTCAACAAGCGCGCTGATCAGCGCACGTTCGCTGCGGATGAATGCCAAAAAGGCCAAGGCTACCGGTGACTGCCGCTTGGCCTTTGCCTGCACCACACACCAGCTGCGGTACAGCGGCAGTTCCTCCACCGGCAACTCTTTCAGCACGCCCATGGCCAGTTCCATGTTCACGGCATGGCGGGTCAGCAAGGCAATGCCTAGGCCGGCGATGACGCATTCGCGCTGGGCATCGGCAGAGGCGACCTCCAGCGTCTGGGTGAAGTGCACACGCTTGTCCTTGAAGTACTCTTCACAGGCTTTGCGGGTGCCTGAGCCCTGTTCACGGACCAGCAGGGTATGAGGCTCCAGGTCCTGCAGGCGCAAGTGCTCGAGTTTGCACAACGCATGGTCCGGCGGCGCCACGGCGATGATCGGGTTGTTGAGAAACGGCAGAAACTCCAGGCCCATGTCCTGCGGCACCATAGACATGATGATCAGGTCGTCACGGTTATCGGAAAGGCGCCGGATCGCTTGGGCGCGGTTGACGACGGTAAGGGTCAGGTTGACCTCAGGGTGACGTTGCTTGAAGGCGGCGAACAGGTGAGGAACGAAGTATTTGGCACTGGATTCGATCGCCAGTTTCAGTTGCCCTTGCAGTGAGCCCTGCATGTCCGAAAGCTGCATGTCGAGGCTTTCCAGGCGCCCGAAAATATCCCGACTGGCGCGCTGCAGCGCCTCGGCGGCTTCGGTCAGGTAAAGCTTCTTGCCGACGTATTCGAACAGCGGCTGGCCCACCAGCTCTTCCAGCTGACGAATTTGCAGACTAACGGCGGGTTGCGTCAGCGCCATTTCTTCGGCGGCGCGGCTGTACGAGCGCAAATCGCACACCTCATTGAAGACCTGTAGCTGACGTAATGTCATACGCATCAAGGACTTACGCATTTTTATTATGGGCTCCGGTAAAACCTTGTTACCTAACTATAAGCTTTTGCTAATACAGTCCCTAACAAATATTGATTTTTGTTTATCGACCTACAGCGCTAGGGTGAATATGCGACTGGCCAACGACACTTGGTCACGCGCCGACCGGTAGAACCGGCTCGATTGTTCCTACGGCTTTGGGAAGACTCCAGTGATAAAAAAAATCCTGATCGCCAACCGGGGTGAAATCGCAGTTCGCATCGTGCGTGCCTGCGCCGAGATGGGCATTCGCTCTGTCGCGATCTATTCCGACGCCGACCGTCACGCTTTGCACGTCAAGCGCGCTGACGAGGCCTACAGCATTGGTGCCGAGCCGCTGGCGGGCTACCTGAACCCGCGCAAGCTGGTGAACCTCGCTGTGGAAACCGGCTGTGATGCCCTGCACCCGGGCTACGGTTTCCTGTCGGAAAACGCGGAGCTGGCAGAGATCTGCGCCGAGCGCGGTATCAAGTTCATCGGCCCTGCCGCTGAAGTCATTCGCCGGATGGGCGACAAGACAGAAGCGCGCCGCACCATGATTCAGGCCGGCGTGCCCGTGACCCCAGGCACCGAAGGCAACGTTGCCGACATACACGAAGCGCTGAGCGAAGGCGAGCGTATCGGTTACCCGGTGATGCTCAAGGCCACCTCCGGCGGTGGCGGTCGGGGCATTCGCCGTTGCAATAGCCGTGAAGAGCTGGAGCAGAACTTCCCCCGCGTCATCTCCGAAGCTACCAAGGCCTTTGGTTCTGCGGAAGTGTTCCTGGAAAAGTGCATCGTCAACCCCAAGCACATCGAGGCGCAGATCCTGGGCGACAGCTTCGGCAATGTGGTGCACCTGTTCGAGCGTGATTGCTCGATCCAGCGCCGCAACCAGAAGCTCATCGAAATTGCCCCAAGCCCTCAACTCACGCCCGAACAACGTGCCTACATCGGTGACCTGGCGGTCCGTGCAGCCAAGGCTGTGAACTACGAGAACGCCGGTACTGTGGAGTTCCTGCTCGCCGATGGCGAGGTGTACTTCATGGAAATGAACACTCGCGTGCAGGTCGAGCACACCATTACCGAAGAAATTACCGGTATCGATGTGGTTCGCGAGCAGATCCGTATCGCCTCGGGCCTGCCGCTGTCGGTCAAGCAGGAAGACATTCAGCACCGCGGCTACGCGTTGCAGTTCCGCATCAACGCTGAAGATCCGAAGAACAATTTTCTGCCCAGCTTCGGCAAGATCACCCGCTACTACGCCCCAGGCGGCCCGGGTGTGCGCACCGATACAGCGATCTACACCGGTTACACCATCCCACCGTTCTATGACTCCATGTGCCTGAAACTGGTGGTATGGGCGTTGACCTGGGAAGAAGCCATGGATCGCGGTCTGCGGGCCCTTGACGACATGCGCGTGCAAGGGGTGAAGACCACCGCCGCGTACTACCAGGAAATCCTGCGCAATCCGGAATTCCGTAGCGGCCAGTTCAACACCAGCTTCGTCGAAAGCCACCCTGAACTGACCAACTACTCGATCAAGCGCAAACCCGAAGAGCTGGCCCTGGCCATCGCCGCCGCCATCGCCGCCCACGCAGGCCTATGAATGCAGCTGCAAGCTGTGAGCGACCCGCTGCAAGTTGAAGCGAATCGGCTTCATCTTGCGGCCTGTAGCTTGAAGCTTGCCGCCATGAGGAGATAAGAATGTCCAAGAAGATCTTTGTTACCGACACAATCCTGCGTGACGCCCACCAGTCCCTGCTGGCTACCCGCATGCGTACCGAAGACATGCTGCCGATCTGCGACAAGCTCGACAAGGTCGGCTACTGGTCGCTGGAAGTCTGGGGCGGCGCCACGTTCGATGCCTGCGTGCGTTTCCTCAAGGAAGACCCGTGGGAGCGCCTGCGCAAACTGCGCAATGCGCTGCCCAACACCCGCTTGCAGATGCTGCTGCGCGGGCAGAACCTGCTGGGCTACCGCCACTACAGCGATGACGTGGTCAAGGCGTTCGTCGCCAAAGCGGCGGTCAACGGTATCGATGTGTTCCGCATCTTCGATGCCATGAACGACGTGCGCAACCTGCGCGTGGCCATCGAGGCGGTCAAGGCTGCTGGTAAGCACGCCCAAGGTACCATCGCTTACACCACCAGCCCCGTGCACACCATCGAAGCCTTCGTGAACCAGGCCAAGCAGATGGAAGCCATGGGTTGCGACTCGGTAGCGATCAAGGACATGGCTGGCCTTCTGACCCCGTATGCCACCGGCGAGCTGGTCAAGGCGCTGAAGGCCGAGCAGTCGCTGCCGGTGTTCATCCATTCCCACGATACTGCAGGCCTGGCCGCCATGTGCCAGCTCAAGGCTGTGGAAAACGGTGCAGACCATATCGACACCGCCATTTCGAGCTTCGCCTGGGGCACCAGCCACCCGGGTACCGAATCGATGGTCGCCGCGCTCAAGGGCAGCGAGTTCGATACCGGTCTGGACCTGGAACTGCTGCAGGAAATCGGCCTGTACTTCTATGCCGTGCGCAAGAAGTACCACCAGTTCGAAAGCGAGTTCACTGCGGTGGACACCCGCGTGCAGGTCAACCAGGTGCCAGGCGGGATGATTTCCAACCTTGCCAACCAGCTCAAGGAGCAGGGCGCACTCAACCGCATGAACGAAGTGCTGGCCGAAATCCCACGGGTGCGGGAAGACCTGGGCTTCCCACCGCTGGTGACCCCGACCTCGCAGATCGTCGGTACCCAGGCGTTCTTCAACGTACTGGCCGGCGAACGCTACAAGACCATCACCAACGAAGTGAAGCTGTACCTGCAGGGCGGTTATGGCAAAGCGCCGGGTGTGGTCAACGAGCAACTGCGCCGCCAGGCGATCGGCAGCGAAGACGTGATCGATGTGCGCCCGGCCGATCTTCTCAAGCCGGAAATGACCAAACTGCGTGCCGATATCGGCGCCTTGGCGCGCAGCGAGGAAGATGTGCTTACCTTCGCCATGTTCCCGGATATCGGCCGTAAGTTCCTCGAGGAGCGTGAAGCCGGCACCCTGACGCCCGAAGCGCTGCTGCCGATCCCGGAAGCCGGTGCAGTCGCCGCCCCGGGTGGTGAAGGCGTGCCGACCGAGTTCGTCATCGACGTGCACGGTGAAACCTACCGCGTCGACATCACTGGCGTTGGCGTCAAGGCAGAAGGCAAACGCCACTTCTACCTGTCGATCGACGGCATGCCGGAAGAAGTGGTGTTCGAGCCCCTCAACGAATTTGTCGGCGGCGGCAGCAGCAAGCGCAAGCAGGCCAGCGCGCCAGGCCACGTCAGCACGACCATGCCGGGCAACATCGTCGATGTGCTGGTCAAGGAAGGCGACACCGTCAAGGCCGGCCAGGCGGTGCTGATCACCGAAGCGATGAAGATGGAAACCGAAGTGCAGGCGGCCATCGCCGGCAAGGTCGTAGCCATCCATGTGGCCAAGGGCGATCGCGTGACGCCGGGCGAGATCCTGATCGAGATCGAGGGCTGACATAAGCCCTCATCTACAAGCGGTTAACCTCTGGGGAGCGGATGCTCCCCTTTTTTTGCGTGGCTGTCAGGCCCTTGGCGAAGCGCGCGGCGCTCGATCTGAAGGCCAGCTCACGCATCACTCGGCGCAGCTGGGCCTAGCGCTGATAGCCCTTGCCAAAATGCCGCTCCAGCCTGGCCTGGGCCAGTTCGAGCAGGATCGACAACACCCAGTAGATCACCGCAGCTGTCGTCAGCATCTCCAGGTAGCGATAGCTTGAGCGGCCATACGACTGGGCCAGGAACATCACTTCCCAAACACCCATCACCGAAATCAGCGACGAGTCCTTGAGCATCGAGATGAACTGGTTGGCGGTCGGCGGGATGATGGTGCGCATGGCCTGCGGCAGGGTGATGTGCCAGAAGATCGCCACCGGGCGCATGCCCAGGGCGAGCGCTGCCTGGCGCTGGCCCACGGCAACGCCAATGATGCCGGCCCGGAAGATTTCGCTCAGGTAAGCACCATAGTTGAGCGACAGGGCGATGATGCCCGCTGCGATTGCACCTGGCACCAGGCCCACTTGGGGCAAGCCGAGGTAGATCAACAGGATCTGGATCAGCAGTGGCGTGCCGCGGAAGAACGAGGTGTAGAAGCTGGCCACGCCGAACAGTAGCGCGCTGTTTGACAACCGCGCCAGGGCGGCGGCAAAGCCCAGCAGCACCGATATCACCATGGAGCACAAGCACAGGAACAGGGTCAGCGCAGCGCCCTGGAGGAACCCGTTGGGCCCTAGCTTGAAGCCCGCCAGGTTGGGGAATTTCTCGACGATGATCGAGAAATTCAGATCAAAACTGAGAAAGAAGCCCACGAACAGCAGCAGCAACACCAGCCACGTCAGGTACAGACGGGTGCGAAAGCCGAAAAGGCTTGAACCCGTCGAGGCGGCGACGGGTTTGGGGGCAGGTTGATGGGCGCTCATTTACTGATGTCGGCGCCGATCCACTTCTGCGACAGCTTGGCCAGCGTGCCATCGGCCTTCAGCTCGGCGAACACCTGGCGCAGCTTGGCGTCCCACTCCGGGTCGCCTTTCTCGATGGCGACCGCGTTGGGCTCTTCGTACAGCGGCTCGCCTGCCAGTTTGAAGCGCTTGTCCTGATTCAGGCGTGGTTGCGCGGTCACCAGGTTGGTCAGGATCGCATCCAGGCGCACGCCTGCTCCCAGGCCGAGGTCCTGGAAGGCGACGTTGTCGGTGTCATAGGGGGCAATCTGGACAAAATCGAAGGGGTACTCGATTTTCTTGTCTTCCGCGCCTTCGATCACCAGGTTCTTGTTCAGGTAGCTCTCGTAGCTAGAGGCACTGGTCAGGCCGACCTTGAGGCCGTTGAGGTCCTTGGCCGAGTGAATCCGCTCATCCTTGGCATTGACCACGATCACCGCAGGCGAAGCGTAGTACTCGACCGGGAAATCGAACACCTGGGCGCGGGCTTTGCTCGGCGTCATCGAACAGATGCACAGGTCGTAGCGACCACTCCAGCGGCCCGCAGCAATGACATCCCAGGAGGGCGTTTCCAGCCGCAGCTTTACGCCGAGCTTGGCCGCGACCGCCTTGGCGACATCGACGTCAAAACCATCGAGCTGGTTCTGGTCATTGAGGAAGGAGAACGGTGGGTAGCTCTCCATCAATACGTTGACGACTTCCTTGCGCGACTCGACGCGGTCCAGTGTGGCACCGGCAAAGGCTGCAGAGGTGGCGCTGAGGGCCAGAAGGCCTGCGCAAAGCAAGGAGGGCAAACGCATGAAGACACCTGAAAAAGTTGTTAAAAAAACAGATTTCGATATTTAATAGTTATAAGCTTAAAGCCACCAGTGAATATTATTCATATCAATATAAGCGGAAGTTATATGGGCGACTGGACGTTGGAAATTCTTGATGGCGGTATGGGTCGGGAGCTGCAGCGCCGAGGCGCGCCGTTCCGCCAGCCGGAGTGGTCGGCACTTGCACTGAGCGAAGCGCCGGACGCCGTAGTGGCGGTGCATGCCGCTTATATCGAAGCCGGTGCCGGGGTGATCACCAGCAACAGTTATGCAGTGGTGCCATTCCACATTGGTGAAGACCGCTTCGCCGATGAAGGCTTCGCCCTGGCCGCCACCGCTGGTCAGCTGGCGCGTACGGCGGCGGATGCCAGCCCACGGCCAGTGCGAGTCGCTGGTTCATTGCCACCGCTGTTCGGCTCCTACCGCCCTGACCTGTTCGAGCCGCAGCGTGTGGCCGAGGTCCTGCTCCCATTGGTGGTGGGCTTGGCACCGTATGTGGATCTGTGGCTGGCCGAGACCCAGAGTGCGATCGCAGAAGTGCAGGCAATTGCCGCCCAGCTGCCTGCAGACGGCAAGCCGCTGTGGGTGTCGTTCACCTTGCAGGATGAAGAGGTCGGCGACGTACCGATGCTGCGCTCTGGTGAAACTGTGAGCGCAGCTGCCGAAGCGGTGGTAACGCTGGGCGTCAAAGCCATGCTGTTCAACTGCAGCCAGCCGGAAGTGATCGGTGCTGCCATCGACGCTGCACGCGAAGTGTTCGAGCGCCAGGGTGTGGACATCGCCATCGGCGCCTATGCCAACGCGTTCCCGCCGCAACCCAAGGACGCCACCGCCAACGATGGCCTGGATGAGTTGCGCGAAGACCTCGACCCGCCGGGTTACCTGAGCTGGGCCCAGGACTGGCGCCAGCGTGGTGCCAGCCTGCTTGGCGGATGCTGTGGCATCGGCCCAGAGCACATCGCTGAGCTCAAGCGTAACCTGAGCTGAACTTCAGCCCTGCTCGCGACAGGCTTCCAGCGTTTTCGACTGACCTTCGGGGCGCTGGTTGTCGGCACTCAGCCAGCGCTCGAAAGCCGCCGCCACGGCAGGCCACTCCTCATCGATAATCGAGTACCAGGCCGTGTCGCGGTTCTGGCCCTTGATCACCATGTGATTGCGGAACACACCCTCGTAGGTGAAGCCAAAGCGCTCTGCTGCGCGCTTGGAGCGGGCATTGGCGTTGTTGCACTTCCATTCCAGCCGGCGATTACCCAGTTCAAACCCTAGCTTGCCCAGCAGGTATACCGCCTCGGTGCCTTTGGGGGAGCGTTGCATGGCTGCACCGAAGGCGATATGCCCGATCTCGATGCGGCCATGGGCAGGCACGATCGACATCAGGCTGAGCATGCCTTGTACCTGGCCGCTGCTGCGGTCGATGACGCTGTAAAAAAGCGGATCGCGGCTGGCAGCATTGTCTGCAAGCCATTGATCGAACGGACCACGCTCGGCGAACGGGCCATAGGGCAGGTAGTCCCACAGTGCGGGATCGCAGTGCGGACCTTGCAGCACTTCCCAGAGATCGTCGGCATGCCGCGCCGGGTCGAGCTTCTCCAGACGGATGAAACGCCCTTCAAGCGACTCGGCCTGGGGCAGGGCTGCAGGTTGCCAGTTACTTGGTTGACTCATGCGTTGCTCCCGTCTCACAACGTTTGGCGAAATTGGATGAAGCCGGGTCGCTCTGCGACCTGCTCGTACAAGCCGATGGCGGTCGTGTTGGTTTCATGCGTCAGCCAGTGCACCTTGCAGCAGCCGGCCGCTTTGGCACTGGCGTTGACCCGTTCGATCAGTTGGCGACCAACGCCCAGGCCGCGCTGCTCGCTGTCAACGTACAGGTCCTGCAGGTAGCAGGCGTTACCAATGCTCCAGTTGGTTCGATGATAGATCCAGTTGACCATGCCTACCGCCTTGCCATCGAGCCAGGCCAGTGCCGAGTGGGTCGGCTCCTGTGGGTCGAGGATGCGTTGCCATGTCACGGCGCTGACTTCATCGGCCAGTTCGGTTTGATAAAAGCGCAGGTAGGCCTGCCACAGGTGCAGCCATGCAGCATGGTCGTTGGCGCTGACGGGGCGCAGGATGATGTTCGGCATGGGGATGTTCCTTCAGGGCGTACGCATCTGCGCTGCCAGTTGATTGTTGAGCGGGTCGGTACTGCTGGCCAGGCCTTGGCGCACACCTTCCATGTCCTGCGTCGAGCGGTTCTGGCTGAGTTTGCGTGCACCCTGCAGCCGTGCGATGGGCAGACGGAAGCCGACGATGGCGCGCAGCATGCCTTCGATGTAATCGCTGGGTGCATCGGTGACTTTCCATGGGGCGCTGCGCCCTTGTTCGTGCAGGTCGGTCAGGCGGCTGACGATATCCAGCAGGCCGGGGCCGCCTTGCACCACCTCAGCGGCGCCGTAGGCATGCACCGCCAGGTAGTTCCAGGTGGGTACCACCTTGGGGTTGTCGAGCTTGCTCGGGTAGTAGCTGGGGCTGACATAAGCGTCTGGGCCGGTGAATACCAACAAGGCTTCTACACCTTGCTCCAAGGCCTGCCACTGAGGGTTGGCACGGGCCAGATGGCCGTAAACGGTGCCCAACTCACCTTCGCTGGCATCGATCAACACGGGTATGTGACTGGCCAGCAGGCCGGGTTCGCCGTGGGTGACGAGCAGGGCCAGGCGGGTTTCGCGCATCTGTTGATGCAGGCACTCAAGGTTGTGTTCCTGGTGCGGTTTGCTGTTGTACATGGGCCGATCCTTGTCGATTGGCTCCATCGTAGGCAGGCTATTGGTTCAGGTTAAGAGCCATTCACGATGATTTTGATAGGTCCAATGCGATGAGCGAGCACCCTTTGGTATTGCCATTCGATCCTGCCGGGATCGTCCTCGACCAGCGCCGAGGGTTGAGTCAGCAGCTGTATAAAGCGCTGCGTGCTCGGGTGCTGGATGGACGCTTGAGCAGCGGCACGCGCCTGCCGGCGACACGAGACCTGGCAAGCATGCTCTCGCTCTCGCGCAACAGCGTGGTACGGGCCTATGACCAGCTTTACGCCGAGGGCTACATAGAAAGCCGGGTAGGAGACGGCACCTACGTTTGTCATCTGCCAAAACTATCCACACAACTGTCCACAGGGTTATCCCATGGCTTATCAACAGGGTTATCCACAAAATGCCCGGAAAGCACTGAGGATTTATCCAGGTGTGAACGCTCCAGCGAGCGCCTGGAGCGTCTGAAAAATAACCATCTGCCATCCCCAAAAGCCGGCCCGTCACGGGCATTTCGAGTAGGTGTTCCAGCGTTCGACCTGTTCCCTTTCAACGTCTGGGCCAAGCTGCAAGCGGGCTTCTGGCGAAACCCAGATCCAGCGCAGCTTGGTTATGGCGACCCGGCGGGCGAGCCATTGTTGCGTGAGTTGATCGCTGCGTATCTACGTCGGTCACGGGGCATGTCGTGCACGGCTGGACAAATTGTGATCACCAATGGTGCGCAGGAGGCCATAAGCCTTTGTGCACAGCTGTTGATGCAACCGGGGGATGAGGTGGCTGTGGAAAACCCCGGGTATCGTGCCGCCGGGCATGCCTTTGCCGTGGCGGGCGGGCGGGTGAGAGGCGTGCCGGTAGATGAAGAGGGCCTCGACTGCGCCAGGCTAGCCCACGCCGGCGACTGTCGCTTGGTTTACGTCACCCCAGCGCACCAGTATCCGACGGGGGTAACCATGAGCCTTGCCCGCCGCTTGGCGTTGCTGGCCTGGGCCGAGCGCCAGGATGGCTGGATCATCGAAGATGACTACGACGGTGAATACCGTTACAACGGGGCACCGCTGGCCCCGTTGGCGGCTTTGGACCGGCAAGGGCGAGTGCTGTATGTCGGTACCTTCGGCAAGATCGCTTTCCCAGCGCTGCGCCTTGGCTACTTGGTATTGCCGGAGCGGTTGGTGCAGGCTTTCAGCCAGGGCAGGGCGCTGGCAGTGCGGCATTCAGAAGTGGGAACCCAGTGCGTGATGGCTGAGTTCATGGCTCAGGGGCATTTTCAGCGGCACGTACGCCGCATGCGCCGTGCGGCGCTGAGCCGGCGCAACGTGCTGAAGGCCGGGTGGCCTGGTGATGTGTCGGGGCTGGCGGCGATGCCGGACGTTGCAGCGGGGCTGCATGTGAAGGTCGATGTGGATAACTTTGCGCGCGAGCAAGAGCTGGTGGCCAAGGCCGAGGCGGTGGGTGTGGAGGTGAATCCACTTAGCAGTTACTGGCTTGAGGACAGTGAGGTGCCTGTGGATAAACGTGCGGGGCTGGTGCTTGGGTTTGCGGCAGTACCAGAAGGGGAGATTGCCGAGGCGTTGAGGCGCTTGCGCAAGGCTTGGAGATAAACCCCGCCTGGAATCGCGAACGGCCCGCAAAGCGGGCCTCGCAGTGTTGCATGCTGCTCACGCCGTCGGCCGCAAAGCGGCCCGGGGGGCTGATCAGAACGCCGGAACCACAGCGCCTTTGTATTTCTCGGTGATGAACTGCTTCACCTCAGGCGAGTGCAGTGCAGCCGCCAGTTTCTTCATGTCTTGCGAATCCTTGTTGTCCGGGCGGGCAACGAGGATGTTCACGTACGGTGAGTCGCTGCCTTCGATGGCCAGAGCGTCTTTTTCCGGGTTCAGTTTGGCTTCCAGCGCGTAGTTGGTATTGATCAGGGCAGCATCGACCTGGGTCAGTACACGCGGGATGGTGGCCGCTTCGAGCTCACGGAACTTCACGTTCTTCGGGTTACCGACAACGTCCTTCACGGTCGACAGGATATTGCTGTTGTCCTTGAGCTTGATGACCCCGGCCTTGTCCAGCAGCAGCAAGGCACGGCCGCCATTGGTGGCGTCGTTGGGGATGACCACGGTGGCGCCGGTAGGCAGTTCGTCGAGCTTCTTGATCTTGGTCGAGTAGACGCCCAGCGGCTCGATGTGCACGCCGGCAACGCTGACCAGGTCGGTACCCTTGGCTTTGTTGAACTCATCCAGGTACGGCTGGTGCTGGAAGAAGTTGGCATCCAGGCGCTTTTCGGCGACTTGTACGTTTGGCTGGATGTAGTCGGTGAATTCTTTCACCTTCAGGTTTACACCCTCTTTCTCCAGCTGCGGTTTGACGAAGTTGAGAATTTCGGCGTGCGGCACCGGGGTAGCGGCGACGGTCAAGTCACCGGCGTGGGCCGAAAACGCCGCGACAGCGGCAGCGACAGCAAGCAGCTTCTTCATGAATCACTCCTTGTGAGGGCCGCGACGGCCCCCGAACGGGTCGGCCAGGCCGACCCCATTGGGGTTACTTACGGGAAAAATGCACGACCAGTTTGTCGCCCACGCTCTGCAGGACTTGAACCAGAACCAGCAGCAGTACCACGGTGACTACCATTACATCGGTCTGGAAACGCTGGTAGCCGAAGCGGATGGCCAGGTCGCCAAGGCCGCCAGCGCCGACCACGCCGGCCATGGCGGTGTACGACACCAAGGTGATGGCAGTGACGGTAATAGCCGCGAAGATGCCCGGGCGGGCCTCTGGCAACAACGCACTGGTGATGATCTGGCGGGTGGTGGCGCCCATCGACTGGGTGGCCTCGATGATGCCGCGGTCCACTTCACGCAGGGCGGTTTCCACCAGGCGGGCGAAGAACGGCGTGGCACCCACTACCAGCGGGGGAATGGCGCCGGCAACGCCCAGCGAGGTGCCAGTGATCAGCACGGTGACCGGGATCATCACGATCAGCAGGATGATGAACGGCAGCGAGCGCAGAATGTTGACCACCAGCGACAGCAGCGCATACACACCCCGCTGTTCGAACATCTGCTTCGGCCCGCAGAGGAACAGCAGCACGCCCAGTGGCAGGCCCAGCAGCACGGTGAAGAACAGCGAACCGAACAGCATGATCATGGTGTCGATGGTGGCCAGCCAGATTTCGGCCCAGTCGACGTTGGCGAAGAAATTCAGGGCGTCCATCAACGCAGTACCTCCATATGTACGTCAGCTGCCGAGAAGCGGTCGAACGCGGCTTGCATGTCGCCGCCGGTGACGGCCAGGGTCAGCTGCCCATAGGGCACATCCTTGATGCGGTCGATACGCCCGGCGAGGATGCTGTAGTCCACGCCGGTTTCGCGGGCCACGGTACCCAGCAGCGGCGCGTAGGTGGCGTCGCCCTGGAAGGTCAGGCGCACGATACGGCCCGGGACGTGGGCAAAATCGTCACGCTGTTCACCTTCATCGACCTGCTCGTCTTCCTGGACAAAGCGTTTGGTGGTGGGGTGCTGCGGGTGCAGGAACACGTCGGCCACCGAGCCTTGCTCGACTATGTGGCCGGCATCCATGACCGCGACGCGGTCGCAGACCCGGCGGATCACGTCCATCTCGTGGGTGATCAGCACGATGGTCAGCTTCAGCTCACGGTTGATCTCGGCCAGCAACTGCAGCACCGATGCGGTGGTCTGCGGGTCGAGGGCGCTGGTGGCTTCGTCGCACAGCAGAATCTTGGGGTTGGTCGACAGGGCGCGGGCGATGCCGACGCGCTGCTTCTGCCCGCCGGAGAGCTGTGCCGGGTACTTTTTGGCGTGATCCGACAGGCCCACCCGGGCCAGCAGCTGCGTGACGCGCTTGTCGATTTCGGCCCGCGACAGCTCGCCCGCCAGCGTCAGCGGCAGGGCGACATTGTCGGCGACGGTCTTGGAGGCCAGCAGGTTGAAGTGCTGGAAGATCATCCCGACCTGCTGGCGGAAGCCGCGCAGCTGGGTGGCGTTGAAGGCGGTGACGTCTTCACCGTCGACGATGATCTTCCCGCCCGAGGGCTCTTCCAGCCGGTTGATCAGGCGCAGCATGGTGCTTTTGCCTGCGCCGGAGTGGCCGATCAGGCCGAACACCTGGCCGTCTTCGATGGTCAGGGTGGTTGGGTTCAGAGCGGGGATTTCCCTACCGGCGACGCGGTAGGTCTTGTGTACATGTTGGAACTCGATCACGTAGCGAACCTTGTGGGGCGCATGGAATTTGGGTCAGCGGTTGGCTGGGGTGGCGCATTTTAGCCTTTTCCAATAGGTGTTCTTAGCATTTATTTCGTAATGGACCAATCCATCAGGCATAACGCGACAACTGGTAATCCCGATTGAACGCTCGTCAAAGCCCTCTAGTCACTACTTGAACCAGCCCGAACAGGGCAAGCCTGAAGACTGATGAGGAAAGCCGACCATGACCAGCAAGAAAACGGACGCGCCCAAGCACAGTGAGGCCGCCGGCACGCAGACCCCCGACCGCGCCAATACCAACGCCAAGCTGCAGAGCCTGGAGGCGTTTCGCAGCGATGCCACTGGCCAGGCCTTGCGTACCAACCAGGGTGTGAAGGTAGCCGACAACCAGAACAGCCTGAAAGCTGGTGCTCGCGGGCCCTCGCTGCTCGAAGACTTCATCATGCGCGAGAAGATCACCCACTTCGACCACGAGCGCATTCCCGAGCGTATCGTCCACGCCCGGGGTACCGGTGCCCACGGTTACTTCCAGAGCTACGGCAACCATAGCGAACTGACCAAGGCCGGTTTCCTCCAGGACCCGGAAAAGATCACCCCGGTCTTCGTGCGGTTCTCTACCGTGCAGGGGCCACGTGGCTCGGGTGACACCGTACGCGACGTGCGTGGTTTCGCCGTCAAGTTTTACACCGATGAGGGCAATTTCGACCTCGTTGGCAACAACATGCCGGTATTTTTCATTCAGGATGCCATCAAGTTTCCCGACTTCGTACACGCGGTCAAACCTGAACCGCACAACGAAATTCCCACCGGCGGCTCGGCCCACGACACGTTCTGGGATTTTGTCTCGCTGGTACCAGAGTCGGCGCACATGGTCATCTGGGCCATGTCCGACCGCGCCATCCCGCGCAGCCTGCGGATGATGGAGGGCTTTGGCGTGCATACTTTCCGCCTGATCAATGCCCAAGGCGTGGCCAGCTTCGTCAAGTTCCACTGGAAGCCACGCCAGGGCGTGCATTCGGTACTGTGGGACGAAGCCCAGAAGCTGGCAGGCAAAGACACTGACTACCATCGCCGTGACCTGTGGGAAGCGATCGAGACGGGCGATTACCCCGAGTGGGAACTGGGTGTGCAGATCGTTCCGGAAGCTGATGAGCACAAGTTCGATTTCGACCTGCTGGATCCGACCAAGCTGATCCCCGAGGAGCTTGTGCCGGTGACGCCGCTTGGCAAGATGGTGCTCAACCGCAACCCGGACAACTTCTTCGCCGAGACCGAGCAGGTGGCGTTCTGCCCTGGCCATATCGTGCCGGGCATCGACTTCAGCAACGACCCGCTGCTGCAGGGCCGCCTGTTCTCCTATACCGACACCCAGATCAGCCGCCTTGGCGGGCCTAACTTCCACGAGATCCCGATCAACCGGCCGGTAGCGCCGAACCACAGTGGCCAGCGTGATGCCATGCATCGCATGACCATCGACAAGGGCCGTGCTTCCTACGAGCCCAACTCGATCGATGGCGGCTGGCCGCGGGAAACGCCGCCGGCGGCGCAAGATGGTGGCTTCGAGAGCTATCAGGAGCGCATCGAGGCACACAAGATCCGCCAGCGCAGCGAGTCGTTCGGCGATCACTTTTCGCAGGCGCGGCTGTTCTTCCAGAGCATGAGCCCGACCGAGCAGCAGCACATCATCAAGGCTTACAGCTTCGAATTGGGCAAGGTGGAGCGCGAAGCAATCCGCGCGCGTGAGGTCAATGAGATTCTGGCCAATATCGATTTGAAGCTGGCAGCGGCAGTGGCGGCCAACCTCGGTTTGCCGGCGCCCAAGCAGGGTACGGTTCAGGTCAAAGCAAGCAAGCTTGCGCAGTCCAAGGCCTTGAGCCAGATGAACCACCCTGGAGATGTGGGCATCAAGGGACGCAAGATTGCCCTTGTGGTCGCCGATGGCGTGGACTCCGCGAGCGTCGACAAACTGGTCAAAGCGCTCGAAGCCCAAAGCGCGCGGCCCATGCTCCTGGGGCCATCTTCGGCGCCGGTGAAGAGCGCCGATGGCAAGCCACTGCCGGTGGACGCTTCGATCGAGGGTATGCCGTCGGTCATGTTCGACGCGATAGTGGTACCGGGAGGTAAGGCTTCAATCGATGCCTTGAGCGGCAGTGGCGTCGCCAAGCACTTCCTGCTCGAGGGTTACAAGCATTTGAAGGCGATGGTGTTGGCCAAAGAGGCCAAAGCGTTGGTCGGCAGCTTGGGCCTGAAAGAGGACAAGGGCCTGCTGCTAGGGGATGATCAGAAGACAGTGGATGCCTTCGTCAAAGCCGTGGAAGGGCATCGGGTCTGGGAGCGGGAGGCCGCTGCAGAAGCGATTCCTGCGTAGGGCGCCGCATCGATACCCATCGCCGGTTGCCGGCGATGGGGCCCTGAAGTATCAACGCTGATGGGGTACCAACACCACCTGAGCGGGCAACGTGCGCTGAATCTCGTGTTTTTGCTGGAGTTCGAACCCGCTGTCGATCTTGCGAACCCGCTTTTCCAGCAAGGTCTTCAACCAAGGTGCATCTTCGGTGCGAGGTACCTGGAACACCACTTCGCACTGATAATTCACCACATCAGTGGCAATCTCATCGAGCTGTCGGCGCATGGCACGGATGTCCGTGGTATTCAGCGCAATGACCGTGCTGGGCGCAGCCGGGTCAATCACCCGCGCCTTGGGCCTGGCCTCGGCAGCTTTCAAGGCAGCCTCGGCTTTTTCCAGCTCAGCCTTGCGTGCCTGCGAGACCGCGTCACCGCCAGTCACGGCAGGGGCCTGTGGCATCAGGGCGCGGGCGCGTGCCAGAGCGGTTGCGGCAGCGTTTACGTCGCCCTTCTGAAGGACGATCTGGCTGCGTTTGAGGTAAGCCTCAGCCAGTTGCCGCTGGTAGTGCTCCAGGCGGCCATCGTCTGGCGATTGAGCCTGCAGCGAGGCAAGCTGATCTTCGGCTGTGGCCAATTCATTGCTGTTGATGCTTTGCTGCAGCTGCTGCCAGGCATCGGCTTGGGCAGGTGCACCTGTCTGCTCGACCGGCGCGCTCGAACAAGCGGCCAGGAACAGGGAAAACGCGGCAACAAGCAGATAACGGGATGCGAACGGCTTCATTCCTGCGACTCTCTATTTGCGCAAAAAGCGAGCAAGTCTACACCCAGGTGCGCACGCTCGAAAACAAGTCTTACAGACCCTTTACCCGCGAAAAGGTTGCAGGGTGTGCCATGGCGCACCCTGGAGTTCAACGTTTGGGCAGGGCCAGGCTCAGCAAGAATAGCACTGCCGCGCAGACCACGATCGACGGGCCGGCCGGTGTGTCCTTGAACCAGGACATGGCCAGGCCACCGCAGACGGCCGTGACGCCCAGCAGGCTGGCCCCCAATGCCATCTGCTCTGGCGAGCGCGCATGGCGCTGCGCCGCAGCGGCAGGGATGATCAGCAAAGAGGTGATCAACAGCACGCCGACGATCTTCATGGCGACGGCGATGACGACGGCAATCAGCAGCATCAGCGCCAGGCGCAGGCCTGCGACTGGCAGGCCTTCGACCATCGCCAGCTCTTCGTGAACGGTAACCGCCAGCAACGGTCGCCAAAGGACTGCCAGCAGCACCAGCACCAGCGCGCTGCCGGCCAGGATCCAGGCCAGGTCAGTGGTACTGATGGCCAGCAAGTCGCCGAACAGGTAGGCCATCAGGTCGATGCGTACATCGTGCATGAAGCTCAGCACCACCAGGCCCAGCGACAACGTACTGGGGGCGAGAATGCCGAGCAGCGTGTCAGAGGCCAATGGTTGGCGTTGCTGCAAGGTCACCAGAAGGATCGCCAGCAACAGGCACCCCACGGTTACCGCCAGCGCCGGGCTGACGTCCAACACGAAGCCCATGGCCACGCCCAGCAGCGCTGCGTGGGACAAGGTATCGCCGAAGTAGGCCATGCGCCGCCACACCACGAAAGAGCCCAGCGGGCCCGCCACCAGTGCCAGGGAAAGACCCGCGAGCAGGGCGTAAAGAAGAAAATCAGCCATGCTTGCAGTGGTCTCCGTGTACATGTGGGCCAGGGGCGACCACCGAGCCATGCAGGTCGTGGCTGTGATCATGGTGGTGGTGATAGACGGCCAGGCTCGGTGCGTTCTGGCCGAACAGTTCGACGAAGGCTGGGTCGTTGCTGACCTGCTCTGGGTGGCCGGAGCAGCAGACATGGCGGTTGAGGCAGACCACCTGGTCGGTGGCGCTCATGACCAGGTGCAAGTCGTGCGAGACCATCAATACGCCGCAACCATGGCGGTCGCGCAGGCGGGTGATGAGGTTGTACAACTCGGTCTGGCCGACCACGTCCACGCCTTGTACCGGCTCATCCAGTACCAGCAGCTGGGGCTCGCGCAGCAGCGCCCTGGCCAGCAGCACACGCTGCATCTCGCCGCCGGAGATGGTCTGGATCGGGCTGTCGATGACCTGTTCGGCGCCCACTTCCTGCAGTGCCGACAACGCGGCCTGCCGGCCAACACCGGGTACCAGGCGCAGAAAGCTCAGCACTGACAACGGCAGGGTCGCGTCCACCTGGATTTTTTGCGGCATGTAGCCGATACGCAGCTTCGGCTTGCGCCAGACGGTGCCGCGATGCGGCTTGAGCAGCCCGAGCACAGCACGTACCAGGGTGGTCTTGCCTGCGCCGTTGGGCCCGATCAGCGTAACGATCTGGCCGGGCGCCACCGACAGGTCGATGCTGTCGAGCACGGCCTCGCCGCCAAACGTGACGCCAACCTGCTCCAGGCGGATCAGCGCGTCACTCATGCCGCGCCCCGGCAATTGCCGCACAGGCCGACAATTTCTACCGTCTGCGTTTCTACGCTGAAGCCAACGCCCTTGGCGCTGGCGAGGATCGCATCGCTGATGCTGTCCTGCTCCAGTTCGATGGCGATGTGGCATTCGCGGCAGATCAGGAACTGGCCTTGGTGCACGTGCTCTGGGTGGCTGCAACCGATGAAGGCATTGAGTGAGGCGATGCGGTGTACCAGGCCGTTTTCCAGCAGGAAATCCAGCGCCCGATAAACGGTAGGTGGCGCAGCACGACGGCCATCCTGTTCGCTGAGCACGGCGAGGATGTCGTAGGCGCCCAGCGGCTTGTGGCTCTGCCACACCAGCTCCAGCACACGCCGGCGCAGGGCGGTCAGGCGCAGGCCCAGGCGCGTGCACAGCACCTCAGCCTCGGTCAGGGCGCTGTGCACGCAGTGAGAGTGATCGTGGGGGCGGTGGGCCAGCGGCGTGATGGACATGGGCAGCGACGGTTCTGGACAGAGACGTTATTATGTTACCCGTTTCTATCGATTCGAGTATTCACCGTGCCCCGATTGCTTGTGCTTTTTGTCGCTTTTATCGCCTGTTCGGCGCAAGCCGACGTCCGTGTGCTGACCAGTATCAAACCGTTGCAGCAGATTGCCGCCGCTGTGCAGGACGGGGTAGGCACCCCCGAAGTGCTGCTGCCTCCGGGTGCTTCGCCACACCACTACGCCCTGCGCCCATCCGACGTGCGCCGCGTCGGCGATGCCGATCTGCTGTACTGGATCGGCCCCGACATGGAAGGCTTCCTGCCGCGGGTGCTGGGCAGCCGCAGCAAACCTGTCGTCGCTGTTCAGTCGTTACCGGGTATGCACCTGCGTCACTTTGGCGAGGACAGCCATTCACACGATGAAGCAGCGCATGACGATCATGACCATGATCATCGTCCGGGCAGCCTGGACGCGCATCTGTGGTTGTCGTCAGTCAACGCCAGGGTGATTGCGGCGAAGATGGCAGCGGACCTGGCGTCTGCGGACCCGGCCAACGCTGCGCGCTACCAGAGCAACCTGAAAGCCTTCACCGGGCGCCTCGATAGCCTGGATGCACGCATCAAGGCGCGGGTGGCGGGTGTTGCCGACAAGCCCTACTTCGTGTTCCACGAAGCCTTTGACTACTTCGAGTCTGCTTATGGGCTCAAGCACACGGGTGTGTTCAGTGTGGCCGCCGAGGTGCAGCCTGGCGCGCAGCATGTCGCGGCCATGCGCAAGCGCCTGCAGGAAGTGGGCAAAACCTGCGTGTTCAGTGAGCCGCCGCTGCGGCCGCGCTTGGCTGAAACGCTGACGGCCGGGCTGCCGGTGCGCTTGGCGGAGCTGGATGCATTGGGCGGGAATGACCCAGTGGATGCCCAGGGCTACGAGCGTTTGCTGGAAAAGCTGGGCGGTGACCTGGCAGGGTGCCTGGAGCAGCTCTAGCGCCTGTACTGGCCTGTCGTCGGCAAGCCAGCCCCACTTCGACCGCATGGCATTCAAGCGCTGTGCGGCACCTGTGGGGCTGGCTTGCCAGCGTCAGGGCACTGAGATCAGAGTGCGAACGGCAGGTGCAAGGCCACTTGCTGGCGCTGCGCCAGACGCACCTCGAACTCGGCAGGGTCATGGATCATCACATCCATCCCGGCAAACGACTCGGCCGCGATCAAACGCGACAGCCAGAAACGTACGCACCCTACCCGCAACATCTGCGGCCAGAGCTCGGCCTCGGCTGCCGTGAACGGCCGTAGCGCGGCATAGGCCGCCAGCAGGGCCTGGGCACGCGGCATATCGATCGCACCGGTTTCATCCAGGCACCAGTCATTCACGGTGATGGCGATGTCGTACAGCATCGGCCCTGAGCAGGCATTGTAGAAGTCGATGACGCCGGTCAGGTGGGTGCCTTCGAACATCACGTTGTCGCGGAACAGGTCGGCATGCAGGTTGGCCCGGGGCAATGCCAGGATCTGCGCTTTGTGCGCGATGATTTCGTCCAGCGCGGGCTGCAGCAAGGCAACCTGGTCTGCCGAGAGCCGTGGCATCAGCTCGGCACCGTTGGCGAGCATCCAGTCCAGGCCGCGATCGGTCTTGCGCTCGATGACGTGCTCGCGGGTGGCCAGGTGGATGTGCGCCAGCAGCTCACCTACCTGGGCGCAGTGCTGGTTGTTCGGCGCCTTGATGTGCTTGCCCGACAGCCTCGGCTGCAGCAGTGCCGGCTTGCCGCACAGCTCGCGCAGGCCATTGCCGTCACGGTCACGTAGGGCGTAAGGCACCGGCATATCGGCGGCGTGCAGCGTGTCGAGCAGCTCGATGAAGAACGGCATGTCCTCGCTGGGGCCGCGCTCGATCAGCGTCAGGACGAACTCCCCCTGTTCGAGGCTGACGAAGAAATTGCTGTTTTCGGTGCCGGCGGCAATGCCCTGGAAGTCGAGCAGACGGCCCAGCTGATACGGCGCCAGAAAGGTTTCCAGCTCAGGCCGGGTCACGGGGGTGAAGACTGACATGATGAAAGAATGCCCATACGGGCACTTCCGCCGGGAAGTGCCAGGTTGATGTGAACGATACGCGTCAGATTACCACTCGAAGATCTTCCAGGACGGGATCAGCATGTCCGGTTGGTCGGAACGAATGAAATTGCCATCAGAGCCATCGGCGCGTACCAGAAAATAAGGCTTGCCGTTTTTCGGCGTGATCTTGATCGCATACAGGAAGCCGTTTTGCCGGTATTCCTGGATGGTTTTATCGCCTTCGGTGCGAATGGTTACCTCGGGATCTGCCGAGGGAGCGTCATCCGCTGCCAGGGTGACGACAGGCATGGTTGCCAACAGGCCGAGCAGTAACAGGCGATTGAGTGTACGCATGATAACCTTGTCCCTTTGTCGTCATTGATCCGGCTATTCTAGCTCCGGACCCGCCGAAAAGGTTGATTCTGCTCATGAGCCAAGCGCCCCTCGTCCTGGTGGACGGTTCCTCCTACCTTTACCGCGCCTTCCACGCGCTGCCGCCGTTGACCACTTCCAAGGGCATGCCCACCGGCGCGGTCAAGGGTGTGCTGAACATGCTCAAGAGCCTGCGCAAGCAATACCCCGACAGCCTGTTCGCCGTGGTGTTCGATGCCAAGGGCGGTACCTTCCGCGATGCCATGTTCGCCGAGTACAAGGCCAACCGCCCCAGCATGCCAGACGACCTGCGGGTACAGGTGGAGCCGCTGCATGCCAGCGTCAAGGCTTTGGGTTACCCGCTGCTGTGCGTCGAGGGGGTCGAGGCCGACGACGTGATCGGCACGCTGGCGCGCAGCAGTGCGGCAAAGGGGCGCCCAGTGATCATCTCGACCGGTGACAAGGACATGGCGCAGCTGGTAGACGGCCACGTTACCCTGGTCAACACCATGACCGGCAGTGTGCTGGATGTAGCTGGCGTGCACGAGAAGTTTGGCGTCGGCCCGGAGCACATCATCGACTTCCTCGCCCTGATGGGCGATAAGGTCGACAACATCCCGGGCGTACCTGGGGTCGGTGAAAAAACCGCCGTTGGGCTGCTGACCGGCATCGGTGGCGGCCTCAGCGACCTGTACGCCAACCTGGACAAGGTGCCGGCGCTGGCGATCCGTGGCGCCAAGACCCTGCCGGCCAAGCTCGAAGAGCACCGTGATGCGGCGTTCCTGTCCTACGAACTGGCGACCATCAAAGTCGACGTGCCGCTGGATATCGAGGTAGATGCGCTAGTGTGCGGCGAGCCGGACCGTGAAGCACTGCTGGCGCTTTATACCGAGATGGAATTCAAGAGCTGGATCGCCGACGTGCAGCGGGACGCGGCCAGGGCCGGCGATGAAGTTGCACCCGTGCAGGCGCCTGCGGCCAAGGTCGAGCCCAACTACGAAACCATCCTCGATCAGGCTCGCTTCGACGCCTGGCTGGAGAAGCTGCGTCAGGCACCGCTGTTCGCCTTCGACACCGAGACCACCAGCCTCGATGCGCAAAAGGCACAGCTGGTCGGCCTGTCCTTCGCTGTCGAACCCCATGAAGCGGCTTACGTACCGTTGGCTCACGACTACGAAGGCGCGCCGCTGCAGCTGGATCGCGAAGCCGTGTTGCTGGCGTTGCAGCCGCTTCTGCAAGACCCGGCCAAGGCAAAGGTAGGGCAGAACGCCAAGTACGATATCAACATCCTTGCCAATGGCTCGCCGGCGATCCACATGCAGGGCGTGGCCTATGACACCATGCTTGAATCGTATGTGCTCAACTCCACTGCGACCCGTCATGATATGGACAGCCTGGCGCAGAAGTACCTCGACCACGCCACCATCGCTTTCGAAGACATCGCCGGCAAAGGCGCCAAACAGCTGACCTTCAACCAGATCCACCTGGACAAGGCCGGCCCTTACGCTGCCGAAGACGCCGACATTACCCTGCGCCTGCATCAGGCGCTGCAGGCCCGCCTTGCGCAGACCCCGAGCGTGCAGCCGGTGCTGATGGATATCGAGATGCCGCTTGTGCCGGTACTGGCCAAGATCGAGCGCCAGGGCGCGCTGGTCGATGCTGCCCTGTTACAGATTCAGAGCGGGGAGTTGGGCGTCAAAATGGCCGACCTCGAGCGTCGGGCCTATGAGTTGGCGGGTGAGGAGTTCAACCTCGGTTCGCCCAAACAGCTCGGCTCGATCCTCTATGACAAGCTCGGCATGCCGGTGTTGAGCAAGACCGCCAAGGGCCAGCCATCCACGGCCGAAGCGGTACTGGACGAGTTGGCCGAGCAAGGCTACCCGTTGCCGGAGGTACTGATGCAGTACCGCAGCCTGAGCAAGCTCAAGAGCACTTACACCGACAAGTTGCCGGGCCAGATCAACCCGCGAACCGGGCGTATCCATACGTCCTACCAGCAGGCCGTGGCCGCCACCGGGCGCCTGTCGTCCAGCGACCCTAACCTGCAGAATATCCCTATCCGTACCGCCGAAGGCCGGCGTATCCGCCAGGCGTTCATCGCCAGCCCGGGCTACAAGTTGCTGGCCGCGGACTATTCGCAGATCGAACTGCGCATCATGGCCCATCTGGCCAAGGACGAAGGCCTGCTGCATGCCTTCCGCAACAATCTGGATGTGCACCGTGCCACGGCGGCGGAAGTTTTTGGCGTGGCCCTGGAAGCGGTGACCACCGATCAGCGTCGTAGCGCGAAAGCCATCAACTTCGGCCTGATCTACGGTATGAGCGCCTTCGGCCTGGCCAAGCAGATCGGCGTAGACCGCAAGCAGTCGCAGGATTACATCGACCGCTATTTCGCCCGCTACCCGGGCGTCCTGGCCTACATGGAACGCACCCGGGCCCAGGCTGCCGAGCAAGGCTTCGTCGAGACCTTGTTCGGCCGCAGGCTTTACCTGCCGGACATCAACGCCAAGAACCCGGCCCTGCGCAAGGGCGCCGAGCGCACGGCGATCAACGCACCGATGCAGGGTACCGCCGCCGACATCATCAAACGGGCAATGGTCAACGTGGACAACTGGCTCAGCGAAAGCGGCCTCGATGCGCGGGTGATCCTGCAGGTCCACGACGAACTGGTGCTTGAAGTGCGCGAGGATCTGGTCGAGCAGGTGAAAGATGAAATTCGCGGGCACATGAGCAAGGCCGCGCAACTGGATGTACCGCTGCTGGTCGAGGTTGGCGTTGGTTCGAATTGGGACGAAGCTCACTGATTGAGCAGAGAAACCTGTGTAGGATCCGGGTTGCAGTGACGCGGATCCTGGCATGGCTCGATGCCATCAGTACCACGGTTTCATGAAACTATCGCAAATAGTTTTGAGGGCTCTGGAACTAAACCGGTGAAGCGGGACTCAGAGTAACTGAATGGCTGGTGAAGCCCTTCGATGCTCCTATGTTGTGTTAAGTGTTGGCAGATACCTGGACCCCGCCCTAGCGGTCCAGACTTGAACCCCGAACTTCCCCCTCCCCATACGAAGTCCGGGGTTTTTTTTGCCCGGAATTTGCCCTGGGGATGCCGGCCTTCGCCAGGAAGCCGGCGCCCACAGGGTGAGCAACCCGGCCTGCCGGCGATGAAGTCGCCTCAGGCTACCGGCTTGTCTTCCAGCTCCATCCAGCCCGCCAGCACTTTGTAGGCCTCTTCCAGCCCCAGGCGCTTGGGTGCCGAGAACAGTTGGATGGTCACGCCATCCCCCCAACCTTTGCGGATCTCCGACTGCACCTTGAGCAGTGTGTTCTTGCCTGCGCCGTGGGTCAGCTTGTCGGCCTTGGTCAGCAGGATGTGCATCGGCATGCCGCTTGCCCGGGCCCAGTCGAGCATCATCTTGTCGAAGTCGGTCATCGGGTGGCGCACATCCATCATCAGGATGACGCCGCGCAGGCACTCGCGGCTGCCCAGGTAGGCCTCCAGGTGACGCTGCCAGTGCTGCTTGAGTGGGATCGGGACTTTTGCATATCCGTAACCGGGCAGGTCGACCAAACGCCGTTCATCGTCCAGACTGAAGAAATTCAACAGCTGGGTGCGCCCTGGGGTTTTCGAGGTTCGCGCCAGGCTGGCATGAGTCAGGGTATTGAGGGCGCTGGATTTGCCGGCGTTGGAGCGGCCGGCGAAAGCCACCTCGTAACCCTGGTCGTCCGGGCATTGTTCGACCTTGGCAGCGCTGAGGGCGAAGGTGGCTTTCTGGCAGAGGCCGAGGATGGGGTTCTTGACTTGCATGGGATATCCGATGTGGGTGTTGCCAAAGCCTAGGCCGGCAAGCGGTGTCGTTTCCGTTTGGATGGCGGAAGTATATAATGCCCCAGTATTTGTGTGCTCATTCTCCCAGCGAAGGAGAACGGGCATGGGGTGTCGAACAATAGCTCGCGCATCAGAACGCAGCGCGTCCCCCAACCCTGTCAGGTCGTTTCGCATGGCGAAATGGCTGCTAGCTGTCGGTATGTTCCTGCCGTTTTTCAGCGCACAGGCTACACAGGATCCCGAGGCGTTGTACAACCGCACGTGTGCGGCCTGTCACGCCGGGCAGTTGCCACAGGCGCCCAGGAAGGGTGACCGGGCAGCTTGGGAGCCAAGGCTGGCGCAAGGCATGGAGGTGCTCACGGCTCATGTGACTCAGGGTTTCAAGGCTATGCCGCCGCGTGGATTGTGCATGGACTGCAGTGCCGAGGACTACCGTTTGGTCATCCTTTGGATGAGTGGCAGTCCCGATACATAACATTTCACCCTTAGCCGTGTTGGATTAGCTGATGAACAAACTAGTCGTGAGTCTGCTGTTGACCATGGGTGTCGCAGGTGCGGCCACTGCTGCAGAACCTATCATAGGCGATGCCGCCGCCGGCCAGGCCAAGACCGCCATCTGTGGTGCCTGCCACAACCCCGACGGCAATAGCCTGGCGCCCAACTTCCCCAAACTGGCTGGCCAGGGCCAGCGCTATCTCGAAAAACAGTTGCATGACATAAAGTCCGGCAAGCGTACCGTGCTGGAGATGACCGGCATGCTGGCCAACTTCAACGATCAGGACCTGGCCGACATCGCCGCCTACTTCGCCAGCCAGAAAGGCAGCGTCGGCGCCGCCGACCCCAAATTGGTCGAGCGTGGCCGGGCGCTGTTCAATGGCGGCGATCTGGAAAAAGGCATGCCTGCCTGCACCGGTTGCCACTCTCCCAATGGCGCAGGCATCGCGCTGGCCGGCTTCCCGCACCTGAGTGGCCAGCATTCGCAATACGTGACGAAGCAGCTCACCGACTTCCGCGAGGGCAATCGCACCAATGATGGTGATGCCATGACCATGCGGACCATAGCCGGCAAGCTGAGCAACCATGATATCGAAGCGTTGGCCAGTTATATCCAGGGCCTCCACTGAGATAGCTGCGCATTAACATTCGGTTAATGCTGCAACGCTAAAGATGAAAGGGCGGCGCGGACCGCCCTTTTTTAGGTCCGCAGCCGGTACACTACAGAACTCGGGCCCGTCCCGACCTGTCTCAATACAGGTCGTGTAGAGGCGACCAAAGACTGCTCAGGAGTAAAGCATGCGTAAACTGATTCTCAGCGCTGCGCTGGTCGCCGCCAGCGTATTCGGTATGTCCGCCGTTCAGGCTGCGGAGCCTGCCACAGCCGGCAAGGAATACCTCGAGCTGAGCAACCCTGTTCCGGTGTCCGTTCCCGGCAAGATCGAAGTGGTCGAGCTGTTCTGGTACGGCTGCCCTCATTGCTACCACTTCGAGCCGGTGATCAACCCTTGGGTTGAAAAACTGCCGAAGGACGTTAACTTCAAACGCGTGCCGGCGATGTTCGGCGGGCCATGGGATGCCCACGGCCAGATGTTCCTGACCCTCGAAGCCATGGGCGTGGAGCACAAGGTTCACGCTGCGGTGTTCGATGCCATCCAGAACCAGCACAAGCGCCTGACCGATCCCGACGACATGGCTGACTTCCTCGCCACCCAAGGCGTCGACAAGGATAAATTCCTCGCCACCTTCAACTCGTTCGCCATCAAGGGCCAGGTCAATCAGGCCAAGGAACTGGCGAAAAAGTACGAAATCACTGGCGTACCTAGCATGGTGGTGAACGGCAAATACCGTTTTGACCTCGGCACCGCTAAAGGCCCGGAAGGCGTGCTGAATGTCGCCGACCAGCTGATCGACAAGGAGCGCGCCGCTAAGTAAGCGGCGAAGCCATGCCCCGGTTCAGAACCGCGCGTGGTGTTGGCCTGCACCAGCCGCAGGTCAACGAGCATCATCTGCAGGCCAATGGCCTGCCGGAAGATGGTCGCCTGCGGCTGCTCAGCTTCAATATCCAGGTCGGCATTAGTACCGAGCGCTATCGGCATTACCTGACCCGTAGCTGGCAGCACCTGCTGCCGCACACCGGGCGCGCCGGCAATCTGCAGAAAATCGGCGACCTGCTCAACGATTTCGACCTGGTGGCTTTGCAGGAGGTCGATGGCGGCAGCCTTCGGTCCGGTTACGTCAACCAGGTGGAGCACCTGGCCCAGTTGGGGGGCTTCCCTTACTGGTACCAACAGCTCAACCGTAACCTTGGGCATTTCGCCCAGCACAGCAATGGCGTACTCAGCCGCCTCAAGCCGCACCTGTTGGAAGATCATCCTCTGCCCGGCCCCTCCGGTCGCGGTGCGATCCTGGTGCGCTTCGGTGAAGGCGAGGACGCCCTGATCGTGGTCATGATGCATCTTGCGCTGGGTGCCAAGACCCGCGCTCGCCAACTCGCTTACATCCGTGAACTGATCGGTGGATACCGCCACCAGGTTCTGATGGGCGACATGAACACCCATGCCAATGACTTGCTCGACCATTCCCCCCTGCGTGATCTGGGCCTGATCGCCCCGCAGGTCGAAGCGACCTTTCCCAGCTGGCGCCCGCAGCGTTGCCTGGACCACATCCTGCTCAGCCCGAGCCTGACCCTTGAGCGGGTCGAGGTACTGGCCCAGCCTATTTCCGACCATCTCCCGGTCGCCGTAGAGATCCGATTGCCTGATGCATTGACTGTGGATACGCTTCCGGTCCTGAGCTAGATCAGCAAAAGGCCATGGAGCATTCAAGAGTTCCCGCCGTGCGCCGACAGCGTGTAACCACAGCCCACCGATGCATCACCCGTTGCGGATCCAGGCATGACCGAAGAAGCCGAGCGCTGGAAAGAAAAATACCTTAAAAGCATCGAACAGCAGGAGAAGCTGGAGCGGCGATGGGCCGCGCGGCTTGACCTGCTGCGTCGAGGCCTGGTGCGCAGTACCTTGGCCGCTGAAGGCAGCGACAAGGCAGTGGACCAGTGCATGAAGGAAATGCGTGAGGTCATTCGCCGCGACGACATGGATGCCGGCCTTGCCGGGTTGATCCCGCGTCTTGAAAAGGCCGTGCTCGACTCCGAGCAGCGCCGCGAAACCCGCATGAACCAGGTCAGCGATGCCCTGACTGCGCTTGTGACGCAGCTGCAAGGCCTGCCGTTGTCGGGTGACGTGACGCGGTCGCTCAAGAAACTGGCGAAGAAACTCGACGGCGGCGTCAGCCAGTCGCGCGAGTTGCCGCCGCTGCTCGCAGAGCTGAGCGGTTTGCAGGGGAGGGCGCTGTCCTCTTTGGACAGGCCGGACGAGGAGGCCAGGCCGGGCTTTTTGCAACGTTTGTTCGGCAACCGCGAAAGCGAACCGGGGAGTGGCAGCGCTGTGGAGCCGGCGGCCCCTTCTGCGATCGCTGAGCCTGAACTGCAGCCATTGCCGGACGGGCCGGTCCTGGTGGATCTGCCTCCCCGGGATATCGACGAGCTGCAGCCGCTGGCAGCGCCTGAGGTTGATAACCCCGAACCTGTGGTGCCTGCAACGCCTGATGCCGCGCCGCCCGCCCCAAGCGAACCTGAGCCGCCGGCACCGGCGCCAGCACGGGACGCTGTCGAACCCGACTGCGCTGAGGAGCCGCAGCGCCCCGACGGCGTTCAGGCCGAGCTGCCACTGCAGGCCGATGAGCCACAAGCGCTGAAACCCCTGGAAGAAACCTTCGGCGAAGACGGGCCCTATTCGCTCCCTGACGCAGTCGAGCCGCCCTACAGCCAGGTTGCCGCGCATATCGAGCAAACCCTGATCGGCCTGCTCGATGACCTCAGCCTGCCGGAACGCCACAAAGCCCAGGCACTGCAGATGCGCGAGCGCGTGGCGCGGGGGCTGAACTGGTACGAGCTGATCCCGGTGCTCGATGACCTGGCGGTGCTCATGCTGGCGATCACCGACAGCGGGCAGCACGAATTCGAGACGTACCTGCAGCAGCTCAATGAGCGCCTGGAAAGCTTCCAGAGCCACCTTCATGAAGCCAGTGCCGGTCATGCCGACAACAGTTCTGCTGCTCGCGAACTGGACAGCCAGCTGCGTGAGCAGGTCGATGGCCTGCAAAGCAGCGTGCAAGGGGCAGTCGATGTGGACAGCCTCAAGCACATTCTCGAGAACCGCCTGGAAGGGCTGCTGGGCACGATGGATGAGCATCAGCATGAGCGTGACCGTCGCGAACAGGAGCTCGCCGGGCGACTACAGGGCTTGGCCGAGCGCGTCGCCAACATGGAGCAAGAGGCCCTCGGCTACCGCGAACACCTTGAGGAACAGCGGCAGAAGGCATTGATCGACCCGCTGACCGGGCTGCCCAATCGTGCGGCCTGGAGCGAGCAGGTAGAGCGCGAAATGCAGGCCTGGCAGGAGAACGGCGGCCATTTGGCGATGGCGATCCTGGACTTGGACCACTTCAAGCGCATCAATGACAGCTATGGCCATCTGGCGGGTGACAAGGTACTGAAGATCGTCGCTGACCAGTTGCGCAAGCGCCTGCGTCCGCGCGATTTCATCGCCCGGTTCGGCGGCGAGGAGTTCGTACTGTTACTGGCGCAGACCTCACCCACCGTCGCTGCCCAAGTGGCCGAGGTGCTGCGTGCCGCGATCGAAGCGTGTCCGTTCCATTTCAAGGGCGAACGGGTGGTGATCACCGCCTCCATCGGTTTGAGCGCATTCCGCTCGGGTGAGCGCGGTGATCAGGTGCTCAAGCGTGCTGATGCGGCGCTGTACCGGGCCAAGGACCTGGGCCGTAATCGGGTGGAACAAAGCTGAGCGGGTGAGCCGGGGGCGCATACGTTATGCTAGAGCGTCACTGGCTAACCACCCTGGCTTCTTCCATGAAAGCGTTGTTCACTGCATTTTTGCTAATCGTTCTGGCCGGTTGTTCGACCGGCCTGCGTATCGACCGCAGCCACCCCTCGGCCAACCAGGACAACCGCATCCAGTTCGTCGTGCTGCATTACACCAACGCCTCGCTGGAGCGCTCGCTGGCGCTGCTGACCCACGGCGAGGTCAGCAGCCACTACCTGATCGGAGACGGCCCGGCCACGGTGTATCAACTGGTCGATGAAAGCCGTCGTGCCTGGCATGCCGGGGACAGCCAATGGCAGGGGCGAACCTGGCTGAATTCGAGCTCGATCGGTATCGAGATCGTCAACCCAGGCTTCGACACCACGCCCAACGGGCGAGTCTGGTACCCCTACAGCGAAGCGCAAATTCAGTCTCTGATCGCGCTGCTCAAGGACATCGTCAAACGTAACAACATCGACCCTAGCCATATCGTTGGCCACAGTGATATCGCACCCTTGCGCAAACTGGACCCGGGGCCGCTGTTCCCCTGGAAGCGTCTGGCCGATGCGGGGCTTGGGGTATGGCCAGAGCCTGGCGCCGTGGCGCGCCAGCAGGCGTACTTCAACGTCAATCCGCCGAGCATAGGTTGGTACCAGCAAGAGCTGGCACGCTTCGGCTACGCCATTGAACAGACCGGGCAGCTCGATGTTGCTACCCGCCATGTCATTGCGGCGTTCCAGATGCGTTTCCGGCCACAGCGCTTCGACGGCCTGCCCGATGCGCAGACAGCCGCCATGCTTCACGTGCTCAACCGCAAGCGCTGAACCTTCGCGCCCTGGGCTCCGCCAAACGGCCAAGCCAATACGCCATTCAGTTGCTATACCCTGTATATCAACTGGATGCTGCCCATGTCGGCTCTGATAACTGCGCTGCGCCAATTTTTTTACCGTCCCTGGATGCTGGCCTCTTTGGCAGCGTTGGCCAGCGCCGCCGTGTTGCTGACTGCCAGTATCGGTATTGCGCTGCAGCAGATGAAGCAGAGCGAGAGTGCGCAGATGAATGCTCAGGGCGAGCGTTTTCTTGACCGCCTCGAGCAGGTTTTCGGCCAATTGCGTGAGGGGGTCGATGACCTGCAGGCGCAGCCATTGCGCGGATGCAACCCGGCGATGTTGGCGTTGTTGCAGCAGGTTGGGCTGGGCTCGCGTTTCATTTATGAGGCGGCGTATGTAGACGTCAACGTCGCCTGCTCCAACCGCGGCGGGGCACGCGCTTTCGTGCCCACGCGGGCCCCGGACATCCAGGGCCCGACTTATAGCTATTGGCTCAACACCACTACCGAACCCAACGAGAACCTTGCGGCGTTGATGCTGGCACGCGGCAATTTCCTGGTCTCTACCTCGCGCGGGCACTTGACCGACGTGGTTGACCTGCCGCCCGGCGGTAGCCTGTTGGTGGTGCTGGACAATGGCACCAGAGCGATACCCGTACTGGGCCCGCCACAAGTCTGGCCGCCAGCTGAGCATTGGCCGCCACCCAGCGGCAATTCGTTGTTCGAACTGCACGACCGCCTTGTCTATCGCATGCTGACCAAATCGCCCGATTACCAGCTTGTGCTGATCGCACCGCGTGCCAGCCTGCCACTGAGGATGAACGGCATGCTCTGGTTGCTGTTCCCCGGTAGTGTTCTGGCTGCCTGTTGTATCGGCTGGCTGGTGCTGCAACTGATCCTGCAGCGGCGCTCCATGAGTTCCGAGCTGCAGAACGCGCTGCGCCGTGGTGAACTGCAGGTGCTTTATCAGCCGATCATCGAACTCGACAGCCGGCGCTGCGTTGGCGCTGAGGCGCTGGTGCGCTGGCGGCGCCCGGACGGGACCCTGACCAGCCCGGACCTGTTCATTCCGCTGGCCGAAAATACCGGGCAGATTCGCCAGATCACCGATTTCGTGCTGCAGCGGGTACTGGAGCAACTTGGCCAGTTGCTGCGTTCGCACCGCAATCTTTACATCTCGGTGAACCTGGCCGCCTGTGATGTGATGGTCCCGCGCATTGGCCGGGTGGCGGCGCGGTTGCTGGCACTGCACCGGGTGGCTGCCAGCCAGATCGCCTTCGAGGTTACCGAACGGGGGCTGATCGATGTGGTGGTGGCCCGTGACAACCTGCAAGCGCTTCGTGCGGTGGGGCATCAGGTGTTGATCGATGACTTCGGCACGGGCTACTGCAGCCTGGCCTATCTGCAAACCTTACCGGTGGACTGCCTGAAGATCGACAAGGCTTTCATCGACGCGCTTGGGCATGATGCTGCCAGCAGTGGTGTGGCGCCTCATATCATCCGCATGGCCCATGACCTGCATCTGCGGGTGATAGCCGAAGGCATAGAGTGCGAGGCCCAGGCGGTGCTGCTCAACAGTGAAGGTGTCAACTATGGCCAGGGCTGGCTGTTCGCCCATCCGCTCAATGCCCGGCAGTTCGTCGAGCTGGTGACGCGAGGGCGGCAGGTCCGAAGGCCGCGGCTAGACGATGAACCTTGAGCGAACGTGCAAGGGCCGGCAAGGCGTTGCCCCCAACGACCTTCAGCTGGAAAATCAGACCGGAAGAGCCATGTAGAACTGCGTCCCCTGCCCAGGCCGGGAGAAGACGCCCATCCGGCCGCCGTGCAATTGCACGATTTCCTTGCACAATGCCAGCCCCAGCCCGGCCCCGCCCTTCTTGCGCCCAACCTGCACAAAGGGTTCGAAAATGCGCCCCTGCTGTCCGTAGGCAATGCCTTCGCCATTGTCCTCCACGCTGATGATGACGCGTTCCGCGTGGCGTCGCGCATGGAGACGGATTCGCCCGCCGCTGCCGGTATGCCGAATGGCGTTGTGCAGCAGGTTGTCGAGCACACGATCCAGTTGGGCGATGTCGGCCTGGATACGAGGCAGCGGTGGCTCCAGCGCCTTGATCAGCTCGATCTGCTTGACTGATGCCTGCTCGCTGAACCGTACCTGGGCACGTTCGAGCAGTTCGTCGATGGCGCAAGGGGCGAGTTCGAGTTTTTGCAGGCCGCTCTGGTAGCGAGAGAAATTCAACAGGTCGTTGATCAGCTGAGTCAGGCGTTGCATTTCCTCGCTGATGGTCTCCATCAGGTCATTCTCACGCGCCTGCGGTGGAAACTTCACGCGTTCTCGCAGCAAGCCGAAGGCCATGTGCATGCCGGTGACCGGCGTACGCAGTTCATGTGAGGCGCGCAGCACGAATTCGCTACGCACACGTTCGAACGCGCGCTGCTCGGTCACATCGTGCAGCACCATCACGGCGCCGAGGATCGGCCCTTGCGGGTGGCTGACCGGGGTCAGGCTGTAGGACAGCAAGCGTGACTCGTCATCGACCTCTATGCTCAGGTCCTCAGGGGGACGGTCCAGGCTGCCGCCGCGCAGCACCTGACGCAGCTGTTGCTCCAGCTCTGGGCGCTGCAGCGCTTCTGCCAAAGGGCTGCCCAGGCGGTTGTTGCTCCAGCCGAGCTGGCGCTGGGCGACTGGGTTGATATGCTCCAGGTCGCCTTGGCGGTCTATGATCAGCAAGCCATCGTCGATGCTGTCGAGCACAGCCTGCAAGCGTTGTTGGCCAGCCAGCAGTTCATCGACATTGGTCTCCTGGTGCTTGCGCAACGCCTCTGCCATCAGGCCGAAGCGGCGGGTGAGCTGGTTGATTTCTATGGCTTGGCTGACGGGTAAGGTGACATCGAAGTTACCTTGGCCAAGTTGATCTGCGGCCTTGGCCAGGGCTTCGATGGGTTGCCCAAAGCGGCGGGCGATGTTGTGTGCGGTAACGAAGCCGAGCATCAGCACAACCAAGCCCGTAAGGCCAAGTACACCACTGACCAGCAGAGCGCGGTCGCGAGACATCTGTTCGCTGCGGGTGATGTAATCGATGGCAAGCTTGTGCGAATCGATCAGGTCGGTGCGCACTTGGTTGAACGCGGCGCCCAGTGGCTGGTCGGCACCCATGCTGTTTGCCGGGGCAGGGCTTTGACGATAAGCACTCAGGAAGGCCTGGTAGTTGCTGCTGGCCTTGCTGAAGCCGGTACGTTCACCGCCTTGTGCGAGCCCTTCGTCAAGCAGGTCCTGGAAATTGTCTTGCAAAGCTCGCAGGCGTTGGGGCGAAGTTTGCGCATCGAGGATCAGCATCAACTGCTCGCCCAGGTTCTGCCGTAGCTTCAAGCCTATTTCCAGAACATGGGTGGTATTGTGCACCGACGCTTGCTGGGCGGCGGTCATTTGCAAGACGCTGACCAAACCCAGCATCAGGCCCAGCAGAGCGACTGTTATCAGTGCTGAAATGCTGAGGAAGAGCCGCGTACGCAGCTTCATCGGCCATCTCATAGGTTGTACTGCTTACGCTTGCGGTACAGGGTCGAGGCATCGATACCCAAGGTCTTGGCGGCCTGGTCCAGTGTGTCACTGGCTGCCAGCACGGCGCCTATGTGGGCACGCTCCAGTTCATCCAGGCTCAGCGCCGCACCTACACGGGGAGCGTTGCTTGCCGGTTGCTCGCCCATACCCAAGTGGACGATTTCCACGCGCTCCTGGGGGCAAATGATGCTGGCGCGTTCGACCACGTTGCGCAGTTCGCGAATGTTGCCCGGCCAGCGGTAATTGAGCAGTGCGGCGCGGGCTTCGTCGCTGAAGCCGCGCGCAGGTCGCGCGTAATCCTTGACGAACCGGGCGAGGAAGCGATCGGCCAGGGTAAGGATGTCCTCACTGCGCTCGCGCAGGGGCGGCAGGTGCAAGGTGATGACGTTCAGGCGGTAGAGCAAGTCCTCACGGAAGCGGCCTTCGCGGACCATCTCTTCCAGGTTCAGGTTGGTCGCCGCGAGGATGCGCACATCGGCGCGCCGGGTGACAGGGTCGCCCACCCGCTCATACTCTTTATCCTGGATGAAACGCAGCAATTTGGGCTGCAATGTCAGAGGAAAATCGCCGATCTCGTCGAGGAACAGCGTGCCACCATCGGCCTGGTTGACACGGCCCAGCGTGCTTTCACTGGCGCCCGTGAATGCGCCGCGGGTGTGGCCGAACAGTTCGCTCTCCATCAGCTCGGCGTTCAGCGACGGGCAGTTGATGGTCACGCAAGCCTTGCGTGTCCGCTTGCTCCAGCTATGAATGGCGCGGGCCAGTTCGCCCTTGCCGGTGCCTGATTCGCCCAGGATGAGGATGTTGGCATCGGTGGTCGCCACCTGGCGTGCGGTCTCCAGCACGGCCATCATTGCCGGGCTGTGCGAGTCCAGGCCGTCCTTGGGCTTTCGTATTTCACCTTCGAGCGCCTCCAGGCGTGCCGACAACTGGCGGACTTCCAGCTGCTTGGCAGTGGCCAGGCGCAACTGGTCGGGGCTGCAGGGTTTTACCAGGTAGTCGGCGGCACCGGCCTGGATCGCGTCGACCGCAGTGTCGATGGCCGAATGCGCCGTGACGATCACCACCCGCATCCACGGTGCCTGAATGCGCATCTGTGCCAGGACATCCAGGCCGTTGTCTTCACCCAGGCGCAGGTCGAGGAAGCACAGGTCGAACACCTGGCGCTGGAGCAAGGCTTCGGCCTGCGCGGCACTGTTGGCCGTGGCCACGCTGTAGCCCTCATCTTCGAGGCAGTAGCGGAAGGTACGCAGGATCGCGGACTCGTCATCCACGAGCAGAATACGGCCTTGGTTGTCCTGGGCTGATTCCATTTCCAGCGCTCCTTTGGGAAAGATCTTCATTTAGTGTGGGAAAAATCGGGCAAGTTGCATGGTCAATTCTGAAGGATTCTGTCCTATGCATGCTAGCCAATGGCCGAAGAATGCCGTGAACCCGCGTATCTCAATGATTGCCTTAGAGCATTGCGGTGGCACATTGGTTGCGATGATTTGTGGATTTAGCCTACAGAAGGAGTGCGGTCATGTCCTTTACCACTCGAACGGCTGTGTTGGCAGCCAGCCTGTTATCCATTTGCGGCCCAGCGTTCGCTGACCCACTTCAGGATGCGCGCCTGGAGGGCTCGCTGCAGACGGCGCTGGCGCTCAATCGCATGCTCAACCCGTTTCGCATCGAAGTCGAGGTGGATGGAAAGCGGGCACGCCTGACGGGGGAGGTCGAGAATGAGGTCGAGCGTCAGCTGGCCGAACACGTCGCGCAGGCCACCCGGGGCATCGAACAGATAGACAACCAGTTGCAGGTCAACCCCGGCCTGGTAGAGCGCCCACTCGAATTGCGGGCTTACGCTCAGCGTCTTGAGGATGCCACATTGGCTGCCGTCATCCGTGCGCGGCTGTTGTGGAGCCGTACGACAGAGAAGGCGCCTATCGAGGTGCAGAGCAGTGAGGGTGTGATTACCCTGCGCGGCAAGGTCGACAGCGCTGAAGCCAAGGACCTGGCCGGTGTGATAGCGCGTACCACGGACGGTGTGTACCTGGTCAACAACCTGGTCAGTCTGGATTCGGCTGCCATGGCCCAGGCTCGCGAAACGCCTGTGGGCGTGTCCACCGCGGCGCAGCCAACGGACAGTTGGGTGATCGACAAGATCCAGACCAGCTTGCGCTTCAGCCGCAATCTTGATGGGCTGAACATCCGGGTAGCCAGTGATCAAGGCATGGTGCGGCTGTCCGGTGAGGTGGTCAGCAGCGAGCAGAAAACCATCGCTGTCGAGATCGCGCGCCAGATCATTGGAGTGCGGGGGGTGGACGCCGATCTGCTGAAGGTGGCCACCAAGGTTGAAGGATGAATCGTGCAATACGCACGACCCCACGGCGGGCATCGTGCAGGATACGTCCTCAAGCTCAAGTTGACGTGAGCATAAGTGACTGATTTATAAGGATTTATTTGAAATCGAAAGGCTGGCATGCAGGCTGCAATTACCTGTTCAGGTTTGAATAGAAAAATTACAGCAGGAGAAGCCGGCATGAACCGCCAATCCGTCAACCGTTCGCAGATCGCCGCACTGCCACTGCGCCAATTCCTGTTCCTCGGGTTGGCGTTGCTGCTGACTTTGGCCGCAGGCCTTTTTTACTACAGCTGGCAGACCGCGCGACTGACTGAGCAGGTTGCGGCGCAGACTGCGCTGATAGCGCAGATCCAGGCAACACGTGCCAACACTTTGGTGAGGGCAGCCCAAACGCTGCCTTCTGCCAATACCTCGCCAGCCACTGTTGAAAAAGTAGTGCCTCAGCAACGCTGGGTATTTTAAGGCGCTGCAGTTTTGACACCGGCCGGATCGATTTCAAAAAAGAAAGGAGAAGCATCATGCTGAGTTGGGCTATCACTTTCCTCATCATCGCCATCATCGCTGCTGTACTGGGCTTCGGTGGTATCGCCGGCGCTGCCACGGGTATCGCGAAGATCCTGTTCATTGTCTTCCTGGTCCTGTTCGTAGCCTCCTTCTTCTTTGGACGTGGTCGAGGTTGACGATGAGCAGGAAGCTCTGCAACGCCATAGCTGCGGCCCTGCTGTTGGGTAGCAGCGCAATGGCGATGGCGGCCAATGATGGCCAGGTCAGGGTCGACCAGCTGCTTGGTTCTGACCCCGAATACCGGGAAACCTGGCAGGACGCGATCGAAGGCGAGGAACGCCTGCCCGACTGGGTGATCAACCTGACGGGCAGTGCCCAGGAGCAGATGTCTGCAGTGACCGAGGATGGCGATAAATATCTCGTCGGCCCGCTGTGTGAATCCAAAGACAACTGCACCTACAAACGCCTGATCGTAGCGTTCAGCTGGGACAAGGATGACGCCTACGGAATGCTGGTAGAGGTACCCGAAGGCCTGCCGAGCGACAAGTCTCCCACCCGCCATGCGCAGTATCGTTGGCTGGGTGAGCCGGACGAAGGCATGCAGGCGATGCTGAAGGAGCAGCTCAAGCGTGACCCGAACTGGTACTGAGTGTCAGGGACGATAGGTCGCGCACTGTCACGTGATAGAAGCGGAACCTTTCTATAGTTCTCGCTTCTATGATGCGCCGCCCCGAGGAGGGGTTGCACATGACCAAGGGGCCGGGCTGTTCTGATTGTTGCAGGATCGGAGTGGCCTAGGGGTACAGGGAGTACCTCCAGTAATGGGCCGGGTCAGGCAAGGCAAAATCGGAGGTTCAGGCCAGGACAGAGTTTTCCCACTCAAACCTGGCCTGGCTTCCGAGATGCCATCCTCGCTTCCAAGCCCAGCTTTCAGCTTTTTCTCGTTGAGACACATTTTGTCTTGACCGCACATCATTTTTTTTTCCTCCAGGCCGGTCATGGCCAAGTGTCATTTCGGCCATTCGGATTGTCGAACAGGCCATCAATGTCCGCTTCTGCACACTGCCAAATCGGCCTAGATCTGGCGGTTTGGTCTTGTTCGGGTTTCCGAACGTTATAAATCAATGACTTGCGAATGCCTCATTTTGTCGCATTTCACTATGCCGAAACGGCATGGGGTATGCGCTTCCGGCATTAGATTTCGTCCGTGCCCATCGCAATAGTTGCCGCCTTTTCGCTGGCCCGAGCGCCTTGTCGCTCGCTTGCGGTGTCCTTACATGAGGCCTCCGGACGGAAGCTGTACGATGCCCGTAACGTTGCCAACGGCTCTGTTACGTGCTTTTCCGGTCGGTGCCCGTGACCACTAGAACAAAGGGTAAAGACATGAAGAAGGCAAAACTGAGCCTCGCCTGGCAGATCGTCATCGGTCTGGTCCTGGGCGTTGCAATCGGCGCGCTACTGAACCATTTCAGTGCGGAAAAGGCATGGTGGATCAGCAACGTTCTCCAGCCCGCCGGTGACATCTTCATTCGCCTGATCAAGATGATCGTCGTCCCGATCGTGATTTCTTCGCTGATCGTGGGCATCGCCGGGGTTGGCGATGCGAAGAAACTGGGCAGCATCGGCCTGAAGACCATCATCTACTTCGAGGTGGTCACGACGATCGCCATCGTTGTCGGCCTGGTCCTGGCAAACCTGTTCCACCCGGGCGCCGGCATCGACATGAGCACCTTGGGCACCGTGGACATCTCCAAGTACCAGGCGACCGCCGCCGAGGTGCAGCATGAGCATGCGTTCATCGAAACCCTGCTGAACCTGATTCCGTCGAACATCTTCGCGGCGCTGATGCGTGGCGAGATGCTGCCGATCATCTTCTTCTCGGTGCTGTTCGGCCTGGGCCTTTCCAGCCTCCAGGCAGACCTGCGCGAGCCACTGGTGCGTACCTTCCAGGGCGTGTCGGAGACCATGTTCAAGGTCACCCACATGATCATGAACTACGCCCCGATCGGCGTATTCGCCCTGATCGCCGTGACGGTCGCCAACTTCGGTTTCAGCTCGCTGCTGCCGCTGGCCAAGCTGGTGCTGCTGGTGTACTTCGCCATCGCCTTCTTCGCCTTCATGGTGCTGGGCCTTGTAGCCCGCCTGTTCGGCTTCTCGGTAATCAAGATCATGCGCATCATGAAAGATGAGCTGATCCTGGCCTACTCCACGTCCAGCTCCGAGACCGTGCTGCCACGCGTCATCGAGAAGATGGAAAAGTACGGTGCACCGAAGTCGATCTGCTCGTTCGTGGTACCGACCGGTTACTCGTTCAACCTCGACGGCTCTACCCTGTACCAGAGCATCGCGGCGATCTTCATCGCCCAGCTGTACGGCATTGACCTGTCCTGGAGCCAGCAATTGCTGCTGGTGCTGACCCTGATGGTGACCTCCAAGGGTATTGCCGGTGTGCCGGGCGTATCGTTCGTGGTCTTGTTGGCGACCCTGGGCAGCGTGGGCATCCCGCTGGAAGGCCTGGCCTTCATCGCAGGTGTCGACCGCATCATGGACATGGCGCGTACCGCGCTGAACGTGGTTGGCAATGCCTTGGCTGCACTGGTGATCGCGCGTTGGGAAGGCATGTACGACGCCGCCAAGGGCGAGCAGTACTACGCCTCGCTGATCGCCGACAAGAAGGAAGCGGCGCTGGTTGGCGAGACCGCCAAGCGCTGAACCTGACGCGTCGCACAATGAGCCCCGATTTATTCGGGGCTTTTTGCTGTCTGTCTGGTCCATATCGTCAGCGAACCGGCGATATGGCCAGCGCAGGCTAAAGCAGCCGTCGGTGCGTTATCATTCAGGCACTTTTCAGGGGGAACACACGGATGCTGAACGGCCTTTGGCTTGGCTTTTTCCTGGTGGCGGCCGTATCGGCCCTGGCCCAATGGCTGCTGGCCGGCAATGCCGGCATTTTTGCGGCGATGGTCGAAAGCATCTTCGCCATGGCCAAGCTGTCGGTCGAAGTCATGGTCCTGCTGTTCGGCACCCTTACCCTCTGGCTGGGTTTCCTCAAGATCGCAGAACAGGCGGGTATCGTGGAATGGCTGGCCAAAGTGCTTGGCCCGCTATTCGCCCGGCTGATGCCAGAAGTACCGCCCGGGCACCCGGCACTGGGCCTGATCACCATGAACTTTGCTGCCAACGGCCTGGGCCTGGACAACGCTGCTACGCCTATCGGCCTGAAAGCCATGCGCGCCCTGCAGGAGCTCAACCCCAGCAGCACCACCGCGAGCAATGCACAGATCCTGTTTCTGGTGCTCAATGCCTCATCGCTGACCCTGCTGCCGGTGACCATCTTCATGTACCGCGCCCAGCAGGGCGCTACTGACCCGACCCTGGTGTTCCTGCCGATCCTGCTGGCGACCAGCGTTTCGTCCCTGGTCGGGCTGCTGTCGGTGGCGGTGATGCAGCGCTTGCGCCTGTGGGACCCGGTGGTGCTCGCCTACATGATCCCGGGTGCGCTGTTGCTGGGCGGCTTCATGGCCTTCCTCGGTACCCTGTCGGCTGCGGCGCTGGCCAGCCTCTCATCCGTACTCGGCAATCTCACACTGTTTGGTGTGATCATGCTGTTCCTGGTGATCGGCGCGCTGAAGCGGGTGAAGGTGTATGAAGCTTTCGTCGAAGGCGCCAAGGAAGGGTTCGACGTGGCCAAGAGCCTGTTGCCCTACCTGGTGGCCATGCTGGTCGCCGTTGGTGTGCTGCGCGCCTCCGGTGCCCTGGAGCTGGCATTGGATGGCATTCGCCATGTGGTGAACTGGATGGGCATGGACACCCGCTTCGTCGAAGGCTTGCCAACCGCATTGGTCAAGCCGTTCTCCGGCAGTGCGGCGCGGGCGATGCTGATCGAGACCATGCAGACCCATGGCGTGGACAGCTTCCCGGCACTGGTAGCCGCCACCGTTCAGGGCAGCACTGAAACCACGTTCTACGTGCTGGCGGTGTATTTCGGCGCTGTCGGCATCCAGCGCGTACGCCATGCAGTCGGTTGCGCCTTGTTGGCCGAACTGTCCGGTGTCATTGCTGCCATCCTGGTCTGCTACTGGTTCTTTGCCTGAGCCTGATCGCTTTGCGCAACGGTCCAGTTCACCACCTGCGCGACAAGTCGATCGTTGGCCGCGCCGAAGCCGGCCACCACGGCCGAAACCTGTGGATCTGCCAGCGGCTGACGCACCTCGAAGCGCTTGCTGGCTAGGATTCGCTGGCTGCGCCCCTGAACCAGACGCGCGTCATAGCGGATCACGACCTCCACCGTACCGTTCGGTTGGTACTCGCTCTGAAACGCCTGCAGCTCACCGGCCAGTTCGTAATCGGCCTGCAGGTTGCTGTCGTCGGCGCTCAGGCGCTGCACACGCCCGTCACGCTGGAAGCCATCGAGCAGGCGGTTGCGGACGAGCAACGGCACCGGGTCGCTCCAGCGGGCGCCTTTGTAGCTGCTGACCACGTTGCCCTCGGGGATCACCGCGATACGTGGCCCGGCCAGCACTTCGCTTGCCAGCGGCTTGTTCAAGCGTAACGACCAGGGCACCGGTGTCGCACTGTGGCTGGGCTGGTCGACCGCAAGCCGGTAGATATCCACAGGCTCCTGCTGCGGCAGTATCGAGCAGGCGGCAGACAGGCTCAGCGCGGCCGTCAGGGCCAGCAGGCGCAGCGACAGCTTCATGGCTGGAACTCCTTGTTGTTGTCGCGGCCAAGCAGGTAGCCGCTGGGGTCAGCTTCCAGGCGCCGGGAAATGCCCTTGAGTGAGTTGAGGGTTTCACGCAGTTCGCGAATGGCCGGTGTCAGCTGGTTGAGGCCTTGCGCGCCGTCGTCGATGGACTCACGGTTGTCATTGAGCAGGCTGTTGATGGTCGCAGTGCTGGCAGCCAGCGATTGCATGGCCTGCTCGGCGCTGCCGATGGCCTGCTTGCCCTGGGTGCCGAGCAAGGTGTTGGCATTGCGCATCAGCGCTTGGGTTTCGGCCAGCGTGGCGCTGGCCTGTTTGCCGACCTGCGCCAGCTGATCCATGACCTGGGAAATGCCACCTTTTTGGTTGGCGAACGCACGGGTGGTCTGTTCCAGGTTGGCCAGGGTGTTGCTCAGGCGGTCGATATTGGTTTCCGAAAACATCTGGTTGGCGTTGTGCAGCAGCAGGTTGATGTTGGTTACCAGGTCGCTGCTGTCATTGAGCAATTGCGAGATGGGCGAGGGCGAGGCGATGATCACCGGCAACTTGCCGGTCTCTCCCTTGAGCTCGGGGCTTTTCGGTGTGCCGCCGCTGAGCTGGATGAATGAGTTGCCGGTGACGCCGGCGAGGGTAAGTTTCGCCTGGGTGTCTTCCTTGACCGGCGTATCGCCGCTCAGGCGAACCCGGGCCAGCACCCGGCGCGGGTCCTTGGGGTCCAGGCGCAGGCTGGTCACGTCACCGACCTTGATGCCGTTGTATTGCACGGGGCTGCCGCGGGACAACCCTGAAACGGCTTCGTTGAAGATCACTTCGTAGTCCTTGAAGGCGTCGTCGACGCTGGACTTGGTCAGCCACAGGCCAAACAGCATGGCACCGGCCACCACCAGCACGGTGACCAGGCCGATGAGGACGTGATGAGCTCGGGTTTCCATCGTTCAGCGCTCCTGCCCGGCACGGCTGGCGGCCTGTTCAGCCGCCCGCCCGCGTGGGCCGTGAAAGTAATCGTGAATCCACGGGTCGTCGGTCTGTTCGACTTGGGCAAGCGGGCCTGCAACCAGCACCTTCTTCTGCGACAGCACCGCAATGCGGTCAGTGATGGTGTAGAGCGTGTCCAGATCGTGGGTAATGAGGAACACGCTCAGGCCCAGGGCATCGCGCAGCGTGAGGATCAGCTGGTCGAAGGCGGCAGCGCCGATTGGGTCGAGGCCGGCAGTGGGTTCGTCAAGGAACAGGATGTCCGGGTCCAAGGCCAGTGCACGGGCCAGTGCGGCGCGCTTGATCATGCCGCCAGACAGTGAAGAGGGGTATTTGTCTGCGGCGGAAATCGGCAGGCCGGCCAAGGCCAACTTCACCCCGGCCAGATGTTCTGCATCGGCGCGCGACAGGCCTGCATGCTCAATCAGTGGTAACGCGACGTTCTCGGTGACGGTCAGCGAGGAAAACAGCGCTCCCTTCTGGAACAGCACGCCAAAGCGTCGTTCGACCAATGAGCGTTGTTCTTCATGCAGGCCGGCCAGGTCTTGGTCAAACACCTTGATCTGGCCTTCATTCGGTAGCCTTAGCCCTATGATGCTGCGTAGCAGCACCGACTTGCCGCTGCCCGAACCGCCAACCACGGCCAGGATTTCACCGCGGTAAAGGTCCAGATCGAGGTTCTCGTGCACGCTCTGGCTGCCGAAGCGGTTGCAGATGCCCCGCGCCTGGATCACTGCCTTCTGCTCACTCACCAGCCCATCTCCATGCAGAACAATGCAGCCACGGCATCCAGTACGATGACCACGAAGATCGACTGAACCACGCTGGAGGTGGTGTGGGCGCCTACCGACTCAGCGCTGCCACTGACCTTGAAGCCTTCCAGGCAGCCAATGGCCGCGATCAGGAACGCAAAGAAGGGTGCCTTGGCCAGGCCGACGAGAAAGTGCTGCACACCGATGTCACTTTGCAGCAGCGAGAGGAACATGGCCGGCGAGATATCCAGTGAAAGCGCGCAGACGACAGCCCCTCCGACGATGCCGCAGATCATCGCGACGAAGGTCAGCAGCGGCAGCGAGACCAGCAGCGCCAACACCCGGGGGACGACCAGCAGCTCGATCGGGTTCAGGCCCAGGGTTCGGATGGCGTCGATTTCCTCGTTGGCCTTCATCGAGCCGATCTGCGCAGTGAAGGCACTGGCTGTGCGGCCGGCCATCAGGATGGCCGTCAGTAATACGGCGAATTCGCGCAGGAACGAGAACGCCACCAGGTCGACAGTGAATACGGTTGCGCCGAAATCGGCCAGCACGGTCGCCCCGAGGAAGGCGACCACCGCGCCTACCAGAAACGTCAGCAACGCGACGATGGGCGCGGCGTCCAGGCCGGTCTGCTCGATATGCGAGACAACCGGGGTGAGCCGCCAGCGATGCGGTTGCAGGGCCCGGCGCAGCAGGGTTTCGAGGATCAGGCCGATGAAGCCGAGCAGCTGCAGGGTGTCTTGCCACAAGGTATTGACCGCGCGGCCGATGCGCTCCAGTAGCAGAAGCAGTACATGGCGCTCAGGTTCCTTAACCGGGATGCAGTAGTCCTGAACCGAGCAGTAGACGTTCTTGAGCAGGGCGCGGCTGGCATCGGGCAGCCCTTGAGTGCAGTGCGACAGGCGCTCAGAGCCCAGCAGCTCAGCCAGCAGCGAGGCACCGGCGGTATCGAGCTGGCCCAGTTGGCTGAGGTCGGCTACCGCATCGGCACCGTACTGGGTGCGCAGGCGTTCGCTGTCACGCTTGAGGCTGGCGTAGTGAGCCAGGGTCCAGTCACCGACAATGCGCAGGCAGGCCGGTTGGCTACTGGTATCCAGGGTGGCGCTGGGGGTGGTCATAAGCTCCATGCATCTGACAGGCGTAGAGACTGATCATAGCGCAGCAGGCATGGCGAGGTTTGTTGAGAATGTGCTGAGTGTTGGGCCGCGTTGCGGCCCATCGCTGGCAAGTCGGCTCACCCGGCAGCGCTTATTGCTTCGCCGGCGCGTCGTTTACCACCTTGAAACGCAGCACACCGATCACTTGCCCATCTTCGGTCAGCACGCGGACTTGCCATTTACCCGCAGGGTTGGGCGGGAAGTTCTGCTTGTGGGTCCACGCGCGGTAGCCCTCCTTGCGCCCGCCATGGATATCCAGGGCGATACGGTCCACTTCTTTGCCATCCTTCTGCCACACATGGTAAATGCGCTCGTTGAGGCCGCGCGGTGCGTTGATGGCAGTGTAGGCATAAAGGCCGCTGCTGCGAATGCGGCTGGCGGCTACTTCATCCAGCGATTCACCGGGCTGGCGGTTCGATACCTCGGTGCTGACCGCCACTTCGGTCATCCACAGGGTGGCCGGTGGTACCCACGAGCGCAGTAACCAACCGCCGCCGCCCACCGCCAGGGTCATCATCACCAGCGCCACGCCACGGCGCCAGGTGTTGATCGGGAAACTGCTGGCCAGGCTTGGGAACGACAGCACCATGGCGGCGACCAGTGCCAGCTTGAAGCTTTGTGCAGTGGTCAGGTGCAGGATGATCGGCAGTGCCGTCAGCAGTGCGGCGAACAGGGTGAGGGTGTGCAACGCCATGAACAGCCAGCGCCGCGGTGCCAGCCACTTGTAGTACAGCGGGTCGACGATCGAAACCAGCCCGGCTGCACCGAGCAGGCCGGTGAACACCAGTTGGCCACTGTTCCAGGTGGTGGTGATGAAAAAGAACGGCAGTACGAAGAACAGGCTTTCCTGGTGGATCATCTGCGTCGCGTAGCGCAGCAGCGGCTGAGGAATTTCCCGGTTGAAGGTGCGGGCGAACAGGCCTGTCAGGGTGTTTTCCAGCATCAGCCAGATCCAGCTGACCAGCATGAGAATGGCGATCCAGCTGGCCAGGCTGGCCTGACGGTCGACCAGAATGAAGCTGCCGATACCGGAGAGAAAACCGCCGAGCGCGATGATGCCGGGGTAGCGTTTGAGCAGTTCGATGACGCGCTGAACGATATGGGGAATAGGGGGCATGGGTATACAACAGAGTGATAGGGTGACTGTGCCGCCCCGTCGCGGGTAAACCCGCGAAGCGGCCGGTACTGTCGAAAGGATACCGCCGAATCACCGCTGCCGTGTAGCACCGCTCGGTGGTTGCGGTGAAGTACGCCGGCGACGCAGTAGCCCGGCGGCCAGGATCACGCCAAGCCCCAACGCAATCAGCCCGTACAGCTCGTCATACCCAAGCAACGGCTTCTCGATGCGCAGGTAACCCTCGTCCTTGAGCAATGCCTTCAACGCTTCATTGGCCTGGTCCAGGCTGACCTGTCGCAGCTGCCGGGCGGGGTCGGCAAAGCGCCCGTTGCTGTAGGCGTTGAGTGCCCCCCAGTAGTAATCGGCAAGCGCGCTGTTGCCCTGGGTACTCCAGCTTTCCTTGGCGACGGCGGCCTCCTTGATGCGGGCGAATATATCCGGGTCGAGGCCTTCCTCACGCAAGTGGTCGAGCAGTTTCTGCATCACCTTGACGGCCTCGTCGACGTCGTCGCGCTCAAGGTCAGCGTTCAAGCTGAGCAGGCCGCTGTCACCAAAGCTTTCGCGTTGTACCGAAGGCCCGTAGGAAAGGCCGTGACGCAGGCGCATTTGGTCGTACAGGGCCCAGTCCAGATAGCGTGAGAGCAGGTCGAGTGTCGACTGGTGGTCGTTGTCCAGTACCGGCTCGATGAATAGCCAGTGCAGTTTGACGCTGTCGCCCAGAAAACCCCGGGTCAGGTCGCGCCGCTGTTCGGCCTGCTGGCGGATGCTATCCAGGTTGCGCCGCTCTTGCGGCTCGGTGGCCGGCAGCTCGCCGTAGGTGCGCTCCAGGTAGGCCGGCAGCAGCCGATCGAGGCCGCCCACCATGATCAGGGTCATGTTGTTGGCGGCGTACCAGCGATCACGCAGTGCTTGTACCTGCTCCAGTGTCATGTCATCGAGGTTGGAGCGTTCCGGGCATTTGAGGCCCAGCTCGGTCGCCAACTGATCGCTGGCCGGATGGCCGATGTCCTGGCGGTCGAGCCAGCGTTGCAGGTGACCATAGTGGCCACCGTCTTCACGTTCGATGATGCGCTTGGCCGTGGCCAGGGCCTTGGCGTCGATGCGGGTGTCACGCACTACCGCCAGGAGCAGGTCCAGCACCTTGCGCTGGTTGCGCGCCGGGGCCTCGATGACGAAGGTGGTGTCGGCGCTGCTGGTGAAGGCGTTCCATTCGCCACCCAAAGCCTGCAGGCGCTCTTCCAGGCCGCCCTCTCCGGTCTCGTCGATGCCGCTGAACAGCAAGTGCTCGAGCAGGTGCGGCAACTCTTTCTGCTCGCAGTCGAAGTCGTCCAGGCCCACACCTACCACCAGGCGGATCGCCACATGATCGCGTTCGTAGCCGGATTTAAGGATAACCTGCAGACCGTTGGGCAGCAGGTAGCCCTCGACACGCGAGCGATCGAGGGCGAATGAATGCAGGCTACAGATCAACAGGCAAACGAAGGTCAGGCAACGCATGGGCGAGCTTGGGTCTCCAGGTAGGCGAGATCAGGGTAGGCGGGCTTCGTCCGGCACGCTGTCGAGCAATAGCCCGCCAGTGTCCGAGCCACCCAGTACCACATAGGCACTGCTGCAGAACAAAGAGTTCAACCGCTTCATGTCCGCGATCAGCTCCAAGTGTAGCGAACTGGTCTCGATACTTTGCACCACCTTGCGTTGCAGACGACTGACATGGGCATGGGCCAGGCGCCTTTCCTGGGCACGGAAGCGGCGTTTTTCCCGCAACAGCAAGCGCGCGCTCTCTGGGTCCGCGCTGAGAAAGACCGAAAGGCCCAAGCGCAGGTTGGTCAGCAATTGCTCTTGCAGGCCGGTGAGCTCCTGCAGGCCGACCTGGGAAAACTCCCGGCGTTGGCTGGTCTTCTGCTGTTGGACCTTGCGCAGCATGCGCTCGACCAGGTCACAGGCCAGCTTGAGGTTGATCGCCAGTTCGATGATTTCGGCCCAGCGCCTGTTGTCCTGATCGCTGAGGTCTTCCCGAGGCATTTGGGCCAGGTACAGTTTTATGGCGCTGTACAACGCTTCGGCGTCTTCGCCCAGGGCGCGGACCTGCTGTGGCAGGGCGGCCTGGGTGCCGCGCAGAGCGTTGAGCATGGCCTCGAGCAGGCTGTCGACGATATCGCCCAGGCGCAAGGTCTCGCGGGCAGCGTTGGCCAAGGCCAGGCTGGGCGTTGTGAGCGCCGAGGCGTCCAGATGGCGTGGGCGCACTTGGCCGTTACCGTTCTCGCGCTCTGGCAACAAGGCGTTGCACAGGCGCCCCATGGGCTTGACGGTGGGCAGCAGGATCAGACAACGCAGTGTGTTGTAGAGCAGGTGGAAGCCGATCACCAGCTCCTGGGGGCTGAAGCTGAGCGAGTCCATCCACGCCACCAGTGGGTGCAGCACCGGTATGATCAGTACCAGCCCGATCAGCTTGTACAAAAGGCTGCCCAAGGCCACCCGCCGGCCCGCGGCGTTCTGCATGCTGGTGCTGAGAAACGCCAGCAGCCCGCTGCCGATGTTGGCACCGACCACCAGGCCGATGGCCACCGGCAGGCTGATCAGCTCAGCGCCGGCCAGGGTGGCGGTCAGTAGCACTGCCGCCAGGCTGGAGTACGACACCATGGCGAACACCGCGCCAACCAAAGCATCGAGCAGAATGTCCCCGGTCAGTGAGGCGAACAGTACCTTCACACCCTGAGCCTGGGTGATCGGGGTGGCCGCCTGAACGATCAGCTGCAGCGCCAGAATGATCAGGCCCAGGCCGATGCCTACCCGGCCCAGTTGGCCTGCACGCGTCTGCTTGCGCGACAGGAAAAAGATCACGCCCAGGAACACCAGCAGTGGTGAGAGCCAGGAAAGGTCCAGGGTGAGCACCCTGGCCATCAGTGCGGTGCCGACGTCTGCACCGAGCATGATGGCCAAGGCCGGGGTCATGGCCATCAAACCCTGGCCGACGAATGACGTCACCAGCATGGCGGTGGCGTTGCTGCTTTGTACCACGGCCGTGACCAGGATGCCGGCGATGAACGCCAATGGCCGCCGGTCCATGTTCTGGCTCAGAACCCGGCGCAGGTTGGAGCCGAACACTCTCAGGATGCCGGTTCGCACGATGTGCGTGCCCCATACCAGCAACGCGACGGCGGAAAGCAGGTTGAGCAGGGTCAGCATGGTGTAGCCCCCCTCTTATCCGGGCTCCAAAGGCGGAGCCAATGGGTGAAGCGGTAAGCCTGGCCCGGGGGTGGGTGTTTTTATCCAGTGCTTACTCTAGCTTTAGTTGTTTTGCGGACCTGTCGCCAGCTTGGCATGCGCGGCCAGCATTTGAAACCTGCCTGTCATGAAACCCAAGGCATGAAAAAAGGGCCCTGATGAGGGCCCCCGACTATTGCGTTCGCGGTGCTTACTGACCGGGAATGTCCTTGCGCAATTTCACTGCGTCCTGCTCCTTGCCGCGCTTGCGCGCCATGGCGGTGCGCATGCGGATGTTGATGGCCTCCACCCCAAGGGAGAACGCCATGGCGAAGTAGACATAGCCCTTGGGCACATGTACATCGAAAGATTCGGCGATCAGCACGGTACCCACAACGATCAGGAACGAAAGTGCGAGCATCTTCAGCGAAGGGTGCTTGTCGATGAAATTGCTGATGGCACCGGCGCACAGCATCATCACCAGTACTGCAACGATGATTGCCGCGACCATCACCGGCACATGCGAAACCATGCCGACAGCGGTGATCACCGAGTCCAGGGAGAACACGATGTCGATGATGGCGATCTGAATGATTGTGAAGAGGAAGGTGCCGCCCTTGCCCTTGGGCTCCTCACCGCTTTCGTCCTCACCTTCCAGGCCGTGGTAGATCTCCTGGGAACTTTTCCACAGCAGGAACAGGCCGCCACAGAACAGAATCAGGTCGCGGCCCGAGATGCCTTGGCCGAATACCACGAAAAGGTCGGCCGTCAGGCGCATGACCCAGGTGATCGATAGCAGCAGCAAGATGCGGGTGACCATGGCCAGGGCCAGGCCGAAGATTCGGGTGCGCGCCTGCATGTGCTTGGGCATGCGGCTGACCAGAATCGAGATCATGATGATGTTGTCGATACCGAGAACGATCTCAAGCGCAGTGAGGGTGAAAAAGGCAACCCAGATTTCCGGGCTGGTCAGCCATTCCATGTGTATTCCTTCGAACGATAGTGGCGAAGCGCCCTAGCACAGGGCACTTCGCGTTGCGGTGACAGGCGTTTATTTAAAGACTGCTGAACAGCGGAAAAATGCCCATCAGCAGTGCGGCGAGCATTATGCACATGCACACCAGTACTGCCCACTTGAGGGTGAAGCGCTGATGATCACCGAATTCGATGCCTGCCAGCGCCACCAGCAGGTAGGTCGAGGGTACCAGCGGGCTCAGCAGGTGTACCGGTTGACCGACGATCGACGCGCGGGCCATTTCCACCGGGCTGATGCCGTAGTGGCTGGCCGCTTCCGCCAGCACTGGCAGCACCCCGTAATAGAAGGCGTCATTGGACATGAAGAAGGTGAACGGCATGCTCACGATCGCGGTGATCACCGCCAGGTAAGGGCCCAGCGCCTCGGGAATGACCGCCAGCAAGCTTTTGGACATGGCCTCGACCATGCCGGTGCCCGACAGGATGCCGGTGAAGATACCTGCAGCGAAGATCAGCCCGGTTACGGCGAGCACGCTGCCAGCGTGGGCGGCGATACGGTCCTTCTGCTGCTGAAGGCAAGGGTAGTTGACGATCATGGCGATGCTGAAGGCGATCATGAACAGCACCGGCAGTGGCAGCAGGCCTGCGATCAGTGCAGCCATCAGCGCGGCGGTGAGCGCACCGTTGAACCACAGAAGCTTGGGCCGGCGTGCGTCGGGGAACTGCGACACGGTGATTTCGCTGTGATCGATGTCGTCGGTAGGCAGGTGCAGCTCACCCAGGCGGGCACGCTCACGCTTGCCGTACATGTAGGCGATGGCGAGGATCGCCATCACGCCGAAGACCATGGCCGGGATCATCGGTACGAAAATGTCCGACGGGTCTACGTGCAGGGCACTGGCTGCGCGGGCAGTGGGGCCGCCCCATGGGGTCATGTTCATGACCCCACCGGCGAGTATGATCAAGCCGGCCATGATCCGCGGGCTCATGCCCAGGCGGCTATACAGGGGCAGCATGGCGGCGCAGCAGATCATGTAGGTGGTGGCGCCGTCACCGTCCAGCGAGACCACCAGGGCCAGGACAGCGGTGCCGACCGAGACTTTCAGCGGGTCGCCCTTGACCAGCTTGAGGATCTTGCGCACCGCCGGGTCGAACAGGCCGGAGTCGATCATCAGGGCGAAGTAAAGGATGGCGAACATCAGCATGACGCCTGTGGGCGCGAGCTTGCTGATGCCTTCGAGCATCATCGGGCCGATCTTGGCGGAAAAACCACCGAACAGGGCGAACAGGATCGGTACCAGGATCAGTGCGATCAAGGCCGACAGGCGCTTGGTCATGATCAGGTACATGAAGGTGATGACCATGGCAAAGCCGAGGAAGGTCAGCATGGCAATACTCCAGGCGTGGCGCGGCGAAAGGAAAGTCGATCGGGGCGAATCAGCGCGTCAAGCGCTGCACGGGGAGCAAGCGGAGGGGTACTGCGAAAGGGCGGGCACAGGAATACATCAGAATCACCATTGTTGTTGTTGATTGGGCCGGGCGCGGAATAGTCCGGGTGCCCTGGCTGACCGGTCTTGTGCCGGTAGTGGTGGCTATCCTATGGGTGCAAGCTTTCAGCCAGCTTTCGCCAGAAAAAGGGCGACGGGAGGTAGGAGATGTCTGATGTAACTGAAGGTGGCTGCCATTGCGGCGCCTTGCGCTATTGCTTGAAGGGTGAGTTGACCGATATCGCCCATTGCCATTGTTCGATCTGCCGGCGGGTCAGCGGGGGCCTGCTGGTGACCTGGCTCACCGTGCCGCGCTCCGGTTTCCAATGGGTGGCGGGCAGGCCGCAGTGCTATATGGCACCGGCCAGTTGCAAGCGCTACTTCTGTGGTGATTGTGGTGCACATGTGGCATTGGTGACGTCGCATAGCCCGGGCAGCATCGATGTGACGGTAGCGACGCTGGACCACCCGGAACGGGTGCGGCCCACGCGGCACATCTGGACCGGGAGCCGGTTACCTTGGCTGCATGTGGATGAAGGTTTGCCTGAGGAGCAAGAGGAAAAACCCTAGCGTATGGACGCATTACTACCCTGTCGCCGGCAATTGGCCCTCATACATGACCCATGGTGCACGCTGGGGGAGCCGCCTTGCCGGGGATAGGGCCAGAAGGGCGATCAAGGTAGTTGCAGGCCGCCTGCTGCCTTGTGCAGCGCCCGCAGGTGTTCACCGATCTGCTTCACATTGGCCTCGACCGCTGCAATTTCCTTGGCCCGCGAAGGCTCCAGCAGAGCCCTGACTTCTCTGTCGAGGTCAGTGCTCAAACGCAGCAACTGCGACTGCCGTTCACTACTGACTTTCTCCAGATGCTCGCGCTCATCCGGCTGCGGCAGCCCGTATCCCTTGGTATCCAGCAGTTCGGCCGGGCGGCTGAGGAAGCCACTGTTGGCGAGCATCTGTTTGAGTGTCTGGTCGGCCTTGTTGACACTGCCGTCTTTCAGCGCGGCCGCATTCAGATAGCGCTGTTTCACTTCATCCTGAGCCAGCAGCAGTTGGCGGCGCAGGCTGGCCTGCTCCAGCAGCAGCAAGGCGGCGCTGGTGCGCAGGTCGGCTTGCGAGAACCAGCCGCGGCGTTGTTCGGCGTCCTGGGCCAGCCAGTCCTCGACCTTGTCCTGCTTGACTGGCAGCTGTTTCTTCAGCACATCGAACATCGCCTGGTAGCGGTCGCGATAGGAGTCGAAACGGTAGCCCAGGCGCAAGGCTTCGCGCGGGTCGTCGAGCACGCTGGTATCGGCCAGTCCGCGACCTTTCAATACGGCGAGCAAACCGTTGGGCATGATGCTGTCCAGGTCGTTCAGGCGCGGATTGGCGGTGCCGCTGCGCAACAGTTTCAAGGACTCTACCGCACAGTTGTTGGACAGGAACCAGTAGTTGCCGTCATAACTCCAGTGCATCTCCGCGGCCTGGCGTACCAGGTTTTCTACTTCGTCGCGGTTGAGCTTCAACGGTACCGACGCCAGGCTGCGCAGTTCGGTCTTGGTGTATTCGTCGATCACCTGGGCCAGCGGTAGCACGAACAGTCTTGACGGATAGGCTCCAACCAGGCCATCCCAGCTGGACAGTTGAACGTCGTTGACGAAGGCCCGGTAGGAGAGCACCAGGTGCTGGTCGAGGTCCAGCCGGCAGTCTGGCCCCCTTGGGCGGCCGGGTTTGCAGATCACCAGGCGCAACATGCTGTGGCCCCAGCGGCTTACCAGGTTCTGGTTGGCCTCGGCCAGGAGAAAGTCCACCTCGTAGACCCGCTCTGGGTCGATTTCGCCCAACGGCTGGCGGGCGAAGTCGCTGCCGGCGTTGAGGAATGGCAATCCCTTGGCGCACGTTGTCTGCTTGGGCGCCCAGCCGAAATGATCAGTCAGGTACTGATTGAGCGCTGGCCGACGGCAGCCATAGCTCGGGTCCAGGAGGAAGTACTCCATGTTGACCGCGATGTATTCCTTGGGGCTGCTCAGCTCATAGCTGTCGGGGCTGCGCAGGAACTGGCCATTGTGCTGTTCGCGCTCACCGCGGCGGCCGACGTATTGCGGCCAGCCGGCCAGGTCGAGCAGGCGCGGGTCATCGCTCAGGGTAAAGCGGCGCTCGGCCTGGCCGCGACACTGCTCGGGCAGGCCGACCTTACCCACGGTGCCTTGCTGGCGTTTGCAGCGGGCGATCAGCGAGTGTTCAGCACTGGGCCAGAGCCGGGCTCGGTCGTATATGTGGGTAAGTTCGTGCAGGACTGTAGCCAGCAACTCCTCACGCACCGTGCCATGCGGGCGGTTGGTACGCTCTTTGGCGGCACTGCCGTCCGCCAGGCTGGGCAGCAGGCGCCGGTTGAGCTGCAGGGTCGAGACCAAGGAGGCCTGGCCGTAGGCGTCAGCTGGCATGTTGTCGCTCCAGCTGACCTCGACGCGCCGGTTGAGCTGTTGCTTGAAGCGGGGAGGGAGCTTGGCCAAAGCCTCATCAAGCAGGGTGTGGGTGGCTTGAGCCTGCTGTGGGGTCAAGCCGGCTGCCTGCAGCTCGAGCTGCAGGTCAGCCAGGGCGGGCGTGCCCAGCAGCGTCAGGGCGCAGCCGAGCAACCAGGCACGTACGCGGTTCACAGCGCCAGGATGGCTTCGGCCAGCACCTGGTCGCTGGCGTCGCGCGCTTCAGGCACGCGTTCGCGCAGGGTGTTGAAAGCGGCCTCAAGCTGGGCGCCACGAATATCACCGTTGCTGGCGACGAAGCTTGCAGCGTCGTCATGGGCTTCACGCACGACCTTGGAGTCGCGGATCGAGGTGGTGGTGTCAGAGGTGAAGTCGATCGAGCGGCCGAAGGCTCGCACGATGATGTTGCTGGTGGCCACCAGAGTTTGTGCCTGGGCCAGGTCGGCCAGCAGCAACATGCCGAGGGTAGCGGCGATCAGCGGTTTACGCATGGAGCATCTCCGGAAATACAGGGAGTCAGATTTAGTGATTGGACGAGAATTGCTTCTGCCAGTTCACGGTCGCCGACAGATTGACGAATGTCGTCGTGTCGTAGCGACTTGAACGCTGCTTCCAGGCGTGCTCCGTGAATCAGGCCGTCGCTGGCGACGAAGGCTGCGGCATCATCGCGAGCCTGCCTGACCAGCTTGCGGTCGAATGGGGCAGTCGTGACCTGGCTGGTGACGTAGCCTGTGATGACCAGGCCTTGCGTGGTGGTGTCCATGGCATGGGCACTGCCCATGGTGACTACGCAGAACAGTAGCGGCAACAGATAACGCATTGGCTTTCTTACGACAGGAACAGGAACGTCGAAGGCTAGCCCACAAGTACCGGCCAGGGCCAGCGCATGTGGGCTGTAGCAGGTCAGAGCGCCAGGATGGCCTGAGCCAACTGCGCATCGCTGGCCTGCAGGGCTGGCATGTTCGAGCGGATGTGCAGCAAAGCGCTTTCGAGCTTGGCGCCGCGAATAGCGCCCTGGCTGCCCACGTAGCTGGCCGCATCGTCGCGAGCGGCCTGCACGATCTTGTCATCGCGGAACGACGAAGACACATCGGAGGTGGCGTCGGTGGAGGCGGCAACCGCGCCAACGACTGCGTCAGTAGTGACAATGAAGCTGGTGGCGTGGGCAGTGCCGGCCAGGCCGAGCAGCAGGGCTGCGCCAATCAGGTATTTACGGGTCATGGTCGTGCACTCCTGGGGAAGGTTCGGATAGATCTGCTTGAGACGCTCACACGGTTCGTCCGTCACGGTGGATTTGAGCATCTGGTTTTTATCAGACCGCCCAGTCAAGCGTATCACGCGCCGGAATGAATGGATGTTAATGAACGGCGCACAAGCAAACTGTTATGGTTATTTTTTTAATCCATAAAACTGTTCTTGTTGCTGACGGCAGCGCCTTGGTTGAACCCCTGGGCAAACTCATAAAAAAACCCGCTGCAGTTTCCTGCAACGGGTTTGGAAATTCGCGGTGCCGGCCGCAGCCGGCGAGCCGGGGCTTAGCGCCAGAACGGCTTGCTCAGCTCTTCGTAACGCTGCGACTCGCTGATACCGGCATCTGCCAGCAGGCGGGCATCCAGGCGAGCCAGTTGACGACGGCTGGCCATGCGGCGCTGCCACAGCAGCAGGGTAGAGAGCGCGCGCAGCGGCAGGGAAGCGTGGGTTTGCTGGGCGTTGTTTTCAAAAACGAGACCGGAACTGAGGGTACGTTCCATGATGTTTCATCCTTCCGCTTATGGCGGGACTAGGGAGTGGTTTAACTGATGCCAATGATCCTCCTTTGCTGTCCATAACAGTAGATACAGTTCTGCTGCATAACGATGGTTCAGTTAACTGTGTAACCCTACTGTTGCACTCGAAACAGGCGCAACTGTACTGGTCAGCACTATTTTGGTGCTTTTTTGAGATTTGGATGGGTTTGCTCAGGCGGAGCGGAGAGGAATTACCGGTACAGTAGTACAGTTTTGTAGCTTGGTGAGTGCCTTGCTGAATCGACTAGGCGCGAAAGGGCTGCAGAGCAGCCCTCACAGTATCGCTGGGGATGGGAAACGCGTGGCGGCCAATGGCAGAGGCTGGCCGCTGCTACAGATCAGCTGGCGAGCATGCGCCCACTTTCTTCCAGATTTTCGTGCCAGCTCAGCGCTTCACGCAGGATATGCGGGGTATGGCCGCCCCGCAGGCAAGCGCGATCGAAATAGTCGTTCAACGCCGCACGGTAATCCGGGTGGACACAGTTATCGATGATCGCCCGTGCCCGCTCCCGCGGCGCGAGGCCCCTCAGGTCTGCCAGCCCCTGCTCAGTCACCAGGATGTCCACATCGTGTTCGGTGTGGTCGACATGGCTCACCATAGGTACAACGCTGGAGATCGCGCCGCCTTTTGCGATCGACTTGGTGACGAATACGGCCAGGTGAGCATTACGGGCGAAATCGCCGGAGCCACCGATACCGTTCATCATCCGGGTGCCACAGACGTGCGTGGAGTTGACGTTGCCGTAGATGTCGAACTCCAGGGCGGTGTTGATGCCGATGATGCCCAGGCGGCGCACGACCTCAGGGTGGTTGGAGATCTCCTGCGGGCGCAGGACCAGTTTGTCCTTGTAGCGCTCCAGGTTGCCGAATACGTCGGCATTGCGACGGCCCGACAGGGTGATGGAGCTGCCTGAGGCAAAACTCAGCTTGCCAGCGTCGATCAGGTCGAAGGTCGAGTCCTGAAGCACTTCGGAGTACATGGTCAGGTCTTCGAACGGCGACTCGATCAGGCCACACATCACCGCGTTGGCGATGCTGCCGATACCGGCCTGCAGTGGGCCGAGCCTGTTGGTCATGCGGCCTGCATCCACTTCTTTCTTGAGGAAGTTGATCAGGTGGTCGGCGATGGCCTGGGTTTCGTCGTCCGGCGGCAGCACCGTGGACGGCGAATCTGGCTGGTCGCTGATGACGATGCCGACGATCTTGGCGGGGTCGATCGGGATCGCGGTGCTGCCGATGCGATCATCCACTTTCACCAGCGGGATCGGCGTGCGGGTCGGGCGATAGGTCGGGATATAGATGTCGTGCAGGCCTTCGAGGTTGGCGTTGTGCGACAGGTTGATCTCGACAATCACCTGCTTGGCGAAGATCGCGAAGCTCGCCGAGTTGCCCACCGAGGTGGTCGGCACGATGTGGCCTTGTTCGGTGATGGCCACCGCTTCGATTACCGCGATGTCCGGCAATTTGAGCTGCTGATTGCGCAGCTGCTCTACGGTTTCCGACAGGTGCTGGTCGATGAACATCACCTGACCGTCGTTGATGGCTTTGCGCAGGGTGCTGTCGACCTGGAATGGCATGCGGCGCGCCAGCACGCCGGCCTCGGTCAACTGCTTGTCCAGGTCATTGCCCAGGCTGGCGCCGGTCATCAGGCTGATTTTCAGAGGCGACAGCTTGGCGCGTTCGGCCAAGGCATGCGGTACGGCCTTGGCTTCGCCGGCGCGGGTGAAACCGCTCATGCCGACGGTCATGCCGTCCTCGATCAGGCCAGCGGCATCAGCCGCACTCATTACCTTGCTGTGCAGGGAGGACAAGCGGATACGATCACGGTACATGGATTGTTATCTCGGGCTACTGAAGCTACTGCCGGGCAGTCTAGAGATTTACCCCGGCGCCGTCCCACGACCATGGTCGTATGAGGCGCCCGGGAATAGAGCCATTGATCTGGATCAGCAAAATGCAGAAGCCCCGGGAGGGGACTCGCCGGGGCTTCTTCATGTTCCACTGGTTGGTGGAAGCGGGGTTACTCGACGGCTTTGACCATATCCTCGATGACCTTCTTCGCGTCACCGAATACCATCATGGTCTTGTCCAGGTAGAACAGTTCGTTGTCCAGGCCGGCGTAGCCGCTGGCCATGGAGCGTTTGTTGACGATGACGGTCTTGGCTTTGTACGCCTCCAGGATCGGCATGCCCGCAATCGGCGACTTTGGATCGTTCTTCGCCGCCGGGTTGACCACGTCGTTGGCGCCAAGCACCAACACGACGTCGGCCTGGCCGAACTCGGCGTTGATGTCTTCCATCTCGAACACCTGGTCGTAAGGCACTTCGGCCTCGGCCAGCAGTACGTTCATATGCCCGGGCATGCGCCCTGCCACTGGGTGGATGGCGTACTTCACGGTCACCCCGTTTTGGGTCAGCTTCTCGGTCAGTTCCTTGAGCGCGTGCTGGGCACGGGCTACCGCCAGTCCGTAGCCGGGTACGATGATCACCGTGTCGGCGTTACTCAGCAGGAAGGTCGCGTCATCTGCCGAGCCAGACTTCACTGGGCGTTGCTCTTTCGAGCCTTGCGCCGCGCCGGCATCGACATCCCCGCCGAAGCCGCCAAGGATGACGTTGAAGAACGAGCGATTCATCGCTTTGCACATGATGTACGAGAGGATCGCACCGCTGGAGCCCACCAGGGACCCGGCGATGATCAGCATCGAGTTGTTCAGCGAGAAGCCGATACCGGCTGCCGCCCAACCCGAATAGCTGTTGAGCATCGACACCACCACCGGCATGTCTGCACCGCCGATCGGGATAATGATCAGCACACCCATGATGAAGGCCAGGACCAGCATCAGGGTGAAGGCGCTGTAGTGGCCGGTGAAGGTGAACAGCAGGCCCAGGGCAATCGTGGTCAGGCCCAGAATCAGGTTCAGCTTGTGCTGGCCGGCGAACTGTACCGGTGCGCCTTGGAAAAGGCGGAACTTGTACTTGCCCGACAGCTTGCCGAACGCGATCACGGAGCCTGAGAAGGTGATTGCACCGATGGCAGCGCCAAGGAACAGCTCCAGGCGGTTACCGGTGGGGATCGGGTCGCTGATGCTAGCGACAATGCCCATCGATTGCGGTTCGAGTACTGCCGCGATGGCAATGAATACCGCCGCCAGGCCGATCATGCTGTGCATGAAGGCGACCAGCTCCGGCATCTTGGTCATCTCCACGCGCTTGGCCATGATCGAACCGGCAGTACCGCCGACCAGCAGGCCGACGATGACATAACCGATGCCGGCAGTTGCCAGCTCTGCCCCAAGCTTATAGATGAGGCCAACCGTGGTGAGGATCGCGATCCCCATGCCGATCATGCCGAACAGGTTGCCGCGCCGCGACGTGGTCGGGTGCGACAGGCCCTTGAGTGCCTGAATGAAACAGACCGAGGCGACGAGATAGAGGAGCGTTACCAGATTCATGCTCATGCTTACTTCTGCGCCTCGTTCTTGGTTTTCTTCTTGAACATCTCAAGCATGCGACGGGTGACCAGGAAGCCACCGAACACGTTGACTGCAGCCAGGGCCACCGCCAGGGTGCCCATCAGTTTGCCGGCCGGGGTCACGGTCAGCGCGGCAGCCAGCATGGCGCCGACGATGACGATGGCCGAGATGGCGTTGGTGACCGCCATCAGGGGCGTGTGCAGTGCCGGGGTCACGTTCCAGACCACGTGATAGCCGATGTAGATGGCCAGCACGAAGATGATCAGGTTGTAGATGCCGTGGGAAATCAGCATGTCTTCCATTGTCGTGCTCCTTAGCCGTTCTTGCGCACGACCTGGCCGTCGCGGCACATGAGGCACGCGGCGACGATGTCGTCTTCGAGGTTGATGACCAGCGCACCGTCCTTGTCGAACAGCAGCTTCATGAAATCCAGCAGGTTGCGTGCATACAGTGCCGAGGCATCTGCCGCCACCTGGGCCGGCAGGTTGGTCGGGCCGACGATGGTCACGCCGTTTTCCATCACGACCTGGTCGGCGACAGTCAGCGGGCAGTTGCCGCCTTGGGCAGCGGCCAGGTCGATGACCACCGAGCCTGGCTTCATCTGCGCCACGGTTTCGGCGCTGAGCAGCGTCGGAGCCTTGCGGCCAGGGATGAGCGCCGTAGTGATGACGATGTCGGCCTGTTTGGCCCGCTCATGCACGGCCTGGGCCTGACGCTGCATCCAGCTGGCCGGCATCGGCCGGGCATAGCCGCCGACGCCTTCTGCGCACTCGCGTTCCTCATCGGTCTCGTAGGGCACGTCGATGAACTTGGCGCCCAGCGACTCGATCTGCTCCTTGACCGCCGGGCGTACGTCGGACGCCTCGATGACTGCGCCCAGGCGCTTGGCGGTGGCAATGGCTTGCAGGCCGGCGACGCCAGCACCCAGGATCAGCACGCGCGCGGCTTTCACAGTACCGGCGGCGGTCATCAGCATGGGCATGAAGCGCGGGTAGTGATGGGCAGCCAGTAGCACGGCCTTGTAACCGGCGATGTTGGCCTGGGACGACAGCACGTCCAGGCTCTGGGCCCGCGATGTACGCGGCGCGGCTTCCAGGGCGAAGGCAGTGATACCGCGCTCTGCCATCTTGCCGATCAGCTCGTTGTTGAAGGGGTTGAGCATGCCCACCAGAAGGCTGCCGCTGTTGATCAGGGCCAGCTCTTGGTCGTTGGGGCCGACCACCTTGAGAACCAGTTGGGCGCCGTAGGCATCGGCTGCGCTTCCCAGGGAAGCACCCACAGCCTCATAGGCACTGTCCGGAATGCTGGCATTGAGCCCTGCCCCCCGTTGGACGGTGACCTGATGGCCCTGGCCAATCAGTTTCTTGATGGTTTCCGGGGTCGCAGCGACCCTTGTCTCACCGGTCTGCGTCTCGAGAGGAACACCAATGTGCACGACTATTTCTCCTGCGGTGACCTTTTTGTCTTTATGAAGCCAGCGCACTTCGGGTGGTGCGCGGGTTTGGCTATTGGGCGCCAGCCCGCCGAATCCAGGGCGGGCGGAGCATTTTGCAGACGAACCCAAGGCCCTTCAACCGGTTCTGGAGCGAAACGAAGTTAAAACTACAAGTCACCCTGTGACCGTATGTCGCAACGAGTGGGCCGCAGCCCGTCAAGCATGGGCTATTGGCAGATTAGGGGATTTTTTGAATTTTTTTGCATTGATTTCGCAGATGGACTCGCGAATGTCGTAAAACCCTCTGAAAGCCGCGTGTTTAACGGTTTTGTTGAGGCTTTTCGATTCACCTGAACAGTTTGCTTATATGCGACAAAAACATACATCTGTAGGTGTTCAAAATAATTGACTACAAAGGTAGGGAAGGGGCGATGTAGTGCTGTGCCTGCGCCAGAAGCCAATCACGGAATGCCCGCAGCGATGCCGACTCGGCCTTGCGTTCGGGAATCATCAGATAATAGGCCTTGTCGCTGGACAGGGCGTATCTGTTAGCGACCACCAGCCTGCCTTCCTCCAGCTCCCGCTGGATCAAGAATGGTGGTATCAGCGCGATGCCCATCTGGTGGATTGCAGCCTGGGCCAGCATGGAGAACAGTTCATAGCGCGGACCTGTCATATCGCCGGAAACGTTCATGCCCAAACCGTTGAACCACTGGCGCCAGGCGTAAGGCCGGGTGGTCTGCTGCAGCAGCGGTAGGTTGGCGATACGCGTCGCGTCGAGCATGCCGTGGCCGTCCAGCAAGGCCGGGCTGCACACAGGTACCGGGTTTTCGCCCATCAGGCGGTGGGCGTGCGTGCCTGACCAGTCGCCATCGCCAAAATAGATAGCGGCATCGAACGCCGTGTCGGCAAACAGGAATGGCCGTGTGCGGTTGGTCAGGTTGACGGTGACGTCCGGGTGTCGCTGCTGGAAGTCCTTGAGCCGAGGCAGCAGCCATTGGGTGCCGAAGGTCGGCACCACGGCCAGTTCGATCACGTTGGCACCTTGCTGGCGCATTACCGACAAGGTGTCGCGCTCTACTGCATCCAGCTGGGCGGCAACCTGGCGGCTATAGGACAGTCCCGCCTCGGTCAGCTTGACGCCGCGCCGCGAACGCCGGAACAGCTCTACGTTGAGAAACGCTTCAAGGCCGCCGATCTGGCGACAGACGGCGCCCTGGGTCAGCGCAAGCTCCTGAGCAGCCTTGGTAAAGCTCTCGTGGCGCGCTGCCGCTTCGAAGCAGACCAGTGCGGTGGTACTGGGGATCTTGCGGCGCATGTACGGCAACCTCACTCATAGTGTTTGCGAGACTGGGTTTTTAGCTTCTCGGAGTGACAAATTATCACTAATGCGTGCGCAATCCTCGTTTGTCCTCGTTGTAGATCAGGCCTAGGATCAAAGGCACAAGAATCTGCTCCCCTATTTCGAGGATTTCGTTCATGGCCGGTAAAGCAAGCTTCAACTGGATCGACCCGCTGCTGCTGGACCAGCAGCTCACTGAAGAAGAGCGCATGGTTCGTGACAGCGCCTATCAGTTCGCCCAGGACAAGCTGGCACCGCGGGTGCTGGAGGCGTTCCGCCATGAGCAGACCGACCCCGCTATCTTTCGCGAAATGGGTGAGGTCGGACTGCTGGGCGCAACCATTCCCGAGCAATATGGCGGGAGTGGCCTCAACTACGTGTGCTACGGGCTGATTGCCCGGGAAGTGGAACGTATCGACTCCGGCTATCGCTCGATGATGAGTGTGCAGTCTTCACTGGTGATGGTGCCGATCAACGAATTCGGTACCGAGGCGCAAAAACAGAAGTACCTGCCCAAGCTCGCCAGCGGCGAGTGGATCGGTTGCTTTGGCTTGACCGAACCTAACCATGGCTCCGACCCGGGCTCGATGATCACTCGTGCGAAGAAAGTGGACGGTGGCTATCGCCTGAGCGGCAGCAAGATGTGGATCACCAACAGCCCGATCGCCGATGTGTTCGTGGTCTGGGCCAAGGATGACGCGGGGGATATCCGAGGCTTTGTCCTTGAAAAGGGTTGGCAGGGCCTCAGTGCGCCGGCAATCCACGGCAAGGTCGGCCTGCGCGCGTCGATCACCGGCGAAATCGTGATGGACAATGTGTTCGTGCCAGAGGAAAACATCTTCCCCGAGGTGCGTGGCCTCAAAGGTCCGTTCACCTGCTTGAACTCTGCCCGTTATGGTATTTCCTGGGGGGCTCTGGGCGCGGCTGAAGCCTGCTGGCACACCGCTCGCCAGTACACCCTGGACCGTCAGCAGTTCGGTCGCCCGTTGGCTGCCAACCAGCTCATCCAGAAGAAATTGGCCGACATGCAGACCGAAATCACCTTGGGCCTGCAAGGCTGCCTGCGTTTGGGACGGATGAAGGACGAGGGCACCGCTGCGGTGGAAATCACTTCGATCATGAAGCGCAACTCGTGCGGCAAGTCGCTGGAGATTGCGCGTATGGCCCGTGACATGCTGGGTGGTAATGGTATTTCCGACGAGTTCGGTGTTGCGCGTCATCTGGTCAATCTTGAGGTGGTCAACACCTACGAGGGAACCCATGACGTACACGCGCTGATTCTGGGGCGCGCGCAAACCGGCATCCAGGCCTTCTATTGATAAGGAGCCGGGCCATGGGCGCGCTATCTCATCTGCGGGTGCTGGATCTCTCCCGTGTGCTGGCTGGGCCTTGGTCCGGTCAGATTCTGGCTGACCTGGGCGCCGATGTGATCAAGGTCGAGCGCCCAGGCTGCGGCGACGATACCCGCGCCTGGGGGCCGCCCTTCCTCAAGGATGCACAAGGCGAGAACACCAGCGAGGCGGCTTACTACTTGTCGGCCAACCGCAACAAGCGTTCGGTGACTATCGACTTTACGCAGCCGGAGGGGCAGCGCCTGGTGCGTGAGCTGGCTGCGAAGTCGGACATCGTCATCGAAAACTTCAAGGTTGGCGGGTTGGCTGCCTATGGGCTGGATTACGCGAGCCTGAAGTCGGTGAATCCCAAGCTTATCTATTGCTCGATCACTGGCTTCGGTCAGACCGGGCCCTACGCGAAGCGCGCCGGCTATGACTTCATGATCCAGGGGCTGGGCGGGCTGATGAGCCTGACCGGGCGCCCGGATGGTGAGGAAGGTGCCGGGCCTGTGAAAGTGGGGGTAGCGCTTACCGATATTCTGACTGGGCTGTATTCGACCGTGGCCATACTGGCGGCCCTTGCCCATCGCGACCAGACTGGGGTTGGGCAGCACATCGATATGGCCTTGCTGGATGTGCAGGTAGCATGCCTGGCCAACCAGGCGATGAACTATCTCACTACCGGCAACGCGCCTCGCCGGCTGGGCAATGCACATCCTAATATTGTGCCTTATCAGGATTTCCCGACCGCAGATGGCGACTTCATTCTCACCGTGGGCAACGATGGCCAGTTCCGCAAGTTCGCCGAGGTGGCTGGTCAGCCTCAATGGGCTGATGACCCACGTTTCGCAACCAACAAACTGCGGGTGGCCAATCGGTCGCAGCTGATTCCCTTGATTCGCCAGGCCACAGTGTTCAAGACAACGGCGGAGTGGGTGAGCCAGTTGGAGGCTGCGGGCGTACCCTGTGGGCCGATCAATGATCTGGCGCAGATGTTCCAGGATCCGCAGGTGCTTGCTCGCGGCCTGGCAGTGAGCATGCCGCATGCCTTGGCTGGGAGTGTGCCGCAGGTGGCCAGCCCTATCAGGTTATCGGAAACGCCTGTTGAGTATCGTCGTGCGCCGCCGTTGTTGGGTGAGCATACGGAGGCGGTTCTTGGGGATGTGCTGGGGTTGGATGGCGATGCGCTGGGGCGTTTGCGCAGTGCTGGTGTGGTCTGAGGCTATATATAGGTGATGAAAAGCGGGGAGGCCGACAGGCCTCCCCGCTTGGCTTTTCAGCGATGGTGAAGTTTGTTGGATTTAAACCTTGACGCGTTCTCGAATCCCCTTATAATGCGCCCCACTTCCAGCGTAGTCGGAACGAGAAACTCCTTGAAATTCAATGAGTTGCTTAATCCAG
>NZ_JBIVGN010000018.1:0-39068 GCF_044748705.1 Pseudomonas sp. NPDC089758
GCGCATCATGCAGGGCTGGCTCCAGAAGGAAATCGGGAGCACAGCATCGGGCATCAGGTAAGCGCTTTGAATGTGGGGTTCATGGAGCACTTACTCTGTATCGGTCTTGTTCGCACTGCCATAGACACGCAAATTCAGACTGTCGGCTACTGGCCCCGAGAAGCTGAAATGGGCTGTTTTGCGATGATGGTTACGATCAGTTAATCGTCCATCTTACAGCTCAGTTAAATGCCGTAGACTTGAAGAAAAACCAGTTTAATGATTTTCTGAATAACCCGATAAAAAGGACCCACTCAGGGCCGTCACTTGTGAGTCCGGTTTTTCACTCCGCGAGCCGAGACTCCAAGGTGTCGGAGCCATATTCCGATTTCCACTCTTTCAATATTTTTTGGTTACCGCCTTTTGTCTCCACGACTTCGCCGCTATGGGGATTTTTGTACCGTTTGACTTGTCGTGGTTTACGATTGCCTTTGGGTTCTCTCGCAACTAGAGCAATACGGCTAGCAGCGTGCGGATCAAGAATTACGACAACCTGACGCAAGCTGTAGCCATACTCACCGAGGAGACCGCGGAGCTTCTGTTCGAATTCGATCTCGCGCTTCAGGCCATCATCATTCTCGAGTGACTCAAGCTCGGCGAGTTGAGCAGCCAGCTGCCGCTCAAGGGCGCGGAATTCTGCAAGACGGGACATTTGAAGCTCGTGTTTGGTAATGGGCCATTATCCTGTGCTGACCAAGGGCAAGTCTAGCAACAGACTAGGAGATTTAATGAAATCTCTAATCATAGACCTATACGACCCGCTTCCTGGGTAGAACTTGCTTCTGTGCCATCAACCTAGATCTGCGCCCTGTAACTGTGGCGTTCGCTGCATGTGATGATCTGGAGAACTAGCAGCACTTACAGACGCCGACAACGAGCAAGCGCAAAGCCACTTCTCTATCAACGCACCGTCCCCACCAATAAGACACGAGGGTGCCCCCAAGGTCTAGGGTGATAACTTAAATCGAGCAAAATGGCTCTATTCTGCTCGTGAACTCAGTAGGGCTGGGTTCACGTGGAGCCGGCTTCTGGAGCCGCGACTCCTGCTACCTTACGAGAAAAGCTAGCCACAATTTTGATGATCCCCTCAACGACATTTTGCTTTTTACAAAAGCCAAATATTATAATTTCACTGCTATCAGCCAAGATTGTGGCAAGCCGACCTGATACTTCAGCCGTTTTCAGGTCGAGTGAACACTGACGCTAAGGCCAGTGGGATTACGCACATGGCGGTAAAGCCCTTTGAAAGCTTCAATACGTCGACAATACCCATCGTCGTTCCCATAGATCAGCTCAACAGTGAGGCTATCGATCACCGCCATGTACGCATCAATGAGCCAGCTCTCTACTTCAAACGAAATGCTCTGGTGCCCCGACACACATGCTGCCGTGAAACAGCCCCGGAGCACCTCCAAATACCCGTCATAGCCCGACATCACCGTTTGTCTGAGTGCATGAGGTGGGTAAAACGCAGCCCTCAATAGAAATCGCAAAGAGTCATTTTGTGTGTATCGATCGCGCAACTGCGACCAGTATCCTTCGCCTGGAACATCGCTGCCTTCCTCTCCGTGAGCAAAATGAGTGCGTACGTAGCCGATCTCTGAATCCAAAGCCATCGCGAGCGCGGTAGCATAAAGAGCATCTTTGCTTTCAAAATGAGCGTAGAGCGAAGCCTTCTTGAGCCCCGCTAGCACTGCGATGTCATTCATGGAGGCCGCGTCGTAACCGCGGTCAGCGAAATGGTTAAGCGCTAACTGGGCGATCCGCCCAGCAGTGGCGCTCAAATCTTTAGAACTCATGCAGCCTCCACTCAATGTTCAGCGAGATTGTATGTCTCTGAAGCCCCACTAGGCACGCTTATCTTGGTGAGAACGCAAACGATGAGAGCGCTGACAGCAAGAAGTGCCGCCCAAGCTTCTGGCCCATGCTGCAACACCAAACCTGCAACAGGTGTAGCGGTGGAAGATATCGACAACTGGAAGGCCCCAAGGAGGGCAGCGGTCGAGCCCAGTGCCCTCTCCTGCGACGACATCACCAGCGACATCAATGTCGACTCAGCGATACCTAGGCCAAATAAAGCGATAGCCATCCCAGTGACAACTCCAGCCAAGCCCATGCCTGACGCTGCTGATGCGAACGAGATCATCGCCCCTGTCGCCATACAGGCAACGCCCAACATAGACAGCTTGCCAAGGCCTAAACGGCTTACCATCTTGCCCGCGACCATTGCGCCGAAAATGATAGTCACGCCAGTCCCACCGAATAGCAGACCGAATTGCTGAGCGCTCAATCCGTAGCCTTCTTGGTACACCAATGTCGCACCACCGATGTAAGCGAACAGAAAAAAGAAGACCGCCGAAACCGCCAGTGTTGGCATCAAAAATTTCCGATCCTTAGCAATCGCAACGTACGCTCGGCACGCTGAGCCAATGCTCAATGGCACACGGTTTTTGGAGGTCAGTGTCTCTGGGAGCGCGACCCAGCTGTTGATCAACACTGCGATTCCGAGAGCCGTCAGCACCAGCATCACAGCCCGCCATCCAAAATGCGCGTCGACGAAACCGCCGGCTGCGGGGGCCAGGATTGGCGCCACTCCTTCGATGGTCATCAGCATGGCGAACAGTTTGGTGGCGCCCACCCCGGTGCTGACGTCGCGGACCATACTCATGATGACTACAAGAGTGAGTGCACTTCCCAGCCCTTGAACGAATCTGAATCCAGTCAGAATTTCCAGCGACGCTGCCCAAGCGGCACCGAGAGAGCAAGCGGTGAAAATGGCCAGACCCGCGAGAAGAGGCTTGCGTCGGCCGTAAGCATCAACGACAGGGCCGAAAACGAGCTGCCCTGCCCCCATGGCCAACAAAAAGAAGGTCAGCGTCAACTGCACGCTCGCAAAGCTCGTCTCAAACTCGCGCGCAATTTCAGGAAGGCTTGACAGATACATGTCGACTGCTGATGGCCCTAGGGCACCAATCATTCCCAACGATATCGCGATGCGAACCGGCACCGGCGTACTGACAAATCCGCTCATAGCACTACTCCAAACAATAGCTACCGACCGGTCGGTCGTAAAAGCTGGCGATCCTATTTACACTAGTTTTGATAGTCAATAATCAAGCCCTACTTTCTCTCTACAGATTTTGTAACGCGATGATGCGCATCCCAAAGGGGCAGACCGAGCTGGGGCTGAAAGCCCTACTAATCTTTCGAGGAGACACCGGTCTACGGCTGACCGACCTTTGGCAGTAAGCGAGCCGCGAACACACCTTGCGCTCGTTAAGCAGGCGTCCACTGATGCGGCAACAAGGCCTCGATCTCGCTCGCCCGTTGAGTAGGCAGTCGTGTCAGCACGTCCTTGAGGTAGGCATACGGATCATGTCCATTCATACGCGCCGACTGGATCAAGCTCATGATCGCAGCCGCGCGTTTGCCACTGCGCAGTGATCCAGCAAACAACCAATTGGCACGTCCAAGTGCCCACGGTCGTATTTGGTTCTCGACGTGGTTGTTATCGATGGGCAAGGCGCCGTCGTCCAGGTAGCGCGTCAGCGCTACCCAGCGTTTCAAGCTGTAATCGAGAGCCTTGGCGATGGCCGAGCCTTCTGGCACCAGCTCGCGCTGGGTCAGCATCCAGTCATGCAGTTTTTCAGCGATGGGAACCGCATCCCGCTGACGTATTCGTCGGCGGTCTTCTTCGCTCATGTCCTTGGCCTGTCGTTCGACCTCGTAGAGCGCACCAATCGTTAGAAGCGCCTGCTCGGCCAACTGACTCTTGTTCGCCGCATGCAAGTCAAAGAACTTGCGGCGCGCATGGGCCATGCAGCCAACCTCGACGATGCCTTGTTCGAAACTGGCCTTGTAGCCGGCAAAGTCATCGCACACCAACTTGCCGCGCCAGTCGCCCAGGAAGTTACGCGCATGCTCGCCGGCACGGCTCGGGCTGAAGTCGTAGACCACGGATTTCAGCTCTGCGTAAGCAGTGCTGCTGTAGGCCCACACATAACTTCGATGGGTTTTCTTTTCACCCGGTGCCAGCATCTGAACCGGTGTTTCATCGGCATGGATGACCGGTTGCGCCAGCACCGCTTCACGCAGTGCATCGACCAATGGTTGAAGCTGAACACCTGTTTGCCCAACCCAGCGGGCCAGTGTCGAACGGGGAATGGCCAAGCCGGCGCGACCAAAGATCTTTTCCTGCCGGTACAGCGGCAGGTGGTCAGCGAACTTGGCCACCATCACATGGGCCAACAGGCCTGCGGTGGGGATGCCTTTGTCGATGACTTGTGCCGGAACCGGTGCCTGGATCAGGGTTTCGCAAGCTCGGCAGGCCCATTTGCCACGTACATGCTGCTCGACCGTGAACACACCTGGCGTTTAATCGAGCTTTTCGCTGACATCTTCACCGATGCGTTGAAGCTTGCAGCCACACGCGCATTGGGTGTTGTCGGGTTCATGGCGGATAACCGTACGCGGAAGCTGTGCTGGCAGTGGTGCGCGCTTGGGCTTCTGGCTTGGCTCTTTTGGGGCCGGGTCGGGATGAAGTGCGTTCAGCTCAGCTTCGATGGCCTCAAGGTCGACGTTGAGCAAATCATCGAGCAGACGGCCTTGCTCTGGGCTGATTTGTTCGCTGCGCTTGGCGTACTTATGGCGTTTGAGAACGGCAATCTCGTGCGTGAGTTGCTCGATGATGATTTTGTCGTTCTGGATCTTGCGACTCATCGCCTCGACTTGAGACTGCAATGTCAGCGTCTGCTCAAGCAGCGCACGCAGCTCTGCTGGGGTCAGTTGGTCGAGGTCGGGTAAGGAAGTCATGCCGCCAATTGTGCCAGAGCACCGCACTGGCGGCGATTGGCGGTTATGCCAATGGCAAGCACTAAAGCCGTGTGATGGTGCTGTTGGCCCCCATGCGCTGCCAAGGTAACCCCACGATGAGCGCCTGAAGTTGCTCGCTGTCCAGTTCCACTTGAGCGCCGTGACGAATGCCCGGCCAGTGGAATTTGCCCTGGTTGAGTCGGCGTGCTGCCAGCCACACGCCAACGCCGTCATGTACCAGCACCTTTATCCGGTTGGCGCGACGGTTGGCGAAGAGATAAGCGCAGTGCGGATTCGCCGCACCGAAGACCGCGACAACACGGGCCAAGGCCGTTTCGGTGCCGGCGCGCATGTCCATGGGCTCGGTGGCCAGCCAGATGGTATCGATACGGATCATTTGACGAGGCCGCGAATGAAGCGGGCGCAGCCATCGGGATCGACAGTGGGCCAGGTCACTGTGAGTGTGTGTTGTTTGAACGGAATTTCGATACGCGCCAACGTTGGTTGCGCAGGCGCAGATTCAGGCTTCATCGTCAGCGGCACGAATGCAGGTAACGCGTCAGGTTGGCGGTCACGATAGAGCGGAATCCATTTGCGCACCAGGTTGGCATTGATGCCATGGCGCAGCGCGATGCTGGCTATCGACACGTCAGGTTGGAGACATTCCTGGACGACTTGGGCTTTGAAGGGCTTGGGGTAAGAGGTGCGCTGGCGCATGGTGATCCTTGCGATAAGGGCGATGGTGTCCACGTATTTTTAGGTGGACACCATCGCCCTTAATGCTGGGATTCTGAAGGTGTGTTGGCTGGCCGCTTACCTTTGGCACGCTAGCGCAAACGTCAGTCACTGTGAGTCATGCGTCAGTTGCTCACACTGTGGAGTAATCCTACTGCCTCAATTATTTCCAGGACGCCTATCGATGGCTAATAACGAAAATAATCCCTCCCATCTATCCAAAACGCTTCGCTGGACTGACGCTTTCGCGCTCTCCATGGCCGTCTCTGGATCAATTTTCGCCTCATTCGGATTTGCCCTCGGAGCGTTAGGCCCTATTGGCGCTCTAGTTTTGTGGGTTGGTTCCGCCGCGATCGGAGCATGCCAGAACTGGATATTTCTTGAAGTCAGCGCCATGTATCCGGATAAGCCAGGCGGCATTGCCATGATCGCCACGGAAGGCTGGAAGCGCCGCTGCACGCTGGTCGGTCCAATCGCATCGTTCGGCTATTGGCTCGGATGGTCAGCCGTATTAGCGATCGTTGGCGTGAGTGCTGGCTCGCTGATCCAGGCTCAGTGGTTTGCCGACCAGACGTGGAGCTATCAGCTCGGTTCGGTGAGCATTGGCCTAGCCCAGTTTATCGGCGCTGGTCTGATCCTCGTGTTCTGGCAATTCAACCGCCTGGGTGTCCAGATGGCGGCTTCCGTTTCGAAATATATGGGCGTGCTCCTGCTGATACCCATTTTGGTGCTGGCATTCGCTCCGCTCTATAGCGACGCCTGGAATTTCTCCCACTTCCAAATCGCATGGGATCGACTGCCTGCCACCGATTGGACAACAGGTCGTACCGCGCTAATGTGGCTGTTCCTCATCGCATGGAGCGCTTACGGGACAGAAATGTGCGCCGCGTTCGGTCCTGAGTACCGTAGCAAGCGTGATATGCGCATGGCCCTCGTAACGTCTGGGCTATATACGGTTGCCGCCTTCGCGGCGGTGGCCTTCAGCTTGGGCGGCTTGGCCGATCAGCAAGCAGCCATTGATAATCCCAACGGTTTCTTCATCGGGGCCTTCGACGCAATTCTTGGAAGTGAGTACAGCAGTTTCTTCGTGGGCACCCTTTTGGTAGGACTCTTCATGGGGCTAAACGCATCCCTCGCCGATGGATCACGTGCGCTGTACGGTATGGCGCTAGACGGTTTGACCATCCGCCAGTTGGGTGTGTTAAACAAACACCAGGTACCTGGAAGGTGCATGACCGTAGCTGTGATCTTGAATATCGGAATGATTTTCCTGCTTTCCTCCCCTCTGGCCATTTTGGTCACTGCGAACATTGGGTACGTTGCTTCGATTTTCTTCGCGCTGAGTGGGTTCCTATGGCTGCGAAAGGACGCTGCTGGCATAGATAGACCCGTGAAACTCGGCCGCGGCTGGATACCAGTAGCTTGGGCTCTTATCTTGCTGACCGGTCTTATCGTATTGGTGGGTGCTGCCTCCACTGAACTGGTAGGTTACGGTGGGACCAAGGAATTGCTGATGGGTATCGGCATTCTTCTGCTCTCGGTGGTTCTCTATGGCGTGCGGAAGCTGCAAGATCGCCAGCAATCCAACGGCCCGACATCACGCAGCAGCGTTTGATCTGAGCACTTAGCGATAACGGTGACGCGGGCCCAGTGAGGGCCCGTGTAGCGTGGAAGGCTAAGGCTGAACGTCTTCGTACCTGCTTATGGGAGGAATTGCAGAAACCAGATGCCCAATGTGGATCAGCGCCGATCGGATCTTCGCCGGCTCGCTGATGGTTAGAAATTGCAGCATCAGTCCATCCAGAGCCGCGAAGATTGCGATCGCGGCCTCGTTAGCCGTGTCCAGCCCCTTATCCTTCAGCGCCTGCTCCACCGTGCTCATGTAGCTCGAATATAGCTTTTCAACCAGGCTTCGCATTTCTGGGCTACGCCGAGATTCCAGTAGCATCTCGAATTGAAACAGTTGCAGTTCTGGCTCCCGCGAGGCGGACGCGATGAGAGAGTCGGCAAACGCTTCGTCGAAGTCCGTAATTCTATCCAGCCCCGATTCGCGGATCGATCGCTCAATCGCCCACTCCATGGTGGCTGCCAACAACCCCTCTATCGAGCCGAAGTGATGGGTCACCAAGGTATGGTTCACGCGCGCACGTCCTGCAATCGCGCGATAAGTCACGCCGCGTAAACCTTTCTCCGCTACCACATCGATCGCCGCGGCCATCAATGCCTCTCGACCTTCCCCATACGGCAATCGACTAGCTTGCTCCGTCATATCAACACCCACTACAGATCCTAATTCAACCCGTGCCAAGCAAGCGCTTGGGGCGAGCCACGCGCAACTCAAGCCGCGAACAGAACGCCGATGGTCTCATAAACCCTTCAGCCGGAGCACGTAGGCCGTTCTCACCACCAAAGCAGTCAGAGGCAATCAACTCGGAAAGGAGAAACCCCGGCAAAAATGCCATTGACGATGAAACTAAACAAACGTAGAGTTTTGACCTAGCAGCGTGCAACGTCCGCTGTCACTGCGGTTAGCTACCCAGGCAGCAGCACCCCTAACCCATAACAAAAAGGCATAAAAATCATGGCTTTGGCATCTACGCAAGATTTCGTACCAGAAGATGAGTGGCCATCGGTATCGGTCATGCTGGACGGCTTCGGCAAGCAAACACTCCCGGCATCCTCCGCACTGGCTGGCACTACTCTTCAGATCGGTGATGCACCCGATGAGTCAGTTGAGTACGAATTCAAAGATCAGCAGTCGTTGACCTGGTCTGTCGGTAAGGGTACGGATCACAAGAGCGGCACCGCTGAGTACAAAGCGATTGAAGCTCGCCCCGGAATTTTCATTATCGACTTCGTGCGCGGCGAGGGGTTGGCTGCCGAGAACGTGACCATCATCCTCGATCAGAATACTGGGGCCGTGACTACGGGCCTGTCCCGCTTCGTGGATGTGGCAGGCAAAACGAGAGCGGTCACCGATTTCACCTTTGCAAATATCAACGGTGAAGAGGCAAAACACGAGCGCTCCGATGGTCTGGTTGGCAAACGCATCTTCTATCGCTATAGCGACATCGAAACCTACGAGCATATTTACCTGAACCTCGGCACATTCACTTGGCACTGCCTGCGCGGCGGCGAAGTGGGTCTGGCCGATACAGACCACTGTAAAGCCTGGAAAGTCGCAGAAGACCTGTACATCTTCTTCTGGACTGAAAAAGTAATGACTGTAGAAGCCGTGCTGCTGATCGACCTGAAGCTGGAGCGATCGATTGGCCGTATGTATGGCTGGGATGACACTCTGAATAGCTTGCTGGTGTTGCCATTCAACTCCCGCCTCAGCGTAATGAACACCACCGTTTATCCTGACGATCACTCCAAAGGCTGAATGACCCGGGGCGTGAGGCAGCTCGCTTCATGCCCCGCAGACTTCGTGCCAGCAAGTTCAAAGAGGTGGTGGCGCTGCCAATCGCTCTCGCTGCCTCCTCCGGTTCAGCAAGCTCAGGAGGTTTGAATCTTGGATATGCATTTGAGTGGCCGAGTGGTTTTGGTTACTGGTGGCGCCTCGGGCATTGGCCTTGCCTGCGTGCGGGCCATGGTCGATGAAGGCGCGAAAGTATTGATAGTCGATCGCGACGGCGTCGGCGCTGAGATAGCTGAGAAGCTCAGTCAAGAAGGGCGCTACGTGTCGTTTTTTCAGGCTGATATCTCATCAGAAACTGATATCCGGAATGCGGTCGTTTACGCTGAAAGTATTTTTGGCCAACTGAACTCGTTGATCGGATGCGCAGGCATCTCAGGCCCTGTTGGACGCACGTCCATCGAGATCACTGCGGAGGATTGGGATAGAGTGATGGCGGTTAATGTCAGAGGCAATTTCCTGGCCGCCAAACACTCCCTACCCTTACTGAGTAAAAGCGAGATTGGCAGCATCGTATTCCTCGCCTCTGACTCCGCATTGGTCGCGTTCGAGGGAATGGCTCCCTATTGCGCATCAAAAGGCGCAGTGCTGATGCTCACCAAAGCACTATCTGTAGACCATCCGACTGTAAGAATCAATTGTCTCTGCCCAGGCGTAGTAGACACACCCATGTCGCGAGCCGACCTAGGCCGTCCAGAGGGTTTTGAGGGGACAGGCTTACCCGTAATGCAGGCTCAACAGCTTGCGCGTCACGTGGTGTTTCTAGCATCGCCCGTCAGCGCCCCCATCAACGGAACGAGCGTAGTAGCCGACTTCGGGTATCTAGCTCGCTCTGCCCTCCCGCCGCTTGAGTTCGTTTGAGCGATTTTCCCTGAGCTACCGGCAATCACCCTTGAGGACAAAAAATGACTAAACGCCCAGTAGCAATTGTCACAGGCGGAGGCACAGGCATTGGAGCGGCGACTGCAAAAGCCCTCCGTTCAGATGGCTGGGAAGTCGTGATCTGCGGTCGACGCCTAGCCCCCCTCCAAGCCGTGGCCGATGAGACAGGGGCTTTCGCCCTGGCCGCGGACGCATCATCAGAGGAGGATCTAGCTCATCTTGTTAATACGACTATTAGAAAGTTTGGCAGACTGAACGGCCTCGTTCTAAACGCCGGAATTGTCAGAGCAGGCCCTGTTGGGGCGCTTTCGGATGGCGACTGGGATGACATGGTACGCACCAATCTAACTGGCCCATTCAAGCTCCTACGTGCTGCAATGCCCCACCTGGTCAACTCTCGCGGTGCCATCGTTGGCGTCGGATCTGCCGCGGCACTCAGAGCCACCGGCGAGATCCCTGGCTACAACGCGACGAAAGCCGGTCTAAACATGCTACTTCAGTCAGTCGCGGTTGATTACGGCCCTCAGGGCATACGAGCCAACACAGTCTGTCCTGGGTGGGTGCGAACCGAAATGGCTGACATGGAGATTCAGGAATATGGCGCTTCGCTCGGCCTGGACCGTGAACAAGCCTATGCCCGCGCAACTTCTTTCGTTCCATCACGACGGCCAGCAACAGCATCAGAGGTTGCAGACGTGATTGCGTGGTTGCTATCCCCAAAAGCCTCATACGTTAATGCAGCCGTCATACCCGTTGATGGCGGGATGATTGCCGGGGATCCAGGTTCGATTGCGCTCGACGCTCGCATTAACTTCAGCAGCTTCTAAAGGACATCAGGGCGCCTGTAAAGCGCCCTTTCAAATTTCAGCATGGCCGACAGGGTCATTTACCGACCCAAGACTCTACTTCTTGAGCGCCGTACTCCTGCTTCCATTGCTTCAGAAGCTTGTGGTTTCCACCTTTGGTCTCAATCAGCTCGCCGTTGTGCGGATTACGGTAAACCTTCACATCCCGGGCCTTGCGAGTGGCCTTTGATGGCGCGGCTGCTGGAGCACGACGTGCAGCTTGTGGGTCCAGGATATTAATCACATCGCGGAGGCTGAACCCATATTTCTCCAGCAGGTCTCGAAGCTTTTTCTCGAATTCGATCTCGCGCTTCAGCGACTCATCATTCTTCATGGATTCAAGCTCAGCCAGCTGGGCAGCCAGCGTTTGCTCAAGCTTCCGGTATTCAGCCAGTCTCGACATGGCTACACTCCTCTTGTATGTGGGGTGCTGCAACCAGCACGCAGGTATTCTACAGCTCAACTGGTTACGAACAAGTTCGACGTACTGATTGGGCCGTAGGTTCCACCTGCTAAGGCGGTGGCAGTAACACGAGGGAACGCACATGCCTTATAGAATAATCCTAACCTCATAGCACCGAAAATGCTCGTGGCGACCACAGCAACAAGGTGTGTGAGAGGATCGGAGACGAAAAAGTGTACCAAGAGTAGCCGCCGCTAAGCCCACTTGATTTGTCAGAACTACAGCCCGACCTATAAAGTCACTCCGGAACTATCGACGTAATACAGGGTTCATCTGGTCAAACCTACGAATCTAGAATATGCCTCACAAGGGCGGCTCTCGCTCAAAATCACAAGACCTAACTACGAAAAATTTTGGCATAGCGTTGTACAGTGCCGCCACTTCAAATTTCAAAAATCATCTACGCTATAGCCCCATTCTTTCAGAAGTTCACTCAGGGCTAACGATATTCTCGATTCTGCCATTAGCTCTGCTGGAGTAAAACTCAGCGATACAGCAACTGCCCTAGCGAAAGCGTCCAGCTCGCATGGGGAAAATGGCCAAATCTGAATATTCATTACCGCCGTTTCAAATGGCTCACACCACTCCACCGTCTCTACAGCATCTTGTATCTCAAGCCAATCGGCCATCGATAATGCATAAGTCTTCCGATACCCGTCTGCAAGCATCGTGTGGAGGCTAAGGTAAGAATCCCCCGCCATCGCGAGTCGGGGATGACTGAAGCAACGCACAGAGTGGGACTCCAGTCTTGGTGATGACACGACGCTGCGCACGTGGCCGAAATCTACTGAGCCTTGCTGAAATTCCCAGTCCAACCTCTGACGTAGGTACCTTTTAAGGCCAGGACGATTGGCCATGACAGTGTGGGAGTGATAGAGCGCCTTGAGTTTCACACCGCTACCCCGCTTTCCAACCGTCGAATCAGCGTGTAGACCTGCTCACACCCTTCGCTTGAGGCCAAAAGCTCAGACGGGCACCGGCCCCCAAGCCCAAGACACTCCTGGTTTACCCACCTCACCGAGTTATCTTTGAAAAACCAAAGCAGGAGCGCCACACATTTAACGTAGGCGTCTATATAGCCGACCTTACTAGTGAGGACTGAGCCAGGCTCCATGACCTCTCTGTGCAAATGACAACACGCCCGAAGCCACCCTTGCTGCTCAACCACATTTGCTTCTGCCCCACAAACCTCGCAAGTACTCGCGGAAACTAATTCGGCAATGTCGAGAAGGCGATCGACCACCTCATCGCCACCGCGGTGATACATACGCAGTAGCCCAAATTTTTCTTTGACTTGGGTAATCTCGACTTTCAATCGCTCTAGCTCGGCGTAACGCTCAACGAGCTTAAGGTTGGCTGCAATTAGATCAAACCAACCATTCGTACATTCGAAGGTGAAATCGTCCTGCATGCTGCGTTGGTCGTCAAAAAGGCTCGAATACCTCGATACGAGCCCTAGCTCCAATGGTCTGTACATCAGTTCTCACCTTTGGGCCACATGGTTTTTGCTGGGGTATCAGCAAATTCTTCCGGATAAACTTCACCACTGCAAAGCTCATATACAAACTTAATCCCACAGCAACGGATTGCCTTCAGGTCCTGCATGAGCCATGTGCCACTGCCATTCATCCATGGTGGCGATACCAACTGAATACTCTTAATGAAAGCCTCCGGAGCATCTCTCGTCGCCAAGCTCAATACATAGGGAGCGAGTGGGATCATCAACTGCTGATGATTGACCACCTCCTCATCAGAAAGCTCATACGTGACGTAGAACCATTCATGGTTCGAGGTCAGGGAAACGTAGGCCCATCGGTGCGCTCCTTCCTCTGGGGCGAAATATAGATCTTGCACGCGGCCTTGGTCATTGGTTTCGAACATATTATTTGGTCCTATTGTTGACCGAAACGAGGCACTTTCGCGTGGCGCCACCATCACGCCATCACCCGAAATAGCGTTCGGAAGGGAAAAATAAGCGGGAAAATGCAAAAAAACCCGTCAACCGGAATTATAGTTCCTGTTCCTTTGCCAGCGCAACGTGTTGAATACTCGCTTTTGGGCGATGGCGTATGGACTACAACGAAGCCTTTGGGAGCGTGTTCCGTTCACTGCGACTCATGAGGGGTCTCACCCAGGAGGCGTTTCTACCCACCGCAAGCGAGCGCTACGTTCGCAACATCGAGAAAGCGAAGCAAACGCCGACCATCGATATGGTTCGAGATCTCTGCATTAAGTTAGGAGTTAGTCCTATCGCACTGATGGCAATGGTCGAAGCCAAACATGCTGAAAGAAGCCCTGACGACGTGATGAAAACTGTTACAACAGAAATTCGAGACCTGAACAAAAAACTTTCAAAATGAGCGCTTACATATAGCTTGAAAAAAAGGCGCCCATTCCATCGGAAGGTCCCAACCACCTTCAGCCAGTTTTAGATACGCGTACAGACCTAAAACTCAGAGATCGACCGAGCCCAATGAATGAAAAACCGCTTCGCCGATACATATAATAAGGACAAATAGCGCTAACGAAGCGCTACAAAATTCGCTCAAGCGACTCAGCAATGATGTGAGCATCATCCACCAATTTAACTACAGCAAGCAGCTGCTTGAACGTGCAATCGGTGCGGAGCAAGACCTCGACATCCGGGAAGAGTTGATCAGATTGAAGGGTACAGAAATCGATGCGGTGCCTGAGCGCCAATGCCCCGAGAAAGCCGAAAACGTCGTCTAGGCATTCTGCTCTAAAAGTGTACGTACTCATGGTGCTCCTCCCGCCACAGCGAGGTGGCTATGCTGAGATCTGACGGGTCTTGGTCAGAGGGTAGGCAGGCTGAAGCCGAGGAGCCTCATTTTGCCTATAGTCAAAATGGATTTTGGTGTTTTTCTGTTTTATGTCAGTCAGTTACGCTGGATGTGAACGTGGTGATCCCCACAAAAAGCCCTATCTCTTCTATTTTGCTCGCGTAGTCGAGGCCGGTGGCTTCGCCGCCGCCGGACGCCAGCTGGGCATCCCCAAATCGCGTCTGTCGCGGCGCATCGCCGAACTGGAGGAGCGGTTGGGGACGCGGTTGCTGCAGCGCACCACGCGCCAACTGAAGCTCACCGCAGTGGGTGAACGCTATCTGCATCACTGCCAGGCCATGCTGCTGGAGGCAGAGGCCGCTGACGAGGCGGTAGCCAGCATGAGCAGCGAGCCGCGTGGGCGCTTGCGGGTGTCCTGCCCGGTAGCGTTGGCCCACGCGTTCCTGCCGGATGTGATCAGCCGTTTTCTGGATCTGTACCCCCAGGTGCAACTGGACATGGTGCTGCTCAACCGCCGTGTCGACCTGATTTCCGAGGGCATCGACGTCGCCCTGCGCGTGCGCGATCTGGGCGACGAAGACCCTGCGCTGGTGACGCGCCGGCTGCGTCAGGCGCAGATGCAGCTGGTGGCCGCTCCCGGCTTTGCCGACCATGTCCGTGAGCCGTCCGAGCTGACCGCCCTGCCAGTACTGGGCGCTGCTGAAGCGGACCGGCTGGTGCATTTTCGTCTGCTCGGGCCCCATGGTCGCCAAGAGGAAATCGCCTTGGAGCCGCGATTGGCCATCGATGATTTTGTCGTACGCAATGCCGCCGTACGTGCCGGGCTAGGCTTTACTGCGTTGCCGAGCATGTTCTGCGAGCATGAGCTCGAACGCGGCGAGCTGGTGCGGCTGCTGCCGGACTGGTCGCTACCGGGTGGCTATCTGCAAGCGGTTTACCCGCATCGGCGTGGTGTGCTGCCTGCAGTACGGGTGTGGATCGATCATTTGGCAGCATCGTTTGAAGCGTGTGGAGATCGTTATGTCTAGACAGACCATGACCGAGGATCAGGTGGCGGCGTTCTGCCTGGCGCTGCCCGGGGCGCAGGAAGACTACAAGTGGGGCGGCATCCGGGTATTTTCGGTGGCCGGTAACAAGATGTTCGCGGTACTCGACCTGGCAGGGGCTGGCTTGTCGTTCAAGGTGGCCGATGAGCTGTTTCTCGGCTATTGCGACAGGCCAGGTGTACGCCCGGCACCGTATCTGGCACGGGCGCGCTGGATCAGTATGGCGCCGCCCTACCCCATGGGCCGGGATGAGTTGAGTGACCTGCTGCAGCGCTCGCACCAGTTGGTAGTGCGGCGGCTGGCGAAGCGATTGCAGGTGGGCTTGCTGATGTGAGCGGCCCGCGAAAGGCAGTAGCAGACCATCAACCCAGCGACAGCACATGCCCGCCCAGAAGCAGGTGATCAACCCAAAACACCTGGTGCAGCAAGACGATCGCCCAGAACACCATCTGGTAAGAGGCCTTGCGGGTCTTGTGCCTGAAAAGCTGCTGGGCGATCAGCGCCCCTGGCCAGCCACCCAGCAGTTCACCGGCATGCAGCACTTTCTCTGGCGTGCGCCAGGCCTGGGTGCGGGCCTGCTGCTTATCCTGCCAATACAACAGCAGCGTAACCAGGCTTACGGCAGGATAAGTCGCCAGCGGCAGCCATGACTGCCCGCTCCAGGCCATCTGCGCCGCGCCCGCCACCGGCAGCAGGCACAACACCCCGAGCATCAGCAGCTTCAGGCGCACATTGCGTACGCCCTCCTGCTTGCGCGCTACGCGCCGCTGCTCCGTTTGGGCTCGAGGCATATCAGCCGTGCGCCGTCGACCAGTCGACCCAGCCGAACTGCCAGGTGGCCAGGATCAGCAAACCGAAGGCTATGCGGTACCAGGCGAAAGCGGCGTAGCTGTGGTTGGCAATGAACTTGAGCAGGCCGCGCACTGCGATCATGGCGAAGATGAACGACGTCACGAAGCCAATCGCGAATACCGGAAGATCGCTTGGCTGGAACAGGTCACGGTATTTGTAGCCCGAGTACACTGCCGCACCGACCATGGTCGGCATGGCCAGGAAAAACGAGAACTCGGTGGCTGCCTTGCGCGACAGGCCGAACAGCAGGCCGCCGATGATGGTCGAGCCGGAGCGCGAGGTGCCTGGGATCATCGCCAGGCACTGCACGAAGCCGATCTTCAAGGCATGCGACCAGCGCATGTCATCGACGTGGTCGACCGCCACGCTGTGGGTACGGCGCTCGGCCCAGAGCATGATCACACCACCGATCACCAGCGCTGTCGCCACGGTGATCGGATTGAACAGATATTCATGGATCAGGTCGGCGAACAGCACGCCCAACACCACCGCAGGCATGAACGCCAACAGCAGGTTGGCGGTGAAGCGCCGCGCCGCCGGCTGGCTTTTCAGGCCGAACACCACATCGAGGATCTTGCGCCGAAACTCCCATACCACCGCCAGGATGGCCGCCAACTGGATGATGATGTTGAAGGCCATGGCCCGTTCGCCACCAAAGCCGATCAGGTCTGCCACGATGATCTGGTGACCGGTACTGGAGATCGGCAAAAATTCTGTCAGTCCTTCGACCACGCCCAAGATGATTGCCTGAAAGGCAGTCCAAAAATCCATCGTTCCCCCGGTTGGAGCGCAGCTGCTTGCAGGCCCCTTGTTCTTGATTTGCTTGTGATTGCCGCGTGCGGCGCGGCCTTTTTACAGCGTCAGTTGGGACCAATGCCAGTGGAAAAGTTCACGTGGGCTAAAGGTTTCATCTTGCGCGGCCGAAATCCTAGCAGAGCGGCTTTGCAAAGGCTTGCGCGGCATGCGGCAGTTCAGCCGTTAACTAGCACTTAGCCATTAGTCGGGTTTGGCCAAGTGCCGAAGCATGCTTGGATGCACCTTCATAAAAAGAACAATGCGGGAGTGCCGTTCATGAAGACCTTGAGGTCAATGTCGATCAGCCGCCGTTTGTGGCTGATACTGCTGGTTGCGGTGGCAATGCTGGTGATCCTCGGCCTGCTGATGCTGCGCCAGATCCATGGCGACCTGTACCATGCCAAGGCGGAGAAAACCCGCCATGTGGTGCAGACCGCTGCGGGCGTGCTGGCCTATTACCAAGGCCTGGAGGCGGCCGGCACGCTCAGCCGCGAGGCTGCCCAGCAACAGGCCTTACAGGTGGTGCGCGCGCTGCGCTACGACCAGAACGACTACTTCTGGATCAACGACCTGGGGCCGAAAATGATCATGCACCCGGCCAACCCCAAGCTCGATGGCCAGGACCTTTCCGCCATTCGCGACCCTGACGGTTTCGCCGTGTTCAACGAAATGGCGGCCCTCGCCCGCAGCCAGGGCGCTGGCCCGGTCAATTACCGCTGGCCCAAGCCCGGTGCCAGCGAACCGGTGGCCAAGACGTCTTATATTCAGCTGTTCAAGCCATGGGGCTGGATCATCGGCTCTGGCGTGTACATCGATGATGTGCAGAACGAATTCGCCCGCCAGTTGCGCCATGCCTCGCTGGTGGGCCTGGGTATCGCCCTGCTGATGGCTCTGGTGGTCATGCTCATCGCCCGCAGCATCGCCCGCCCGTTGCAGGAGGCGGTGCAGGCGATGGGCAATATCGCCAGCGGCGAAAGCGACCTCACCCGGCGCCTGGATACCCATGGCCGCGACGAGATTACCCACCTGGGCGAGCACTTCAACCGTTTCAACGGCAAGTTGCAGCGTGTGGTCGGCCAACTGCAGGGCGCGGCGCACTCATTGGCGCAGTCCGCCGGGCATGTCGGTGACAATGCCGGTGCCGCGCAACAACGCAGCGCACAGCAATCGATGCAGATGGACCAGGTGGCAACCGCGGTCAATGAGGTGACCTACGCGGTGCAGGACGTGGCCAAGACCGCGGAACAGGCTGCAGGCGAAATGCGCGCGGCGCAGCAGCAGGTGGAGCACGGGCAGCAAGCGATCCATGGCAGCCTGCAGCAGATCGACCGGCTTTCGGCGACGATCGACCAGGCTGTGCAGGTGATCCGTGACCTGGCCGGGCACAGCACGAAAATCGGCGGGGTGCTGGAGGTGATACGCTCCATCGCCGAACAGACCAACCTGCTGGCCCTCAACGCAGCCATCGAAGCGGCCCGCGCCGGCGAGCAGGGCCGTGGCTTCGCGGTGGTGGCCGATGAAGTCCGGCTGCTGGCTCAACGCAGCGCCCAGTCGACGGCAGAGATACACACGATGATCGAGCACCTGCAAGGGCAATCGGACGCCGCGGTCAGGGCCATCGACACCAGCAGCGAAGCTTCGCGCCAGACAGTGGAGCAAGCCCGGGAGGCCGGCTCCAGCCTGGACGCCATCAGCCAGGCGCTGCACAACCTCACCGTGCTCAACGCCACCATTGCCAGCGCCACGTTGCAGCAGTCGCACGTGGTGGAGGAGATCAATCGGAACGTACTGGATACGGCCGGGTTATCGCAGCAGACCGCCGCTGCGGCGCGCCAATCCAGTGAGGCAGGCGTGGCATTGGGGCAATTGAGTGAAGAGCTGGAGCAATTGTTGCGTCAGTTCCGCGTTTAGCGCCGTGACGATCTTGCCAAGCCCCGCGCTAGAGCGGCTAAAGCGCCGACCTGACATTTTGCCAGTAGACCGGTAACGGCCCGCTGAACCCTGTGAAACCTCCATTGACCTGGAGGTTTCACTATGGATACCCGTTACCTTTGCGGTGCGCTGCTAGTCGCCCTCTCCCCTGCCTGGGCGGACCCGCAACCCATCATCCAACTTGACCCGATGCAAACGCTGCAGCGTATCAACCGCAACTACAACAAGGTGACCGATGCCTGCCGTGAGCCAGATACGCTGGCACCGCAGGGGCACTACTACTGCAGCGGCGTAACCTTGCGCATGGTCGACGATGGCAATTTCAACCCCTGGGACTACAGCCCCTACGCCATCAAGACGGGCGCCACATCATTCAGCTGGATCCGCAGGGACTTGAGCACCAACCGCCTCATCCGCCCCGCCGGATATATCCTACGTACGCCCATGGACGCGCGGGAGCTGGGCCTGCCGGTCATGGAGAAAGGCTTCGTGTGCATCTACAGCTTCGACGGTTTCATCGGACCCGAACGCAAATGGTACGGATGCGGCCGTTATGGCTCCCCGCTGCCGGTGAACCACCTGAAAAATTCGGCGACCTCCCCGCCTAACCGCAATGCAGCACTCGCCTACGGCAACTGTGATACGCGAGGTGTCCACAACGCGGAGCAATGGCGCAAAAACTACCGCTACGCACGTAACGACATGAATCGCATCCAGGTGACTCAATGCTCCTGGAATGCCGAGCAGCCGTCGGACTGGAGGGCGATGATCGCTGTTCACGAAAACCCCAAAACCATCGGCACGGACACATTTGCCCGCAAGGAATTGCTGAACGAGCTATTGCTGAGCAACGTGGAACCGGCGCTACAAAAATCACCCGACGATGGCGGTGCACGCCTGCCCTACATCGACGCGGTGGTCTGGGATGTCAACAGCACCCACGTCGGCAGCACACGGGGCGATGTCAAGAAGCCCAAACCCACCAAAGGGCTGGAACCTGCGCGCAGCTTCCAGCGCAAGCTCTACGCATAGGGCTACGCTGTACCGATCCTGCGCCTGGACTTCAGCAAGACCCCTGCTCAACGGCATGCTACCGCGCATGCTGAACGCACACTGGCGTTTATGGCGCTCTTGGCGGTTTGCACTACCGCCCAACCCCTCGTAGTGCTGTTTCCAACCATTGAGGTCATTGATACCCAGTGCCTGGCAACTTTTTTCGACGTTTGATGTTTGCCTGTTATCACCACACCCGCGCTCGGTGCGATCATCCGTCCAGGCATCGATGGGGTAAGCACAATAAACATCGATTTTCGCCAGAGGCCGTTCGACAAACTGGCGCGGGGTGAAAATAATGCCGTTATTCGCTTTCATCCCTGGGTCTTCATAACCTATTCGATCACTGCGCATCCAGGACACCGAAACACCTCCAGAGGCCTGCGAGGCCGGGCTAGGGTTCCACACGTCATAACGGTTCGGCTGCCTTGCGCCCGCCTCATCCCACCGATGCGTCGCGCGCATCATCACGCCTGAGCAGTCTACCGCGGGGTCGTTACCGCAGCCGGACGGCGTGTCGTTGTACCAGCGGGTAACTTCCGACACGACAGACTCACAACTAGCAGCCTGCACTGACAGGGTGAACGTGATGAGCGGAATAAATAACACGGGCGCGACGTTGCCTGCCAATATATTCATGACATTGCCTCTGTTCAGTAGTGCAATTGATATAACTGCATGAATGAGGCTAAAGTTATGAAGTCATGGCGACAACTGACAAAACTAATAGTTTTTTGAAGTAGCGGCACTTAATGGCAACATTACCGCTGGCACTGGACGGCGTTCGCGGTACAATCGCGCCCCCCGATTGTTCCAAGGATCGCCGATGTCCGGCCTCGAACTCATCGCCGCCATCCTAGGCACTGCTGCCGTGTGGCTCACCGTCAAACAGAACGCCTGGTGCTGGCCGGTGGGCCTGGTCATGGTGCTTATTTATGGCTGGTTGTTCTTCGATGTGAAGCTGTACTCGGGGATGCTGCTGCAAGGCGCCTACGCGGTGTTGCAACTGTACGGCTGGTGGCAATGGAAACGCCCGGACCGCGCCGAGGATGCTCGCGTGGTGTCGCACCTGTCCAGGCGTGCGGTATTCACCGGGCTGGCGCTTGGCCTGGTGCTGAGCATTGCCCTGGGCGCAGCCATGGCCTATTGGACCGATGCCGTCCTGCCCTGGCTGGATGCCACGCTGACCGGCTTCAGCCTGGTCGCGCAAGTGTGGATGGCGCAGAAACGCGTGCAATGCTGGCCGCTCTGGGTGGTAGTCGATGTCGTCTATGTCGGCCAGTACCTGCACCAGCAGCTGTACTTCACGGCAGGCTTCTTCGCCTTGCTGACCCTCATCGCCGTGCGTGGCTGGCTGGAGTGGCGCCATGACCCGGCCCTGCGGGCAACCGGGGTGCAGCCATGAAGGTGGTGGTACTGTGCGGCCCCGAGTCCAGCGGCAAAAGCTGGCTAAGCGGCGAAATCCAGGCGCACTTTGGCGGCGTGGTGGTCAGCGAGTACGTGCGGCATTTCATCGACCAGCACTGCCGCGACACCTGCTATGCCGATATCACCCCCATCGCCCGCGGCCAGTTGGCCTGGGAGGACCAGGCCCGGGCGATGGCGCCGCCGTTGCTGATCCTCGATACCCACCTGCTCAGCAATATGCTCTGGAGCCAGGCGTTGTTCCAGGATTGCCCTCCCTGGTTGGAACAGGCTTTGCTTGCACGCCACTACGACCTGCATCTGCTGCTGAGCCCGCAAGGGGTTGGCTGGGTTGCCGATGGCCAGCGCAGCCAGCCCGACCTGGCTGACCGCCAGGCTTTCTTCGATGACAGCCTGCAATGGCTGCAACGGCATCAACAAAGGCTGGAAATCATCGATGGCCACTGGCCCCAGCGTAGCGCTTCAGCATTGCGTGCTGTGCAGAACCTGCTGCAGGGCAGCGTGGCGCACTGCCCTACCGAGTGTTAACCCGGCGATACACCTGCCTGGGCCTTGACCCCCGTATTTGCGCACTTCCCCACCGATTGCGAGGGGAGTGTCAAGTGGATGAGACATTGTCAAAAACCGCGCTGCGGGCAACGTGTATAGCGGGCAAAACGGCAACTGCCGGCAAACCTGTCTCAGCACTGATACAACAACTTCCTGGTTCTCCCAGCTCATTTCTGCAACCCACTGAATTCAAAGGGTAATCCAAAAGCGGCACGGCTCCTGCTCTCCTCCTCGCAACGCTGAACCAGGCCAGCGCACAAAGAAGGAATCGCCGTCGTGAGCACACTGGATAAAGGCATTACCCGCCTCCTGTTGGTCAGTTGCGTGTTAGGGGCAAGCATGGCGCTGCCGGTCCAGGCAGCCGACGGGATCATCGTCATCACCCGCGATGTGCAACCGCGCATGGCGATCCGTGCGCCACTGGCGCCCGACCCCAACCCAACCACCGCCAATGCCAACCCGTCCGCGTACGTGCTCAAACAGAGCACAGAACTCAGTGACGGCGACTTCGCCAACATCACCAGCGGCACGGGCATCTCATCGTTGATTACCCAGCAAACCGACAACCTGGGCGGCAACATCAGCAACCAGAACCAGCTACCGAACCTGGCAGCTGGCCGTGGCACAGGCTCCGGCAACGGCATTTCAAACATGGTCAACTCGAGCGTCCAGCGTGGCCTTGCCCCCTTGCAGATCCTGACCGGAGGCAAATGAGATGAGGCAGACGTTGTCTATCCTGGCCACGTTGTTCAGCGTTTCGGCCCTCGCCCAGTCTCCCGTTCCCGTACTGAACACTGCCACCATCGACAGCTCTGGCGCGCAATACCAAGGCAACTTCAGCGTGAACCAGGCCGCCGGCGACCGGCAGCAGCAGGCCAATGCCCGGGCTTTTGCGATTGGCCACGGGGCTGATGCAACCACGCAGATTCGCCAGCGCCAGCAATCTGTGGTCGACCCCAATATGGGAGCCACCGCCAGCATCCAGGGCGGCGCCTTCAGCCATGGCAGCGGCGCTCTGGGGGTCAACCAGAGCGCAGGCGCCAGCACCCAGCAGGCCAATGCCCTGCGCATCAGCATCAGTACACAACCGCAAAGCATCGATGACAGCGTCCTGTTGCAGCAGAACGTGGCGCTGATCAACAGCTCCGATCCAACTGATACCTCACCCGGCTATCGCCAGGTCACCACCGGTGACCAGGCATTCACCGGTAGTCGCGGGGTCATCCAGCTGAATCAGAGCGCCGGGGTGGGCAACCAGACGGCAAACACCCTGAGCGTACGGGTCGCGAACTGACCCAAACAGGTGAGAACAACACTTAACCTAAAAGACGGAGAAACACCATGAAACCCTCGATGGCAATCAAGCCTCTGGTTTTCGCAATTGCTGCGGTCATGGCTGTTGCTGCACAAGCGGATCAGAATGATAGACGCGGTGGCCACGGCCACAATAACAACAACAATCACCAGCAAATGGACAGGGCGGTTTATACCAACGCCAGTGCCACAGCTACTGATTCCCAACGGAGCACGGGTAACTCCATCCGCAACGAAGGCACCATCAACGAAGCCGAAATGAGCAGCTCCGGCGCGGGTGCCAGTGGCAACGTCGGCGTCAACGTGGCGGCCGGTAACGGCAACCAGCAGGACAACGCCGCGGCCATTGCCAACACCTCGTCCGATAACGCCGACATCGACAACAGCTTCGTCTTCGGCACCGCCACCGCCTCCGCCGATGTAATTCAGCGCAGCAACAACAACACCGTCAACAACTGGTCGACCCAAAGCTCGGCCGTCATGAGCGGCTCGGCTGATGGCAGCAGCGGCAACATTGGTATCAACGTGGCTGGCGGCGACCTGAACCAGCAGAAAAATACCATGGCAATCGCCAACAATGCCGCAGGTATCGGTAACTCGAGCGCCACCGCTTCGGCCGATCAGAGCGGCCCAGGCCTGGTAGTCAACAACCGCGCCGACCGTACCTATACCGTCGACACATTGACCTTCACCACCAGCAAGAGTGGGTCGTCCTCGCGTAGCGGCTCGTTCGATGCGAGCGTCGACAAGAGCTCCAGCTCGAGCTTCAGCATGGCTGGTTCCAACAGCAGCAGCGCCAGCGGTTCGAAGAGCAGCAGCTCTAGCGGCTCGAGCAGCATGACCGCCAGCGGCTCCAGCAGCAGCAGCGCCAGTGGCACCAACAGCATGGCTGCCAACGGCTCCAACAGCTGGGACGCCAGTGGTTCGGCCAGCCGGGACCACAGCGCTTCGTCCAGCGCTTCGCTCAATGCATCGCTCGATGCAAGCGCCAACGGCAGCGCCTCCTCGTCTGAAACCTTTGGTCGCTTCGAGCGCTCTCGCAGCGCCGAGTTCGACGCCTCGCTCAATGCCTCGCTGGATGCATCGGTCGACACCTCGCACGAGTCGGCCAGCAACTCGGCGTTCGACAAGTCCTACAACTCGTCCTTCGACAAGGCGTATGACTCTTCGTATGACCGTACCCGTGACTCGTCCTATGACAAGTCTCGCGATACCGCTTACGAGAAGGCACATGACTCGGCATGGGAAAAAGCAAACGCTTCGGCCTACGAGAAAGCTGGCGAAAAAGCGTCGGAATCTTCGGACAGCATCTCGAAGAGCTTCAGCGAGTCTAGCGAGTTTGCACTGAGCAACACCGTGTCGTTCCAAGTGCTGACCCCGACCGGCTGGGCCAACCCTGTGACCAACACCGCTACCCTGAGTGGTTCGGTCAATGGTGGCAGCGGCAACCTGGGCGTCAACGTGGCAGCAGGTGTGGGCAACCAGCAAAGCAACTCGCTGGCCATCTCCAACACCTCGATGTAACAACTGCGGCCTGGAGGCCCCCTTCGGGGGGCCTCTTTCTAACAAGAAAAACAGGGGGCATCGAACATGCGCATGATCGCCTTGGCAATGTTGCTGAGCATGGCCGGTGTAAGCGAAGCAGCCCAGATGCCATTGTCCGTGCTACCGGGTGGCGCGGTGATCTACAAACCCATCCAGAGTATCCGTGAGCGCAAGTTCGCTGACCTGGTACAGCAGAAAACCGACTTCAGTTGCGGTGCAGCCTCACTGGCGACCATCCTGCGCCAGGCCTACTGGCTGGACGTCGACGAACAACACGTCATAGAAGGCATGCTGGCACACGCTGACCAGGACCTGGTCCGCACCCAAGGTTTCTCGATGCTCGACATGAAGCGCTACGTAGAAAGCCTGGGCATGCGTGCTCGCGGCTATCGGGTAGCCCCGGACACCTTGCACAGTATCCGCATTCCGGTGGTCGTGCTGATGGACATCCGCGGCTACAAGCACTTCGTAGTGATGCAGAAAGTCGACAAGGGCTGGGTCTACATCGGCGACCCGGTACTGGGGCACAAGCGGTTCAAGATCGATGACTTCATCAAAGGCTGGAACGGCATCATCTTCGCCGTCATCGGCCAAGGGTACGACAAGAGCAACATCTTGCTCGATCCGCCGCTGCCGCTGAGCGCCAAGAACCGTGTCAGCAACTTCACCCCGGTGCAAGACGCCGAGCTGATGGACTTCGGCTTCATTCAAAGCGACTTCTTCTAACGACAATGGGCAAGACGCTCCGGGAGCAACCCATGAAGACCTCAATCTGGCTGGCCGCCACTTGCATGGCCGCCAGCCTTGCGACACAGGCAGAAACGTTCAAACCGATCGAGTTGAAGGACCAGGAACTGGCCAACCTGCGCGGGCGCTACGTAATGCCGGGGCGCATCGTCAGCTTTGGCATCGTCATGACCAGCACCTGGCAGAACGCCAACGGTGAAGTGATCGGTGCAACTTCGGCGATGCAGATCCAGCAGTCGACCATCAAGCCGCAGTTCTATGTATCGATGATCAATGAAAAAGGCACAGGCAGGCCGCAATCGGGCAGCTCCGGTACCGGTACCGTCACCGGCGGTGCCGGCCTGAACACCACCGAAGGCGTGACCCAGGTCGTGCGTGCTGCCGGCGATTACAACACCGCCCATAACAATGTCGATATCAACGTCACCAAGGCCAACCAGGCGCCGACGACACAGCCCCAAGGGCAGGTCCTGGCTGCCGGCTCTACGCTGGTCGGCGCCAATGGCGCAGGGTCGCTGAGCGTTACCTCCAGTGGCCGCGGCGTGCAGCTGAGCATCATCGCCGGCAACAACCAGGGCAACACCCTGCAGCGCCTGGGGCAAGGCGGCCTCATGCAGAACACTACCCTGCTCGGAAGCAGCAACCGGGTCAGCAACCTGACGTCGCTCAATGTGGTGCTGCGTGACGCGCCCACAGCCGGATCGATGGCCCCTAACCTTGATCAGCTCAAAGGCCTTCGTAATCTCGGATACTGATCTACGCTCAGTCTCATCGTATGTAGTCAGAAGGGACGGCTAACCCATGCACCGTTTGTTGACGTTCAGAGCTATCGTTTGTTTGACAACCTTGGCCCCGGCCACTCTGCTACAGGCGGCAACCGACCCACAGGTCGAAACCCTCAAACAGGAACTGATGGCGCTCAAAGAGCGCTACGAAGCCCAACAGAACGCACTGATGGTACTCGAGCAACGCCTGCGCCAGGTGGAGGAAGCGCCGCGAGCGCCAGCGCCCAAGCGCCTGACAAAGTCCCCGGCGGAGGGCGTCAAGGGAGGGCAAACCGTGGCATCGGGCGCACCGGGGACCACCGGCAGTTCCTATGGCCAATCGCTGCAGGACGATTCGGAACCTGCGCAAAGTGTCTCCAACCTGTATGACGAAGCCAGCGGGTTCTTTGGCGGCGGCAAGTTCAGTATCGAAACCGGCCTGACCTACACCCACTACGACACGCGCGCCTTGACCCTCAACGGCTTCCTCGCCCTCGATTCGATCTTCCTCGGCAACATCAACATCGACCGCATCAAGGCAGACAACTGGACGCTGGACCTGACGGCACGCTACAACGTCGATCAGCGTTGGCAGTTCGACATCAACGTTCCCATCGTCTACCGCGAATCCACCTACTCTTCCGGCGGCGCAGGTGGCGCTGCCGGTGTCAGCTCCGATGGTACCGTTACCCGCGACCCGGCCCTGGGCGACATCAACGTCGGCGTGGCCTACAAGTTCCTGGATGAGTCGGAGAACTGGCCCGACGCAGTGGCCACCTTGCGCATCAAGGCGCCTACAGGCGACGACCCCTACGGCATCAAACTCATCCCGGTTGCCGGCAATGACAACCTGGCTGTCCCGGAGGACCTGCCAACCGGCAACGGTGTCTGGGCGATCACGCCCGGCATCTCGCTGGTCAAGACCTTCGACCCGGCCGTGTTGTTCGCCAGCCTGTCCTACACCTACAACATGGAGGACTCGTTCAGCGACATCAGCCCCACGGTCAACACCAAGGTGCCTGGTGACGTGAAACTCGGGGATTCCTGGCAGATCGGCGGGGGCATCGCGTTCGCCTTGAACGAGAAGATGAGCATGTCGTTCTCGGTCACCGATCAGTTTTCCAGAAAAAGCAAGATCAAACCTGACGGCGGTGACTGGCAGTCGATCACCAACAGCGACTACAACGCGGCGAACTTCAACATCGGCATGACGTTCGCAGCCTCCAACAACCTGACCATCGTCCCGAACCTCGCCATCGGCCTGACCGATGACGCCCCGGACTTTTCCTTCAGCCTGAAATTCCCTTACTACTTCTGACGCCACTACTCACCGGGCTCCCTGCGGGCCCGGCTTTTGGTTACAAACCTCGTAATACGCCGCCTTGATGCCCCCGCCCTGCTATGATTGCTCACACATTTGTGACGCTTTAACGGCAATCAAGGAAAGTTTTCGTGAAAAACCTGCACGGCCATCCGCATACCCGGCTCGTAGCCCTCGCGACCCTGGTACTGGTGATCCCCCTGGCTGTGCGTACCCTGTTGGGGTGGTCCAACCCGCTGGGCTATCTTTCGGATCTTGCCTTGGGCAGCCTGCTGGTGCTGCTGTTGCACCGTAGGCCCTGGTGGCTGGCAGCACCGGTGCTGCTGGCGTGGGCTGCATCATGGATCGCTTCGGCGGAGCTGGTCAGCGCGGTGGGCCGGCTGCCCACCACTGCCGACCTGAGCTACCTGTTCGATACACAATTCATGGAAAACTCCACCGCCGGTGGCCTTGCCCATGCCTGGCTGCCCTGGGTCATGGGCGCCGGCCTGCTGGTTTGGGCGCACATTGCCTGGCGCAACCGCGCAAGGCCTGGCGCACCGCTGGGGTTCAAGGCGCTGGCCATCCCGTTGGCGTTGTTTGGTGTGCACTGGGGCGCTCAGCATCTGCTACCGTCCGACGCCGAGCAGTGGCGCCAGTACAACCTTGCCCACCAGCTCATGTCCGGTGGCGTCGGCACGCTGCAGCGCGAGGCACTGAGCTGGGCCGGGCAAACGCAACCAATTACCCCCCTGCCCAGTGCCGGCCTGACCCAGTCCGACCTGCACGGCCAGAAGCTGCCAAGCGGGCGTGCCCGCAACCTGCTGGTGATCACCCTCGAAGGCATCCCGGGGGCCTACCTGCAGCCCAACCGTCAGGCGCTGCACAGCCGTTTCGATGAAAACCTGATGCCCAACCTCAGCCGCTGGGCCGAGCGTGGGATGAACACGCCAGACTACGTATTGCACACCCACCAGACCATTCGTGGCCTGTATGCGATGCTTTGCGGCGATTACGACAAGCTGGCCAACGGTACCCCGAAGGGGATGGAACTGCTCACCCAGCACCAGCGTAACCAGGCTTGCCTGCCAGCCCAGCTACGCCAGGCCGGCTTCACCACGCATTACCTGCAAGGCGCTGGCCTGCGCTTCATGGCCAAGGACCGCATCATGCCGCACATCGGTTTCGACTCGGTGCACGGCCAGGAGTGGTTCAGCAACGAGAACTACCTGCAATTCCCCTGGGGCAAGGACGACCGCGCGTTCTTCGAGGGCGCGCTGGACTACGTTGGCCAGCTCAGGCAACAAGACCGTCCCTGGATGCTCACCTTGCTGACCGTGGGTACCCACCAACCCTATTCGGCACCCGCTGAGTACCTGAAGCGCCATGACACAGCCAAGCAGGCCGCGGTGGCTTATCTGGATGATGCAGTCGGTGCCTTCCTCGACAACCTCGAACGCCAAGGCGTGCTCGAAGACACCCTGGTGGTAGTCACCTCGGACGAATCCCACGGTATCGACGGGGTGCGGCTTGCCTCCGCTTGGGGCTTCAACCTGACATTGGCTCCGGAGCAGGCGCAGCTGCCTCACATCAAACAGGGCACCTATGGGCATATCGACCTGGCGACGTCCTTGCTCGACTATTTCGCCTTGCCAATACCCGCCGCCCTGGGCGGCCGCTCGCTTTATCGCGATTACGATACCGGCCGCGAGATGATTTCCTACACCAACGCGATGTTGCGCTACCACGACGGCCAGGGCGTGTTCACCGAATGCGACTTCCAGCAGCGCTGCCGCCGCTACGCCAGCGAGGGCTTCATCGCCGAAAAGGCCAAATACCTTGGCGGTGGCGACAGCCGACTCGGCGCTCAACTCGGCGCCCTCGTCGGCGTGCTCGATCAGTCCTTGCTGCAAACGCCGCTCAACCTGCGCTATCAGTTCGGTGGCCCCTCGCCCATCCAGCTGCAGGCGCGAATTCATGATGACTGGGCCGATAACCTGATTGGCGCCCAGTACCTAGAGATGCCGGGGGGGTCACGCACGCGGGTGAAGGTGAAGGTACGCGCACTCGACCCACGGCATGCGGCCTACATTCGGCTCAAGGCCAAGGAACGGGAACAAGATGTGCCACTGGGCCTGCCCGAGGAAATTCGCGTGACTGCCGCTGAACCGCTGGAGATGGAGTTCGGCTTCGACAACCCCACGCAGCGCAAGGCGTTTTCGTTCCACCTGCTGGGGTACGGCGCAGGGGAAGTCGAAGTCAGCGATTTCAGCGTGATCACGGCGCTGCCAGGGGAAGATGAAACGATCGAAGAAGGTCCCGACGCGCATATCGCTCAGTCGAGCTGATTGGCTCTGGGTCGCAGCCGGCTCTGGAGTTAGGCGCCGCTGGGAAAGGTTCAGCGAATCTGATGCTTGTGCAACAGGCGGTAGAACGTAGGCCGCGATATCCCGAGCACCTTCGCGGCAAAGCTCAAGTTGTTGCTGTGCCTGTTGAGCACATCACACAACGCCTGACGTTCTGCCCGATGCTTGTAGTCTTCCAGGGTACCCAGCGGCAGGTCTTCCTGTTCCACCACATGCAGGCCAAGGTCTTGGGGCTCGATCTGGCGTCCTTCTGCCAGCACCAGCCCGCGACGCACCCGGTTGGCCAGCTCCCGTACATTGCCCGGCCAATGATGCCGGCCCATCGCAGCCAACGCGTGATCACTGAATGTGCGGGGCCTGCGGCCTGTTTCCAGGCTGTAGAAATGAGAAAAATGGTTAGCCAACATCGATAGGTCGCCATGCCGGTCTCGCAACGGCGCGGTCACCACCTGCAGGACATTGAGCCGGTAGTACAGGTCCTCACGAAAGCGGCCTTGTTCGATGGCACGCTCCAGGTCCACGTGCGTGGCCGCGAGCACCCGCACATCGACCGGTATCGGCTGGCTTCCACCTACCCGTTCGATATGCTTTTCCTGCAGAAACCGCAGCAGATTGGCCTGTAACTCCAACGGCAAGTCACCAATTTCGTCGAGAAACAAGGTGCCACCATGGGCCGCTTCGATACGCCCGACCTTACGCTGATGGGCGCCTGTAAAAGCGCCTTTCTCATGCCCGAACAGCTCCGACTGGATCAGGTGCTCGGGTATAGCACCGCAATTGATGGCGATGAACGGCATGTCGCAGCGCTGCGACTGGCGATGCAGGGTGCGCGCGACCAGTTCCTTGCCGGTACCGCTTTCCCCGCGAATCAGCACGGGTGATTCGGTGGGTGCCAGCTTGCCCAGCAGTTTGCGCAATTCAAGAATCGGCCGGCTGTCGCCGAGCAACTCGTCCTTGAGGCCATCGATCGGCACCGCCCCCTTGCCGCGCAAGCGCGCCATGCCGAACGCGCGTCCCAAGGTCACCAGCACCCGTGAGACATCGAACGGCAAGGTATGGAAGTCGAAGAACCACTCGCAAACGAAGTCACCCACGTTCTGCATTCGCAGCTGGTCGGCGTCGAGTACCGCGATCCATTCGGTGTTGCTGCGCTTGATCATGTCCTTGACCGCATCGGGGTGTCGCAAATGCGAATCCTGCAAGCGCAACACGCCGATATCGCAACGGTGCTCCAGCGCCAGGTCAAGGCTACAACTGTGCACATCCCAGCCGGCGCTCTCAAGGCCTGGCAGCAAGCGGTGGCAAGCGTCGCAGGGGTCGACGATAAGCAAGCGACGAAGGGATGCGGTTTCGTGCATGACCGTTCCTTGGCGCCAGATTATGGTTTTTTACGAGAAAACAGTAAGTTGCGGCGCCCATTTAACAGTAGCAACGAACTTGACGCTGCCCACTACCGTCTGTCCGCCCATTTCCGACGGTTTTTGCGCGCTCGGGAATTTTTCATAATAAATGGCGTCACAGCCGGCGCAGGAAACAAAAAACGTGTGGGCCGTAAAAAATTTACAGCCACTGTGTGACTTCACCCCTAACTTGGAGCATCAGTACAAGTAACCCCGCGCTGCAAATCGCCACTACCTGAGCGATGGTGCAGTTAAGCGGACTTGAATTTCGATGTTTGGGACCATAGAGAGACCGAACCATGAATGCCCCGCTCCGTGTCAACGAAGCACTGCTGATCGCCGACCACGCCTTCGAACCCTTCCAGTGCGTCGCCTGGGATGCACCCAATGGTACTGGTGAGCTGAGCCTGGCAGTGATCGACCGGACCAGCACCCGTATCGGCAGCAAGCAAGTGTCTTCGCGAACCTATTCCGACCCGGCCCAGTGGGCCAGCCTCATCGAGGAAGTGCGCGCCGAACTGTCCCAGAAAGGCTATGCCCTGCAACCCTGGTCGATGCCGAAGTAATATCAGCGTTCGCCTGCAAGTGCGTGCTTGGCACGCACTTGGGCAACTTTTCCAATGCCACTCAGGCAACTTTTACAACTGCGACAAAGTGTCACTTCGCCCTCGCGCAGTTCATCACTGTTTGAGCCTGAAGTGCTCGATATGCTGATAGTCCGCTTGTAATTGCGTGGCTATCTGCCGTGCACGCCCCAGACGAACCGGCGCCATTTCCATGTCGACCAACAGCGTGGCGCAGGGCATCGGCTGTAGATCATTCGAGCGCTGCAGACGTCCATCGGTGAACACCAGGCAGCGCTGCTGCTCTTGCGGATGGGCTTTTTGCCGTGCGTGCAACCAGCGTCTGCCCTGCTCCAGGGCTGCGACCAACGGCGTACCGCCGCCAGCACCCAGCGCGTTCAACCAAGGTTGCAGCGACGCTGAGGCTTTCAGGCCGTGGCGCTGCCACTGCGGTGCACCGCCACTGGCTGTGAGCAAGGCTAGCCGGGCGCGCTGGCGATAAGCCTGATCGAACAGCTCTGCCAGCAGCCCTTTACTCTGGGCCAGTGCCTGATGCCGGCGGGTCGAGGCCGAAGCATCGACGATCACCAGCCACAGCTCGGCAGCACGGCCCTGGCGCTGTTGCCAGCAAAGGTCCTCGGGCAGGCGTGGGCGCCCCTTGAGCAACGTCGAAAGCCAGGCAACCCGGCCTTTCCCCGCCGCCCGCACGCGCCCACGGCTGGCTCCATTGAGTTTTCCAACCCGGGGCAAGGCATCCGCCACCTTGGTGCCTGACGGGCGGATGCTCAGGGCTTTTTTGCCCAGTTCGGTACCTCGCGCCGGGCGCCGCTGGCCACGGGCTGCGCAGGCAGCGCGCCCCAGTCACCCTGCCCGCCCTGGCTATCTCCATCGCGCCCACCTGCCTGTGGGGGCGCGGAGGGAGGAGCAACCTCAGGCGGTACTTTGCGTCGATGGCGCAGCGCAAATTCTGCTACTGCTTGGATATCGATCTCTTCGATCGCCCCCGCGCCGCGCCAGGCACAGTGGGCGCGGGCGGCACGTAGCCACACCAGGTCGGCTCGCATGCCATCGACCCCCGCGGCGAAGCAACGCTCGGTAATCCAACCCAAGGCGCGGTCGTCCAGCGCGATCGCAGCAAGGCCTTGGCGCGCCACCTGGCAGCGCTCCCGCAATTGCGCCTGGGCAGCAGCCCACTGTTCACAGAACGCCAGCGGGTCGCTGTCGAATGCCAAGCGGCGACGAATGATCTGCTGGCGCGCTTGCGGCTCTGGTAGCCCGTCCAGCACCACGTTCAGGCCAAAGCGGTCAAGCAACTGCGGACGCAACTCGCCCTCTTCGGGATTCATGGTGCCGATCAGAACGAAACGGGCACTGTGGCGGTGGGAAATACCGTCACGTTCTATACGGTTGGTGCCGCTGGCAGCCACATCGAGCAGAAGATCGACCAAGGTATCGGGTAGCAGGTTGACCTCATCGACGTACAGCACGCCGCCATCAGCCTGGGCCAGCACCCCTGGCGAAAATTGCGCCTTGCCCTGCCCCAGTGCCGCATCGAGGTCGAGCGTGCCGACCAGTCGTTCTTCGCTGGCGCCCAGTGGCAGGGTGACGAATGGCCCCTCACCGAGCAGGTCGGCCAAGCCGCGGGCCAGGGTACTTTTGGCCATGCCACGCGGGCCCTCGATCAGCACACCACCGATCTTCGGGTCGATTGCGGTCAGGCACAGCGCCAGCTTCAGGTCGTCTGCACCGACCACCGCCGCCAAGGGAAATTGTACGGGCTCATTCATTTCAAGCTTGTTCCTCGCCGTCGAGCAACTGCTCCTCGAGGGCTTCGCGGTAGTCACCAGGTGCTTCCCAGAGCCCGCGCTGCTGGGCCTCCAGCAAGCGCTCGGTGAGGTCTCGCAAAGCCTCGGGGTTATGCTCACGCATGAAGTCGCGGGTCGCCGGGTCGAGCACATAGGCATCGGCCAGCGACTGATAATGATGGTCATCGATCAGGTGCGTGGTGGCATCGAAGGCGAACAGGTTGTCGACCGTCGCCGCCAGCTCGAAGGCGCCCTTGTAGCCATGGCGCTTGGCCCCGTCGATCCATTTGGGGTTGAGGGCACGGGCGCGAATGACCCTGTTCAGTTCCTCTTTGAGGGTACGGATGCGCGGCCGGTCGAGCTGGCTATGGTCGCCGTGGTAACTGGCCACCCCCGCAGCGGACAAGGTTTCCGACGCCGCCAGCATGCCACCTTGGAACTGGTAATAGTCGTTGGAATCGAGCAGGTCATGCTCATGGTTGTCCTGGTTCTGCAGCACCGCCTGGACCTGGCCCAGCCGCCTGGCGAACTGGGCACGCGCCGGGGTACCTTCGTCACTGCCACCGTACGCGTAGCCGCCATGGTTGAGGTACACCTCGGCCAGATCCTCCCGGCTATGCCAGAGGCGGCCATCGATTGCATTCTGCACCCCGGCCCCGTAGGCGCCGGGCTTGGCGCCGAATACCCGCCAACCGGCCTGGCGTGCAGCCTGTTCGGCCTCAACGCCCTCGGCCTGCAATGCCGCGCGCTCGGCACGCACCCGCGCCGCCAGGGGGTTGAGGTCTTGCGGTTCGTCCAGTGCGGCTACCGCCTGCACCGCCGCATCGAACAGGCGGATCAGGTTGCCGAAGGCGTCGCGGAAGAACCCCGAGACGCGCAAGGTCACATCCACCCGAGGGCGATCGAGCAGGCTCAACGGCAGGATTTCGAAATCATCGACACGCTGGCTACCGCTGGCCCACACCGGGCGCACGCCCATCAGCGCCATGGCCTGGGCAATGTCGTCACCGCCGGTGCGCATGGTCGCCGTGCCCCATACCGAAAGCCCAAGCTGGCGCAGGTGGTCGCCGTGGTCCTGCAAATGCCGTTCGAGGATCAGATTCGCTGAGGCGAAACCCAGGCGCCAGGCAGTGGTGGTGGGTAGGTTGCGTATGTCCACGGTGTAGAAGTTACGCCCCGTGGGCAGCACATCCAGGCGGCCGCGGCTAGGGGCTCCGCTGGGGCCCGCGGGCACGAAGCGCCCCGCCAAGGCGGCGAGCAGGCCATTGATCTCGGCCGCCCCGCAGGCGTCCAGGTCTGGAGCTACCTGCCCCTGTAATGCCTGTACCACCTGATGGACCGGCTGCCACTGCGCCTCGTCGGGCAATTGCAGCGTACCGCCCAAAGCGTGCTCGATCACCTGCAGTGCCAGCAGTTCAAGGCGTTCCCGGGTGTCGCCACAGGTACGCCACAGCGCGTCGCTCACCCCCTGCAATAGCGCCGGACGTGGCCCTGCCCAGTTTTGCCCAAGGTCACAGTCCAACGGGTCGAAGCCCAGCGCCAAAGCCTTGGCGAGTGTACGCAGCAAACTGGCGTTACCACCCCGACCATCACCGCGCTCGACGCGCAGCAAAGCCAGCAGGGTGTCGATCCGCAGCCGTGCTTGTGGCGACTGGCCGAACACGTGCAAGCCATCACGGATCTGTGACTCCTTGAGGTCGCACAGGTAGGTATCCAGGCGTGGCAGCCACACGGCAGCGTCGTCCAGCTGCCCTTCCAGTTGCAGCTCGCGGTCGATGTGGTTGGCCTTGACCAGCTCAAGAATATCGCGCTGCAGTTCACGGGCGCGGCGTGGGTCGAGCATCTGCGCTTCGTAGAATTCGTCTGCCAGCTGTTCAAGATGGCGCAACGGGCCGTAGGTTTCGGCTCGTGTCAACGGTGGCATCAGGTGGTCGATGATCACAGCCTGCGTGCGACGCTTGGCCTGAGCGCCCTCGCCTGGGTCGTTGACGATAAACGGGTAGATGTTCGGCAGCGGGCCAAGCAGTGCATCCGGCCAGCACTGATCGGACAGGCCGACACCTTTGCCGGGCAGCCACTCCAGATTGCCATGTTTGCCCACATGGATGACCGCATCGGCGGCGAAGGCGTGGCGCAGCCAGAAATGGAATGCCAGGTAGCCATGCGGCGGAACCAGATCCGGGTCGTGGTATACGGCACTGGGGTCGACCTGGTAACCGCGGGCCGGCTGGATGCCGACGAACGTCAGGCCATAGCGCAGCCCGGCCACCATCAGGCGACCGCTGCGGTACATCGGGTCTTGCTCGGGCGCCCCCCAGCGTTCCAGCACGGCCTGGCGGTTGGCTTCGGGCAGGCGCTCGAAAGCAGCCTGATAATCCGCCAGGCTCAGGCTCTGGGTGCAGGGGCGCTGGTCGAGGTGATCGAGGTCATTGGTGACGCCGCCGAGCAGCTGGTGAATCAGTTGGGTGCCGCTGTCTGGCAGTTCGCCCAGCGGGTAGCCTTCAGCCTGCAGCGCCTTGAGAATGTTGAGCGCCGCTGCGGGGGTATCGAGGCCAACGCCATTTCCGATGCGCCCGTCTCGGGTCGGGTAGTTGGCCAGCACCAGCGCAACGCGCTTTTGCCCATTGGGCAGGCGCGCCAGTTCCACCCAGCGCCTGGCCAGCTCGGCGACAAAATCCATCCGCTCTGGATGGGCGCGGTAGCACACCACATCAGACTGGCTGCGCTCACTGCGCCAGGCCATGTCCTTGAAGCTCACCGGCCGCGTGATGATGCGCCCGTCCAGCTCGGGCAAGGCAATGTGCATGGCCAGGTCGCGCGCCCCCAGGCCCTGCTCGCTGGCTTCCCAACCGGGTTGGTTGTCCTGCGCGCAGATCGCCTGCAGCACCGCAATGTCACGGCGAAACGGCCGCAGGTTGGGACGCTCCGGGCTGGACATGGCAAAGCCCGTGGTATTGATCAGGACCTCGGCCCCCACTTCGTCCAGCCAGTTTTCGACCTGCTCCAGGCAGGCGCTTTCCTTGAGGCTGGCAACGGCGATCGGCAACGGATTGAGGCCCGCCGCCTGCAGGCGCTGGCAAAACACGTCGATGAAGGCGGTATTGGCGGCCTGCAGGTGCGAGCGGTAGAACAGCAGTGGTGCTACCGGGTGCTCCGGGTGCCACTGGCCGAACCAGTCCTTGAGGGTCGCAGTGGGGATACCGGGGTGATACACCGACGTGCGTGGCAACGGTTGCGGTGCATCCCAGCTGTAATCGCGGCCCAGCCACTGGCTGGCCAGGTACTTGAACAGGTTGATGGCATTGGCCTTGCCCCCTTGGCGCAGGTAATGCCAAAGGTGCTCGGCTGGCTCCCCGGTGATGCTGCCAAGCCCGGTCAGTTCCGGGTCGGGGCGGTCGTCACCGGGCACCAGAATCAACTGCACCCCGCGCGAAGCCAGTTCGACCAGCTGTTGCACACCATAGCGCCAGTAGCCCACCCCACCGTGCAGCGACACCAGGATCACCTTGGCGTGGCGCAGCACCTGGTCGACATAAAGGTCGACGGAGGCATGGTTCTGCACCTGCATGGGGTTGGCCAGGCGCAGGCTGGGGTAGTCGTCCGGCAGTTGCTCGGCGGTTTCAGCGAGCAATGCCAAGTGCGAGTCGCCGCTGCAGAGAATCACCAGCTCGGCGGGTGTCTGGCCGAGGTCGGCGATGCTGTCGTCCGGCACGAAACCGCCGGGCTGGGTCCGCAGCAAGTGCATGGGTCAGGCGCCCAGTGCCTGGCGCAGACGTGCTTCCAGCTGTGCGGCGTCAAGGTCTTGGCCGATCAGCACCAGGCGGGTGACGCGCGGCTCATCGGCACGCCAGGCGCGGTCGAAGTGCTTGTCGAAACGGGTACCTACGCCCTGCACAAGCAGGCGCATGGGCTTGCCAGGAATGGCTGCGAAGCCTTTGGCACGGAGGATGCCGAATTCCACCACTAGTTGGGTCAGGGCGTCGAGCAGCAGCGCTTCGTCGGCCTCTGGCAGGTCGATGGAGATGGAGTCGAAGGCATCATGGTCGTGATCGTCGTGGCCTTCGCCGTCGTGATGCGAATCATGGTGGGTGCGGCGGCCATCGATGTGCGCTTCGGACTCTGCGCCGACGCCCAGCAGCACGTTCAGCGGCAGGCGGCCGCTGCTGGCCTCGACTACCTTGACCGCGGGCGGCAATTCTTCGGCCACTTCAGCGCGGACTTTCGCCAGGCCTTCGGCGTCGATCAGGTCGGCTTTGTTCAGTACCACCAGATCGGCACTGGCCAGTTGATCGGCGAACAGTTCGTGCAGCGGCGACTCGTGGTCCAGGTTGGGGTCGAGCTTGCGTTGGGCGTCGACCTGGTCTGGGTAGGCGGCGAAGGTACCGGCGGCGACAGCCGGGCTGTCGACCACGGTAATCACCGCGTCGACGGTGCAGGCGTTGCGGATTTCCGGCCACTGGAAGGCTTGCACAAGGGGCTTTGGCAGTGCCAGACCGCTGGTTTCGATGAGGATATGGTCGAGGTCGCCACGGCGCGCCACCAGTTCACGCATGACCGGGAAGAATTCTTCCTGAACGGTGCAGCAGAGGCAGCCGTTGGCCAGTTCGTAGACGCGGCCGCTGGCTTCTTCTTCGGTGCAGCCGATGCTGCATTGTTTGAGGATTTCGCCGTCGATGCCGAGTTCGCCGAACTCATTGACGATGACTGCGATGCGGCGGCCTTGGGCGTTGTCGAGCATGTGCCGGAGCAAGGTGGTCTTGCCCGAGCCGAGGAAGCCGGTGACGATGGTGACGGGGAGCTTGGCCAGTGTTTTCATGTCGCGTTGCCCTTGGCAGGATGGCGCGGGCATGCGGGACGAAAGCCGCGGTCGGACCGGCCGGGCTCGTTCGCCACCGGATCACCCCGCCCGGTTGATAGTCGAAAACGTTGCGAGGCAGGTCTCCTGGCTTGCACCGTTGCGGCCCTTTCAATCAAGGGGCTGGCGGGATGACGCCTTCCCGCGCTCAGGCGCAGTGGCTGTGTCGATCCGTTACCGGTGCTTACAGTTGCGGGGGCAGCCGCGGCTTGTACCGCGTTCCCGTCTTAGCTTCGGCCTGGCCGAAGAACCTCGAAGCGGCAAGGCTACGCGGGGGGTGGCAGGTGGTCAACTGTTGACGCGCCCGTACCCACCCCTACGCAATGAACCAAGCCCAAGCCCAAGCCCAAGCGCAAGCCCAAGCCCTGCCTGCCCCTGCTCTTGCTCTTGCTCTTGCTCTTGCTCTTGCTCTTGCTTTTCTAGCGCGCAAGTACAGGCACCGCAGATTGCGACTTCAGGAGGCCGAGCGCAGGCCTTGCGGAGGGAGGTGACGGGCATGGATGCCCGTCAAGCGCTTCGGCCCATGGATGGGCCGTGAGCGCGGTCCTCCCGGGAGCAAGGCCGGAGCGAGGGAACCCCGAAGCGCAGCGTAGGGGCCGGATGATAGGAGCCAGCCTTTTTTGGTTACTTTTTGGGGCGTTTGCCAAAAAGTGACCCGCCGTAAGGGCGGAAAGGTGAGTGAGCGTCGCCATAGCAAATGGATATGCCCAGATGAATCAAAACCCCAGCATGAGCTTGTGGCTTGTGGCTTGTGGCTTGTGG
>NZ_JBIVGN010000018.1:39165-117669 GCF_044748705.1 Pseudomonas sp. NPDC089758
CGGCTTGCGGCTTGCGGCTTGCGGCTTGCGGCTTGCGGCTTGCGGCTTGCGGCTTGCGGCTTGCGGCTTGCGGCTTGCGGCTTGCGGCTTGCGGCTTGCGGCTTTCAGCTAGCGTGCATATCCATTTGCCGGGGCGGCGCTGAATCACCTTTCCGCCCTTACGGCGGGTCCCTTTTTGTCTTGGCAAAAAGGAACCAAAAACCGCCCGCTCCCATCATCCGGCCCCTACGCTTCGCTCCGGGGTTCCCTCACTCCGGCCTTGCTCCCGGGAGGACCGCGCTCACGGCCCATCCATGGGCCGAAGCGCTTGACGGGCATCCATGCCCGTCACCTCCCTCCGCAAGACCTCCGTTCGGCCTCCTGAAGTCGCAATCTGCAGCGTCTGATCTACCGCGCACTGAAAAGCAAAGGCAAGAGCAAAAGCAAGGCAACGGCAACGGCAACGGCAACGGCAACGGCAACGGCAACGGCAACGGCAACGGCAACGGCAGGGAAATCGTGGCATGCGATAAGGGCTGCGATTGACGCAAACCCTGCCCCGTGCTCTCCTTGCACCTTACGTTCAGGTGCCCCCTTTGGGGGTGAAACGGGAAACCGGTGCGTCGCAGGCCCTCGATCAGGGCCGGACAATCCCGGTGCTGCCCCCGCAACGGTAAGCGAGCGAAGCGTCTAGACCACTGTGCCACGCCATCCGGCATGGGAAGGTGACGCTTTACCAGGAGCCCTGCTCCTCCTCGCAAGCCCGGAGACCGGCCTGGCGTCAATGAACACCCCGCGGTGGGCGGGCGCTGTCGCATTTCTCTGGGCCACCCAAGCCCGGGGCTGCCGCGCTTGCCTGTTGCTCAATAAGCACAATGCCCCACAAAGCAGAGGAACGCGTCATGCCCGTCACCAGCGCCAAACACGGTATCGCCACCCCCGTCACCCTCAGCCAGCGCGTGATCATCGCCACCGCTGCCAGCCTGTTGGGCCTGTGCCTGATCTACTTTGCCGGCTTCTCACACATCGAGGCGGTACACAACGCCGCCCACGACACCCGCCACAGCGCCGCATTCCCTTGCCACTGAGACCGCCCCATGATCAAGCGCATCGCCCGCACCGCAGGCTTCAGCGGCCTGCTCGCAGCCTTGTTGTTGACCCTGCTGCAAAGCTTCTGGGTCGCACCGCTGATTCTTGAGGCAGAAACCTATGAATCGGCAGCCCCCGCCGCCGAACACCACCACGATAGCCAGGCAACCGCCGGGCATGAACACGCCGCGGCGCACGAACACAGCGCAGAGGCGTGGTCACCAGAGGACGGCTGGCAACGCATCCTCTCCACCACCGGAGGCAACCTGGTCGTAGCCGTCGGCTTTGCCTTGATCCTTGCCGCGCTGTACAGCCTGCGCGAACCCAACCGCGTCACCACCGGCGCATTGTGGGGCCTGGCCGGCTTCGCCGTGTTCTGCCTGGCACCCACCTTGGGCCTGCCGCCAGAGCTACCAGGCACCGCCGCGGCCGACCTCGGCCAGCGCCAGAGCTGGTGGATTGGCACCGCCGCCGCAACCGCATTGGGGCTTGCTTTGCTGGTGTTCGCGCGTCATTGGCTGCTCAAGGCCTGCGGCGCCGTGTTGCTGGTAGTCCCGCACGTGATCGGCGCTCCGCAACCCGACGTTCACCAAAGCCTGGCCCCAGAAGCGCTGGAAACCCAATTCAAGATCGCGTCGTGGGTAACCAACGCTGCCTTCTGGTTGGCCCTGGGCCTGCTCAGCGCCTGGTTGTACCGCCGCTCCAGCCAGGCCTGATGGCAAGCCAATGCACACTGCCGGCGCTCTACGCCGGCTTTGGTTGCCGCCGGGGCTGCCCGGTGGAGGCCCTCGACGAACTGCTACACCAGGCACTGCATAGCCATGGGCTGACGCTGGCGGCGCTGCGAGGCATCGCCAGCATCACAGCGAAAGCGGACGAACCCGGCCTGCGACAACTCGCCGAACGTCACAACCTGCCCCTTTTGGTGTTCGCACCCTCGCAACTGCAGGCATACGAGCCACAACTGAGCCACCGCTCTGCGGTAGCATTCGCCCACAGCGGTTGCTGGGGCGTGGCGGAGAGCGCAGCCCTGGCCCTGGCCGCTCATGAATGTGGCAACGCCGCGCTCGTGGTCACGCGGCAAACCCTGGGCGGCGCTACCCTCGCCCTCGCCAGCGGCGGATAATTGTTTCACCATTCACCTGCAAGGATTTTCCATGACGGTCTACTTCATCGGCGCCGGCCCAGGCGACCCGGAATTGATCACGGTCAAAGGGCAGCGTCTGATTCGTCAGTGCCCAGTGATCATCTACGCCGGCTCGCTGGTGCCCGCTGCCGTGCTTGAAGGGCACCAGGCCCAGACCGTGATAAACAGCGCCGAACTGCACCTGGAGCAGATCGTTGCGGCCATGCACGCGGCCCATGAACAGGGCCAGGATGTCGCCCGCGTCCACAGTGGCGATCCCAGCTTGTATGGTGCCATCGGCGAACAGATCCGCCACCTGCGCGAGCTGGGCATCGACTACCAGATCATTCCGGGTGTAACCGCTACCGCCGCCAGTGCCGCTTTGCTGGGCTGCGAACTGACCCTGCCTGAGGTGGCGCAGACGGTCATCCTGACCCGCTACGGTGACAGCTCGCCCATGCCGGCAGGCGAACAACTGAGCGACCTGGCACGTCATGGCTGCACCTTGGCGATCCACCTCGGGGTGAAACATCTGGCACGAATCGTCCATGAGCTTGTTCCTCATTACGGCGCAGACTGCCCGGTGGCCGTGGTGCATCGGGCCACCTGGCCCGATCAGGACTGGGTACGGGGCACCCTCCACGATATCGTCGAGCAGGTAGCCGCGAAGGGTTTTCGTCGCACCGCGCTGATTCTCGTCGGGCATGTGCTGGGCGATGCGCCGTTCGCCGAATCCGCCCTGTACCGTGCCGCTCATGCGCACCTCTATCGCCAGGGCAGTTGAACATTGCCAAGCCGATCCCCGCCATAGCAGACTCCAGGCTCCATCCCGCGGACCGGAGTCGCCCCCATGCTGGAACTACGTCCCAATTGCGAATGCTGCAACGCCGATCTGCCGGGCGACAGCCCTGACGCGCTGATCTGCTCGTTCGAATGCACATTCTGCAAGCGCTGTGCACAAACCCACTTCCAGGGCCGCTGCCCCAACTGCTCAGGACAATTGGTCGCACGCCCCACCCGGGTCGGCACCGCCTTGAGCAACAACCCGCCTGCCACAGCGCGCGTGCTCAAGCCCCACGCCCGCTGTGGCTGAGTAACCTGCAGCCCCAAGCATCGTCGAAACATACCCCGGCGATGCTTGTTCTCAGACGATTTTGTAGGACTTTTCAACAAAGTCGTCCCCCTTACTCAACACATCTATACTCGCCATTACCAAGGAACCGGAATGGACGTATCGTGCTGCGCTGCAGAAAGACCTTGCAGACGTATTCCTGATTAGCCTTAGGAAACGGACCACATTCCGACAGGAGTTAGCCTCATGACAACCGTGCTGATCGTTGACGATCACTCTACCGTTCGATTTGCGCTGCGCATGCTGCTTGAGCGCGAGCGCTTCAAAGTTGTGGGTGAAGTCGACAACGGTAGCGAAGTGGCGCAGGTAGCACGCAACCTGCGCCCCGATGTGGTAGTGCTGGACATCGGGCTTCCCGGCCTCGACGGTATGGAAGTCATCAAACGCCTGCAGCAGCTTGAACACGCTCCCAGGATCATGGTCCTGACCGGGCAGGCCTCGGAACTGTACGTACGCCGCTGCCTGGACGCCGGTATCGGCGCTTTCGTAACCAAAGATGAAGATCTCGATGCCGTCGTCTTTGCCATGAAAGCCCTGGTCAAAGGGTACTCGACCTTCCCGCAGATGTCGGTGAACAGCAACACGCTGGACAGCGAGCAAGGGCGCCTGAGCAGCCTGTCGAATCGGGAGATGGAAGTGCTTCGGCGCCTGGCCCGTGGCGAGAACAACAAGAACATAGGCCATTGCATGAATCTCAGCGCCAAGACCATCAGCACTTACCGTGGGCGCATCATGGACAAGCTCAAGACAGAATCATTGGTAGAAATGGTCGACCTGGCCAAACGCAACAACGTCAACTAGGCGCATGATCGGCATGAGGTGCGTACTGCTGGCACTTTTGCTGGCCATTGGCATGGGTGGCTCGGCGCTCGCCACACCGGCAGATGTGGAAACGCGGCAGTTGTTGGCGCGTTCTGTCAGCACCGCTTCACCACTGCAACTCGATAGCCAGGACCGCCACTGGTTGCAGCAGCGCAAAGTCCTGCTGCTGGGCAGCTCGCGTCCCGATTACGCACCGTTCGAGATCAATATCAGCCCGACCGACTATGAGGGCTTGAGCGCAGATTATGCCGGGCTCATCTCCGAGCTTCTGGGAATACCGGTCGAGGTCAGGCGCTTTCCCAGCCGCCATGCCGCGATCGCAGCCTTGCGCGACGGCAAAATCGATTTGCTGGGCAGCTCCAACGGTTTCGAAGCGGCCGATGCCCAGTTGAGCCTGAGCCAGCCCTATGCAGACGATTTGCCAGTCATCGTGACCCGCGAAGGGCGCACCCTTAAAAACGACATGGACCTGAAAGACCTGCGCCTGGGCATGGTCGATCACTACCTGCCGAGTGAAACGGTCCGTGCGCTCTACCCCAACGCACAGTTGAGCCTCTATCGCTCGACCCTGGCTGGGCTGGCGGCGGTGGAAACGGGCGAGGTGGACGCCTATCTCGGGGATGCCATCAGCACTGACTTTCTGATTGGCAAAAGTTACCAGGGTACGGTGAAGATCGACCATTTCTGCCGTGGGCCAGCGGGCACCTTTTCCTTCGCCCTCGCCGATGACAACCCGCGCCTGCGCCGGCTCATCGACATGGCCCTGGCAAGAATCACAGAAAGCGAGCGTTTGAACATCCTGCGCCGCTGGACCAGTGGCAACACCAGCCTGTTGCTCGAACGCCATCTGTCAGCACTTACCGATGAGGAACAGGCGTGGATAGAGCAGAACCCCACCGTCAGCGTACTGGTCGACACCGCACTTGCGCCGCTGACCTTCAACGATGCCAAACAGCAACCCAGCGGGATTACCATCGACCTGCTCAAGCAGATCACCCTGCGCACCGGGCTGACATTCAAGCTCATCGAGCGCAACGCCGTGCAGACCATGATCGAGCAAGTGGCACGGGGCGAGGCGCAAATGATCGGGGCGCTGGGCTATGGTGCGCAGCGCCAGACGCAACTGCGCTACACCCGCCCCTATCTGGTCAGCCCGAGGGTTCTGGTCACACGCAGCCAGGCGCCCTGGCCGCCACAGTCACGAACTCTGGAAGGCCAACGTATCGCCCTGCTGCGAGGCTCTCCCCTGCGAGCAGAAGTGCAACGCCAGCACCCCAAGGCGGTAGTGGTGGAAGTGAACAACCCGCTGGGCCTGATGGAAGCCGTTGCCAACGGCGATGCTGACGTCGCCTACAGTAGCCATATCAACGCCAAGTACTACATTACCCATGTGTTCAAAGACCAGCTACGCATAGCCACTGTGCTGGGTGATGACCCGGCGACGGCGGCGTTCGCCGTGGCCCCTGACCAGCCGCAGTTGCAGGCCATTCTCGACAAGGCCCTGTTGAGCATTCCTCCCGAGGAACTCGACCAATTGATCAATCGCTGGCGTATCAGCACGGTGGTCAGCGATAGCCCATGGCGCAACTACCGGACACTGGCATTGCAGGTGCTGGTGCTCTCTGCACTGCTGCTGGCCGGCGTGGTGTTCTGGAACAGTTACCTGCGCAAGCTGATAAACCAGCGTACTGAGGCACAACGCGCGTTACAGGCGCAATTGACCCTGAGCCGCGGCCTGCTCGAACAATTGCGCCAGGCCAAGGACGATGCCGAGCGGGCCAGCCATACCAAAAGCACGTTCCTGGCAACCATGAGCCACGAGATCCGCACCCCGATGAACGCAGTCATCGGCTTGCTCGAGCTCGCGCTGGAAGATAGCCGCAAAGGCCACTGCGATGCTCAGGCCCTGCAGACCGCGCACGATTCGGCCGTGGGTTTGCTGGGTTTGATTGGCGACATCCTGGATATTTCCCGCATCGAATCTGGCCACATGACCCTGCAGCCTGAGGCCACCGACCTGGTCGAACTGGTACGCAGCACCGTGAGGGTCTTTGACGGCATTGCCCGCGTCAAGGGGCTGAGCCTGCACTGCTCGCTACCAGAAGGGCCCGCCTGGGTGTTGGCAGACGCCCTGAGGATCAAGCAGATTTTCTCCAACCTGTTGAGCAATGCGATCAAGTTCACCGACCGCGGGGAGGTTCACGTAAGCCTGGCCCTCGAGCGGCTAACCGCCGGCGACAGCGCGCACATCCAGTTGTGCGTGCGCGACACCGGCATCGGCATTGGCTCGGCAGACCAGGCTCGCCTGTTCAGCGCCTTTGCCCAGGCTGATGGCCCGCGGGCGCGGCAGGGAGCCGGGTTGGGGCTGGTGATCAGCCGCACGCTTGCCAACCTGATGGGCGGTACCCTTGACCTGCAAAGCGTCGAAGGCGTAGGCACCAAGGTATCGGTCGAGCTGCAACTGCCAACGTGCGAAGCACCCGCACCGGTAGAGCCCGCCGCACCTGGTCAAGGCGCTGAAAGCGGCCCTCTGAACATTCTGGTGGTGGATGACTACCCGGCCAACCTGCTGCTGCTGGAGAAGCAGCTCAATACATTGGGCCATCGAGTGACGGTGGCCGAAAATGGCCAAGCGGCCCTGGCCCTCTGGCAGGCTGAACGCTTCGACCTGGTCATCACCGACTGCAGCATGCCGATCATGGACGGCCATCAATTGGCACGCAGCATTCGCGCGCAGGAGCACGAACGGGGCCTGCCTGCCTGCACCATCCTTGGGGTCACCGCCAACGCCCAGACCCAAGAGCATGAGCGTTGCCTGGCCAGCGGCATGGACGACTGCCTGTTCAAACCGGTCGGGCTCAGTGCCCTGAAAGCCCATTTGCCGCAAGGCCAGGCCACTTCGACTACACCACAGCCGAAGGCAAGCGGCCTTAACCTGGACGAGTTGCACCACCTGACCCAGAACGATGATCAGCTTGTCCGGCGCCTGCTTCAGCAGCTTACGCAAAGCGCCAGCGAAGACCTCGCCGCGCTGCGCGGCCTGGGTAGTGAAGCGGACGGTGATGCGGTACGCGCTGTCGTACACCGTATCAAGGGCGGCGCCAAGATGGTCAAGGTGCGCGGCGTGGTCAAGGATTGCGAAGCGATCGAACAAGCCTTGGCGCAGGGCGTGCCCACCGAGGCCCTGTGCCTGCAACTGGAAACCAGCCTGCAAACCCTGCAGCGCGAACTGTCCGACGCGCTCAGTGCAATTGCAACGTCGAATTGATCTGGCTGATTGCATCGACCACGTGGCGCGACCCCTGCTGGATCTCCATGATCACGGTGCCTGCCTCGTTAGCCAGGGCAACCCCTCGTCCCGTGCGCGTCAGGCTCGATTGCATACTGGCCACAGCCGTGAGCGAAAGGTCATGGTTCTGCCGCACTACGTCGACGATCTCCAGAGTCGCCTTGCTGGTCCGGGCCGCCAGGCTGCGCACTTCGTCCGCCACCACGGCGAAACCCCGCCCATGTTCACCGGCACGGGCCGCCTCGATTGCAGCATTCAACGCCAGCAAGTTGGTCTGATCGGCAATGCCGCGAATGGTCAGCACAATCTGCCCGATGACGTCCGATTGCTTGCTGACGGCATCGATGCTGCGCGCCGCGTCGTTGAGCTCCGCAGAAATCTGCTCGATCACTTGCACGGTTTGCTGTACCACCTCGGTACCCTTGCGTGCACACGCGTCAGTCTGCACGGAACTGGCATGGGCCGCCTCAGCGGCGCTTTGCTGGGTGCTGACCTGCGCGGTGATGTCGCTGGCGAACTTGACCACCTTGTACAACCGCCCTTTGCTGTCGAAGATCGGGTTGTATGAGGCCTCCAGGTACACCGTCTGGCCCTGCTTGTTGACCCGCTCGAAACGATGGGAGTGATACTCACCACGGTTCAGCGACGCCCAGAAGTCGCGGTAGGCGGAGGATTCCCGTTCATGCGCCAGGCAGAACAGACCGTGATGGCGCCCCACCACCTCTTCCAGGCGGTAGCCCATCGTCGTCAGGAAATTCTCGTTAGCCTTGATCACCCGGCCCTGCGGCGTGAATTCCACCACCGCCATGGACCGACCGATGGCCTTGAGCAGGCTTTCGCTCTCGTGTTCATCCTTTATACGCTGGCTGATATCGGAAGCCACCTTGATCACACTGACCACCTGCTGACGCTCATCGAGCACCGGCATGTAGCTGGCCTCCAGCCAGACTTCACGGCCGGCCTTGTCGATACGCTCGAAGGTGCCGCTGATGGGCTTGCCCTCGCCCAACTCGCGCCACAGCTGCTGGTATTCGGCACTTTTGCTGTAGTCAGGGTCGCAGAACAAGCGGTGGTGCTTGCCGCGCAACTCGTCGACGCTGTAACCCATTGCCAGGCAGAACTGGGCATTGGCATCGAGAATGGTGCCATCGGGGCCAAACTCGATCATCGCCATTGAGCGGCTGATCGCCGCGAGTTTTGCCTGAGCTTGTGCCAAAGCCTGGCGAGCGCGCTGAATCTCGAGCAGATCTGACTTGCGATGGAAATCGAACATGGCGCCGGGTCCTTTATGCGCAGGGTTTTCTGAGCATAGATCGGCGCCCGACACGTGCAAGCAGACTGCTATCACTTAGTGATTAGTGTATTCGTTCAGCCCATGTACGACCGTCGCTCGCCCGCTCAGGAACTTTCGCGCACCATCAGTTCAAACCCCAGGTCCTGTTGCTCGGTAGCTACCCGCTTACCATCGAGCAACGCCAGCAGTGCCTGTGCCGCGCCCCGACCAACGGCGGCCCGCGGTGTGCGGATGGAGGTCAGGCGCGGGACCATGTGCGCCGAGGCCGGCAGGTCATTGAACCCAACCATGGCCACGCGCCCTGGAACGTCGATACCTTGGCGCAAGGCCTGCAGCACAGCCCCTTGGGCGAGGTCGTCGTTGCAGAAGAAAATGCCATCCACATCCGGTGCCTGCGCCAGCAACTGGCTGAACAGTTCGCTGCCCAGCGCAATGGAGGAAGGCTGCGGCGACAGCACCTCCAGTTCGGTTGCGTGCACGCCCGCTTCAGTCAGCGCCTGGCGGAACCCTTCGGCACGCTGCATCACCCGTGGGTCAAGTTGCGCGGCGATGAATGCCAGGCGCCGCCGGCCCCGCTCGAGCAGGTGCCTGGCAGCAGCCCGGCCAGCCTGTTGCTGCGAGAACCCTACCGACAACATGCCTGACGGCCCCCCCAGCTCCATCATGTGTACGCAAGGCACGCCGCTGGCAGCCAACATCTGCCGGGAAGCCTCGCTACGCTCGAAACCGGTGAGCAGGATGCCGCATGGTTGGTACGCCAGGTAATTGCGGATCAGGTTTTCTTCTTCGTCGATATCGTAGTGATAGTTGCCGATCAGCACCTCGAGCCCGCGAGGGCGCATCACTTCGTGAATGGCCTCCAGCGTGTCGATGAACAGCTGGTTGGACAGCGACGGAATGAGCACGACCACCGACTGGCTGCGTGCAGAAGCCAACGCCCGGGCAGCGGGGTTGGCGATGTAGCCCAGGCTCGCTGCCGCGGCCACCACTTTTTCCACCAGAGCCGGAGCCACGGTGCTGACACCGCGCAAGGCGCGGGAAGCTGTGATAGGGGAAACCCCGGAAAGCCTGGCCACTTCTGCCAGAGTGGGTCGACCGGTAGTGCGGGAGCCTGATCGCGACATGAGTGTTGTAATTTTACTACTTGCAAGGGAGGGGAACGGCCACTAAGGTAGCGCTGTCTCAGGACGCAGGCAATGTAATCTTTGGTGGTGGCTACTACACGCCTTCTGCCAAGCGTCCATACTGCGTAACGACAAGATCAACAACATCGGGGAGCTAGTGTTTCGTCATCAACGAGACAGCGCTATCTCACCCCGCAGGAGGTACTGATGAATTCTCCCCTGTCCGCCATCGTGGTGATGGGCGTGGCCGGTTGCGGCAAAAGCTGCGTCGGCGCTGCCATTGCCGCCAGAAGTGGCGGCCGCCTGATCGAAGGCGACGCGTTCCATCCTGCCGAAAACATCCGCAAGATGAGCGCGGGCACGCCATTGAACGACGACGACCGCGCCGGTTGGCTGGTGCGCCTGGGCCAAGAGTTGCAAGCCACGGTCCAGGCGGGCGAACGTCCGATCCTGACCTGCTCGGCACTCAAGCGCCGTTACCGCGACACCTTGCGCCAGGCCATGCCGGAGCTGGTCTTCGTGTTTCTTGAACTCACCCCTGCAGAAGCCGAGAAGCGCGTGCTCGCTCGCCCCGGCCATTTCATGCCGGCGAGCTTGATCGATAGCCAGTTCGCTGCCCTTGAGCCCCCCCATGGCGAGCCCCTGACCCTTCCCCTCGATGCCACGCAGCCAATCGATGCGCTGGCCGAGACGGTAGACACTTGGCTAAAGCCCTGCGGTGAGCGGGACCTGGCGCGGACCGCTTGAACCTGGCGGTTTTCCCGGCTCACCAAAGACAGCGCTGTCCCGACGCCTGAAAGCGTCGAGAGTTCAATTTCAAGCAACGCCAAAAACAACGATAAGACCGAGGCATTAAAACCATGTTCGGACTGGCTACAGATACCTTCCTGCTGCTCGACGCCCTGGTAACCATCGTCGGGCTGATCCTGCTGATCACCCATTTCAAAGTCCACCCCTTCGTCGCCCTGACTATCGCCGCCGGTTTCCTCGGCCTGACCTCCGGTATGCCGGTGGCCAAGGTCATGAAGTCGTTCCAGGACGGGTTCGGTGGCGTACTGGGCTTTGTCGGCATCGTCCTCGCCTTGGGCACCATGCTCGGCAAGCTGATGGCCGACTCCGGTGGCGCCGACCAGATCGCACAAACCCTCATTCGCGCCTTCGGCAAGAAGAACGTGCATTGGGCCATGATGTTTGCCGCATTCCTGGTCGGCATCCCGCTGTTCTTCGAAATCGGCTTCGTGCTGCTGATTCCCCTGGTGTTCATCGTTGCCAGGCGCTCCGGCGTATCGCTGATCAAGATCGGCATCCCGCTACTGGCCGGGCTTTCGGTGGTGCACGGCCTGGTGCCGCCGCACCCGGGCCCACTGTTGGCGATCGGCATTTTCAACGCCGACATCGGCAAGACCATCTTCTATGGCTTGTTGGTAGCACTGCCCACGGCGATCATCGCCGGCCCGCTGTACGGCAACTTCATCTCCCGCTACATCCCCGGCAATCCGTCACAGGAACTGATGGATCAGATCGCCAAGGAGTCGGACCAGGGTAACCTGCCGAGCTTCAGCGTCACCCTGATCACCGTGCTGCTGCCGGTTGTGCTGATGCTGCTCAAGACGTTCGCTGACGTCGTGCTGCCGGCCGAGCACATCGTGCGCCAGTGGATGGACCTGATCGGTCACCCGATCACCGCCCTGCTCGCTGCGCTGCTGCTGGCCTTCTACACCTTCGGCTCGGCCCGCGGCTTCAACCGCCAGCAGATCATGAAGATGCTCGACCAGAGCCTGGCGCCCACAGCTGCCATCGTGCTGATCGTCGGTGCAGGCGGCGGTTTCAAGCAGATGCTGGTCGATACCGGTGTCGGCAACGTGATCGGCCAGATGGCGGTACAGGCAGAAATTTCCCCGATCATGCTGGCATGGCTGGTTGCTGCGGTCATCCGTATCGCCACCGGGTCGGCGACGGTCGCCACCATCACCGGCGCAGGCATCGTTGCCCCGGTCATCGACCTAGTGCCCGGCGTCAACCGTGAACTGCTGGTGCTGGCCACCGGTGCCGGTTCGCTCATTCTGTCCCATGTCAACGACGCAGGCTTCTGGCTGGTCAAACAGTACTTCAACATGACCGTGGCCGAGACCTTCAAGACCTGGAGCATGATGGAGACCATCCTGTCGGTGGTCGGCATCATCTTCATCATGATGCTTTCAACGGTGGTGTGACCGCTTATCGGGGCAATGGCACCTTGGCGTTTTGTGTAGGGCCCAACCGAAGTACGTGCCCTACCTTCGCAAAGGAGCCTGCCCATGATGCGCACTAGCCTGTTACTCGCTGCCCTGCTCGCCTCCCCCCTGGCCCTGGCGGTCGGCGCCGGGCCGACCCATCCTGATGATCCGCACACCCCGGCACCCCAGCCGGGCGTGGACAGCACCCTTCACCCGATCGAGAACCCCGTGCCGCGCGATACCGATCCGCGAATACAGGGCAGCGACCCTGAAAGCCCGCCTGCCATGCAGAATGAAAACCGCGATTTGCCTGGTATGGAGGGCAGTGGGTCGGAAGGCACAGGTGGCCAAGGTAGCAATGGATCGAACGGCGGTCAGCGCTGATCCGTACCGCTGTCGTCGCGGGTCTCTCGCGACGAGGGCGGAATCGGCAACCCACGACCACCGCTCCAAATCCCCTACCACTGGCGCTTTTCAGGCCGTGTCAGCCCCAGTTTTTCGATCTTGTAACGCAGCATGTCCCGCGACAGCCCCAGCAACCGCGCCGATTTGGTCACGTTCCAATCGGTGCGGTCCAGCGTCCTGCACACCAAATCCCGTTCCATGTCCGGCAAGCTGGTTCCAGGCTCAGGCTCATGGCGCGGCATCTCGTATACGGTGGCAGTCGGCTGTGTGAGCGGCTCATCGACCAAGCTCAGGCACAGGTTCAACTGGTGCGCTTGCACCACTTCATTGGGTGCCAACAACACCGTCTGCTCCAGCATGTTGCGCAACTCGCGCACGTTGCCCGGCCAGCTGTAACCGAGCATCAAATTCTCAGCCTCGGGGCTGAAGCGCAGATTGGGTTTGCCGTAACGACGCCCGTGATGGGCGAGGAAATGCCGCGCCAACAGCAGGATGTCCTGCCCCCGCGCGTGCAGCCGCGGTACTTTCAGGGCGATGATGCGCAGCCGGAAGAACAGGTCCCTGCGAAACTTGCCCTGCTGCACCATCTGTTCGAGGTTGCAGTTGGTGGCGCTGATCACCCGCAGGTCAACCTTGCGTTCCTTGACCGCACCTATGCGTCGAATGCTGCGATCCTCCAGCAGTTTCAGCAGCTTGGCCTGTAGCACCAGGTCCATCTCGCCGATCTCATCGAGAAACAGCGTGCCGCCGTCTGCGGCCTCCACCAGCCCTACACGACGTTCCTTGGCGTCAGTGAAGGCGCCCTTCTCATGCCCGAACAACTCCGCCTCAAGCAGGTTGGCCGGGATCGAGGCACAGTTGAATTCGATGAACGGCCCCTTGCTGCGTGAGCCATCGAAATGCAGGGCACGCGCAACCAGTTCCTTACCGGTACCGGTCTCGCCTTCGACCAGCACCGGCGGCAGGTCGTCATTAGCCATGCGCCGTTCAGCATCGAGCACCTGGCGCAGCGTATGCTTGAGGGTGAGCATCACCGGCGAGTCACCAATCAGCGCCTGCAGCCCGGACTTCTGCGCCTCGCGCTCCTGGTAGAACGACAGCGTGCGCTCCATGCGCTCGGTGGCCAAGGCCTTTTCCAGCGTCAGCTTGAGCTCGGCGAGCACCACAGGCTTGGTCAGGTAATGGAACGCCCCCTCTTTCATCGCCTGCACGGCGTCCTCGACGTTACCGTAGCCCGTCATCATGATGACCTTGAGCTCCGGCATCTGCGCCACCAGCGTGCGCAGCAGGTCATGCCCATTCATACCAGGCAGCGAGTTGTCGGTGAGTACGGCGTCGGGCTGAAACCGCTTGAGCTGCTCCAGCGCGAGCTCCGCACTGTTACACACCGTCACCTCGAAACCCTTCAGGTTCAAATAGGTGCGAATGTTGTTGGCAAGGATTTCATCATCCTCGACTACCAGGATGCTGTGCTCCATGTTCCCCTCCCGCTGCGATATTGAAAGTGAGGCTGACGCGGGTTCCTTCCTCTTCACGGCTGCTCAGGCTGACCGAGCCGCCAAAACGCTCCATGATGCGCTGAACCAGCGCCAGGCCTACACCGAGGCCGCCCTGCTTGGTGGTGAAAAACGGTTTGAAGACCATGCGTTGCTGCTGCGTGCTCATGCCCTTGCCCGTGTCACTGAGCACCAATGCTGCGCGGCGTCCGTCCTGGGTGCTGACGCTGGCCCGCAACTCGCCGCCCATTGGCATGGCTTCGATGGCATTGGAAAACAAACTGTTGAGGATCTGCGTCAATTGCAGAGGCTGGCTGGCCACCCACAGTGCCTGGGGCCCGTCGAAGGAAAAGTGGATGCCGTTACGCTCGATCTGCTGGGCAAACGCCAGGCGGGTATCCTTGATGGCGGCTACCAGGTCCACGGCCTCGGGCATATCGCTGGTCGGGCGCAATGACACCAGCAGCTCGCGCACCCAGCGCGACATGCGATCCACCTGGCTGATGATGTCGACGATATTCTGCTGCGCCTGCGGATTGGCGATTTCCTGTGCCAACTCGGCACTGGAGCGGATATTGGCCAATGGGTTGCGCAGGCTGTGGGCCACCGCCGAGGACATTTCGCCAAGGGCCACATAGGTTTCACTCGCCACCAGCCGATCCTGTTGCTGATGCAGCATTGAGGCTGCGCGACGCACGATCCAGAACAGGCCAAAGTAGATCAAGGCCCCGCCCACCAGGGTCGAGGCCCAGATCAGCACATAACCGCGCTGAATACGTCGAATCAGGTCCTGTGGCTCTTTGTAGATCTCGACCATAGACAGCACCTGCTGACCCTGGCTGTCGAACAAGGGGATGTAGTTTTCGATGAACAGGTAGTTGGGCTCACGCTCGAACTTCTGCTCCTCGCGATGCTCTTCGACTTTGTGGTAGCTGGCAGAGACCGCCTTGCGCGAGCGGAAGGCGTGGTCCAGGTCGCCATCAGCCTCGATGCGCTTGCCCACCAGTTCAGGGTTGGTGGACCAGACGATGGTGCGGTCACGGGCATAGACATTGGCCAGCAGCGTATCCGGAAGGTGCTCGACATGATCGAGGAACTCGACCCGGGTCGCCATGGCCAGCTGCGGGCTGACCTGCAGATGCTGCTGGTCCAGGCGCGGATCGAGCAGTTCACCCAGGGTGGTGCCGGGTGGCAATTGCGAATGGCGCACTTCGGCCTGGGCCATGGCCTGGATGAACTGGGCGGTGAGCATGGCATCTCGCTCCACGCTATCGCGGACCACGAAGCGGGTCGATACATAGCCCAGGCCAACTGCTACCGAGGTGATGATCAGCAAGCTGATCACGGAAAACCAGCGCAGCAGATTGAATTCTCGAAGCGGCGCACCCAGGCCACTGCCGGGTTGGGCGACGGTTTTGTCGGGAACATCGGTTTCCAGCGTCTGCATCGCGTCGTTCCCGAGCAAGGATTCCGTTCAGAAGGCTGTCACCAGCATCTCTACCGTGCGTAGCTAATTGATATCACTTCGCCACACCTGCTGCAGCCGCCATTTATCGCGTAGGTCTTGCTGCAAAAAATCAGCCACGGGCAAAAAAAAAATATAAAACCTCTACAATCAGCCACTTATGAACGGCATTTAATTTGGTTTCTAGACTGAGCCCCCACTTTTGGGTCACCTTACCCATAAAGACATAAATAACTTACAGATCATGGGCTTACCTTCAGTTAATCATGTGACTTATTAGGTTTTGGCAAGCCGAAAATGAAGTGAAACCTGAGTGCCAAGGCCTTCGCGGCTAGTCAATCGAACCGACCCACCGAACCGCTCCATGATCCGTCTGACCAGTACCAACCCAACCCCGAGCCCGCCTTGTTTGGTTGAGAAGAAGGGCTTGAACGCCATGCGCTGCTGCTTTTCATTCATGCCTTTTCCGGTGTCGGCCAGGCGCAGGGTAACGCTGCGCCTGTCCTGCTTCACCACCTCGATACGCAGCCGTCCGCCCTGCTCCATCGACTCCAGAGCATTGGCGATCAGGCTGTTGAAAATCTGCCCGAGCAATTCCGGCTGCCCGAGCACCTGTACTGCCGGAAGCGGCTTCAAGTCCAGGGTCACGCCACTGCGTGCCAGCGGTATGGCAAAGGTCTGCAAGCTGTCCTGCAAAACTTCCGGCAGGTCCACCGGTATGGCCTTGTCATCCAGCGGTCGCAGCGACTGCAGCAACTGGCGGATCCACTGGGACATGCGGTCAACCTGGCTGATGATCTCGTTGATGTTGCGCTGCGCCGGCCCCTCGTCGAACACCTGAGCCAGCTCGGCGCTGGAGCGGATGCTGGCCAGCGGGTTGCGAAGGCTGTGGGCCACGGCCGAGGACACCTCGCCAAGCGCAACGTAGGTTTCATTGCTGATCAGCCGTTTCTGCTGTACCGCCATCAACCGGGCGGCGCGGCGCATGATGCCGTACAGGCCGATGTAGACCACCCCGGCGCCCACCGTGATGGCCAGCCAGATGAGCACAAGGCCATGCTCGATGCGCACGATCAGGTCATGGGGTTCCTTGTATATCTCCACCATCGCCACCACGTGCTCGCCTTCTGCATCGAACAGCGGAATGTAGTTCTCGATGAACAACTGCTCAGGCGGGGTGACGAACTTTTGTTCGGAGCGGGCCTCTTCGAAGCCGTGGTAACTGGCCGAAACCCGCATTTTATGCTCGAACGCCCGATCCAGGTCCTCATCGCCCTGAATCAGCTTGCCCGTCAGCGCCGGATTGCTCGACCAGATCACGGTGCGGTCCGGGGCGTAGATGTTGGCCAGCAGCATGTCTGGCAAGTGTGCGATGTGGTCGAGGAATTCGCCGCGGGCCCTGCGCCGCGCCACGGGGTCTACGCCTGGCAAAGGGTCCAGGTCTGTACGCGGGTCCAGCAGCTCACCCATGGTGCGCACATTGGGGATCGCCACATGTCGCACTTCGGCGTCAGCGATCGAGGTAATGAACTGTGCGGTGAGCAGCGCGTCACGCTCGACGCTTTCGTGGATGATGAAACGGCTGGAGATCAACCCCAGGCCTGCGGCCACGGAGAGGATGATGGCCAAGCTGACCCAGGCGTACCAACGCAGAAGGTTGAACGGCTTGCGCGGTGTGCCGGCGTCAGGGCTGGCGGGTGACTCGAGTGGGTCGGAACGGGAGGCGATGTCCATGGCGGCTACCACTGCTGAGCACCTTTGAAAGGTTATAGCCCAGAGTTGGGGAATCCATGACATTGATTTGCGCAAGGCCGATGCAAGGCTGCCTGCCAGCAGGTGCCCATCACAACGGCGAGTCCACTGCCAGCCCCTGTAACTTGCGGTATTCGCGCAGCACATTGGGCACATACCGCCGGGTTTCGGCGAAGGGCGGCACCGCTCCACGTCGGCGCACAGCGTCCGGGCCAGCATTGTAGGCGGCGACGGCCAGGGTGATGTCGTTGTCGAACAGGTTGAGCATGCGTTTGAGGTAGCGGGCCCCACCCTGCACGTTGTCCTCCGGGTCAAGCACATCCTCGACCCCCATTTCCTTCGCCGTACCCGGCATCAACTGCATGAGCCCTACTGCCCCGGCCGCCGAGCGGGCCTTCGGGTTGTACCCTGATTCTGCCTTGATCAACGCATGCAGCAGTGCCTGTGGAACGTTGTGCATGCGCGCCGCCGCCGCCACCAAGTCAGCGTAGGGGCGCCCGGTGATCAATTGCGCATTGGCCGGGCCAGCCTGAGCAACCGGTTCGCGAATCACCCGTTCATAGTTGCGCCCGGGCCGGTGGACGTTGGTCAGCACGTAACCGCCCTTGCCATCGATGGCAATGTACACATCAGCCTGTGCGCTGGCCCCTGCCAGCCAGATCAATCCCAGGATAATCCCACGCATGTCGGTCGCCTCCCCACCGTGCCCCCGATATGGGGGAAATACCCCGGAAAACCCGGGCTTTTCTGCTACGACGCAAGCAATGTGCCGCTTGCCATGGCGCATGGCGCAAGGCCCCGAGGCAGACGTGCACGGCTGTTGCATGGCGCATGAAAACCCGAAAGGGCATGTCCCCATGCAGGAGGGCTTCACCATGCAGCGCAAACCCAAACGCCAATGTGGCTTCACCCTGCTCGAACTGCTGGTAGTGCTGGTGGTGCTCGGCTTGTTGGCCGGTATCGTCGCGCCCAAATACTTCAGCCAGTTGGGCCGTTCCGAGGCCAAGGTGGCACGGGCGCAGATCGAAGGGCTGGGCAAGGCCCTGGACCTGTATCGCCTGGAAGTCGGCCACTACCCCAACAGTGAGCAAGGCCTGCAGGCGTTGGTTGCCGCCCCCAGTGGCGAGGCCCGCTGGTCAGGCCCTTACCTGCAGAAAGCGATCCCACAGGACCCGTGGGGCCGTGCCTACATCTACCGCCAGCCAGGCGAAAACGGCGGCGAGTATGACTTGCTGTCCATGGGCAAGGATGGCCAGCCCGGTGGCGACGGTGAAAACGCCGAAATTACCAGTTGGCAATGAGGAGCAAGGCCATGCGCTATAGCCTGAAGGCCCTGGGTAGAGAGGGCGTGGTTCAATTGGACATCGATGCCGAGGATGCCGAACAGGCTCGGCGCAAGGTGCAAGACCAGGGGCTGCGGGTGGTCAGCGTGCGCAGCCAGGGTAGCGTACTGGGGCGCCTGCCATGGCGCCGCCAGGCCGCATTCGACCTGTTACTCTTCAGTCAGGAGCTGACCACGCTGCTACATGCCGGCCTGCCCTTGATCGATGCCCTGGAAAGCCTTGCGGAAAAAGCCCCCACCGCGGCAAGCCGTAAAGTGCTGGCGGCGCTGGTTGGCCAGCTGTACGAAGGCCGCTCGCTGTCCCAGGCTCTGGGCCAGCAGCCGCGGGTATTCCCGCCGTTGTACGTGGCGTTGGTCCAGTCCAGCGAGCGCACCGGAGCGCTGGGTGACGCCCTGCACCGCTATATCGCATACCGGCAGCGCCTGGATCTGGTCCGGCAAAAACTGGTTGGGGCTTCGGTCTACCCGCTGCTGCTGCTACTGGTGGGCGGTGGCGTGGTGCTGTTCCTGCTCGGCTACGTGGTGCCACGCTTCAGCCTGGTGTTCGAGGGCATGGGCAGCGAACTGCCCTGGCTCTCGCGCATGCTGATGCAGATCGGCCTGTTCCTGCATGCTCAGCAACTGCCCCTGGCCCTGGCCACAGCAAGTGGCATCGGCGCGCTGGTGCTGCTACGCAATAACCCCCTGCTGCGGCGTTGGACGTCACGCCAGGTTCGGCGAATGCCAGCCCTGCATCAGCGCCTGATGATGTATGAATTGGCGCGCTTCTATCGCTCGCTGGGCATTCTGCTGCAAGGCGGCATACCCATCCTGACGGCCATGGGCATGGCCCGTGGGCTGTTGGGCAGCGCTGCAGCGCAAGGTTTGGAGCGGGCCTGCTGCGGGGTGGGTGAAGGGCTGCCGTTGTCGCAAGCGCTGGAAGCCGGGCAGTTGGTCACGCCTGTGTCGCTACGCCTGCTGCGAGCGGGCGAGCAATCCGGCAATCTGGGCGAGATGCTTGAACGCTGCGCAGATTTCCATGACCAGGAGATAGGCCGCTGGGTGGAGTGGTTCGTGAAGCTGTTCGAACCGCTGCTGATGACCTTCATCGGGTTGCTTATCGGGGTGATCGTTATTCTGATGTACATGCCAATCTTCGAGCTGGCGTCGAGCATCCACTAGCCGGCACCGCCTGCCACGACACCGGCTTGCCGACGCGCGAGGGCAAGGCCGGTGCCCTCTGGCACGGTGCGGGCCTGAGGGGTGGCCCGGGCGCTCAATAGTCGAACCGGTCCACCGCCCGCCGCCGCTCGTTGTCATCACGCCGGTCATAGCTGGCAGTGGTCTGGATGTTGGCGTGATGCGCCAGCTTCTGCGCAATCGACAGGTCGTGCTCTTCGATCACCCGGGTGATGAACGCCCGGCGAAAATCATGCGGCATGATCTTCACCCCCACCTGCGCCCCGCGCTGACGGGCAATGTAGTAGATCGCATGCTTGGTGATGCGCGCGCGGGTAATGTGGTTGCCACGGCGGATGCGATTGAACAGGAAGGGATCGTCCGACGCGCCCGCTGGCAGCGACTGCCGGCGCAGTTCAAGCCAGGCCTGCAATTTTGCGAAGGCCCAGGGCGGCGCATACTTGATCAGTTGCCGGTTGCCTTTGCCCAACACCTGCAGGCTGCGTGCCTCGAAGTCCACTTGTTCCAGGTCGATATCCACCGACTCCGACTTGCGCATGCCGGTGCCATACAGCAGTGCAATGATCGCTGCATCACGAACGCCCTGCGGGCGCGGGTCGGCGTCGCACACCTCCATCAGCTCGCGGATCAGGCTACGGCGAAGGTTGCGCCCCGGCGGCAGGCGGCTACCGGTGGCCGGCTTGACCTCACGGATGCGCAGCAACTGCTCATGATCGATCAGGCCCTGGCGCCAGGCTTCATTCATCACGCCACGTATTGCATTGACATAAAGTGACGAACTATTGGGCGCATAGCCATCGGTGCGCAGCGCTGCGACCAGGCCGATCACGTGCCCTGGCTCAAGCTTGTGCCAGGGTATATCGACGAGGTTGCAGTCAGCGAAGCCCAGCCGGTCAGCAGCGTCCTGCAGGATGTAGCGCATGGTTTGCTGGCTGGAAGGCGCCAACCGGGCAAGGTACTGCAAGAGTGGATTTTGCGAGAGGTCGGACAAAACTTGAATCCTGTAGCGAAGCCCGGAGCGCCATCGAGCGCTCCAGGCGTAAAGCGGCCTGCGCCATTTCCTTGAAGTTCAGGGGCTTGGACACTGGCATGAGCTGAAATGGTATCCCATGGACTATCGTGGTAGCCATGACTCCCTGTCGATGAGGCACCATGGCACTGCACCGACTGACCCGTACCCACCCCCGCCTGAGCTTCGCTGCGCTGATCGGCATCCTTGGTGCGTGGCTGATTCCTGCCAGCGACATCGTGCAACGCATCCTCGCTGGCTGGAACCTGGGGGTCTGGCTTTATTTGCTGCTGGTGCTTTGGCTGACCTGGCGAGCAACGCCCGAGAAGGTTCGCGAGGTGGCTCAGGTCGAAGACGAAAACGCCGGGGTGGTGCTGTTCACCGTGTGCATTGCCGCCATCGCCAGCCTTGCGGCGGTCACCCTGCAACTGGTCTCAAGCCGCGGTCTGCAGGGCAGTGAGCAAGCCCTGCACTACCTCTACACCGGTTTGACCGTGGCGGGCTCCTGGCTGCTCATCGGGTGTATCTTCACGCTGCACTATGCCCGGCTGTTCTACAACAGCGCGCCGCAGGCACCCGCGTTGCGTTTCGCCGACGGTGAACGCAACCCCGACTACTGGGACTTCCACTACTTCTCGTTCACCATCAGCGTCGCCGTACAAACCTCCGACATCGGCGTAGCCAGCCGGGGTATGCGCAGGGTGGTGCTGGCACATTCACTGGTAGGCTTCGTGTTCAACACGGCAATCCTCGGCTTTACCATCAATATCGCTGCCGGCCTGCTCGGCTAGTATGCGCCGGGCGCAAGCGCCGATCCGGCCACACACCATTTGCAGTTGCTCGGCTGCCAGCACCAGCCCCATGCGCACATGCCCCGCCGCGCTGGGCCCGAAAGCATCGCCCGGCAGCAGTGAAACGCCCTCCTCTATCAAAAGCCGCTGGGCGAAGGCCTGGGCACTCAGCCCGGTTTCGCGGATATCAAGCATCACGAACATGCCCCCCGCCGGCCGGTGGGCACGTACCCCAGGGCAATCGGCCAAGGCCTTGCACACCAGGTCGCGCCGCTCGCGGTAGGCCTTGCGCATCTGTTGTACCGCGAGCAAGTCATGCTCCAACGCCACGCAAGCCCCCTGCATGACAAACTCTGGCAAGCCAAACAACATGGTCATGGCCAGGTTGGTCAGGTGGGTGATCAGCGCCGGGGGGCCGACCACCCACCCCACGCGCCAGCCGCTCATCGCGTGCGACTTGGACACGCTGTCAATGATCACGCAGCGCTCGCGCATGCCGGGCAGTTGCGCAGGGGCAACCGCTTCGCCGTCGTACAGCAGGCCACTGTAGACCTGATCGCACACCAGCCACAGATCATGGTCGCGACACAGCTGCGCAAGCTGCAGCATGTCCTGCGGGGAGATGGCGCAGCCGGTCGGATTGTGCGGGGTGTTCAGCAGCAGCCCGCGGGTACGCGGGGTTATCGCTTGCGCCACGGCGCGTGGGTCGAGCCGAAAGCCCTGCTCCGGGCTTACGGCCACCTGCACCGGCCGAGCCCCGCAAGCGCCGAATACACCGTGGTAGGTGACATACATGGGCTCAGCGACGATCACCTCGTCCCCTGGCCCGAACAGGCATTGGCAGACGGCATATAGAGCACATTGCGCACCAGCGAGCACCATCACTTGCTCGACACTGACCTCGGGGCCGGTGCGGCGTGCAATCGCCTGGCGCAGGGCCAGGCTGCCACGCACATCGCTGTAGTGAGTGTCGCCGCGCCGCAAGCTGCTGACCGCAGCGTCCACGATGGCCTTCGGCGTGTCGAAGTCAGGATCGCCCACCGACAGCAGGAAAATCTCGCGCCCTTCGCGACGCAGGGCTTGCGCCTGATAGTGGATGTCCCAGGCAGCAGCGGTTTCACCGGCGATGCGTTGAGTGAGCCTCGAATAGCGCATGACTGTCTCCTTGTCTGCCCAGCTCGCACCGCTCGTCCGAAAACGAAGTGTGCCGAATGGAGTTAAAAGTAGCAGAACCCTTAGCCACCTCTGGCACCGCCTGCCAACGAAAACGTTTGCTTGGCTATTTGCCGCCAAACGGCGAACACCCGCTGTTTGTGACGAGGGTCAAGGGTCAGTGCATTTGGCGTATTTTCGGCAGAACAACGGGCCGTGGGGTGCTATCTTTAGTTTCCCGGCGGCCGCGCGCGGCTCCCCCATCACCCGCCCAGAAGGGCAAGGAGGCTGGCATGAACAAGATGACGTTCCCCAACGCCTGCCAGGTGATGCGCTGGCACTTCCACCCTCTGGGCTTCGAGGCCACCATGGATGCGCCACGCAGCATGATCGCGCGCCTGTTCGACCGTGCCACGGGCGAAACGTTGCTGGCGATCGCCGGCATCCCCTGCACGGCGATCATGGCAGCAGCGGACGTCGAACGCATCATTGAGGCTGTAGAAGCTGAAATGGATGCCTTCGTACCGGTTTTCGCCCTGCGTGACGCCGGCTAGGCGACCGCCTCCGGCGTTTGCTGCAACACCTGCAATGTCCCCATGAACTGCTCGGCCGGCACCGGCTGCCCCAGCAGGTAACCCTGCAGCGAATCACAGCCCAGGCGCGTCAGGAAATCCTGCTGGCCGCCGGTTTCCACCCCTTCGGCAACGATGCGCAAGCCCAACGCCTGGCCCAACGCCACGATGGCCGAGACAATGGCTGCGTCGTCGCTATCCTGCTCAAGGTCGCGGACAAAGCCGCGGTCAATCTTCAGCTCGTTGGCGGGTAAGCGTTTGAGGTACATCAGGCTCGAGTAGCCGGTACCAAAGTCGTCGATGGACAGGTCCACCCCCATGTCGGACAGCCGCTGCAGCACCGCCAGGCTGGCATCGGCATCATGCATGGCAGTGGTTTCGGTGATCTCGAGGGTCAGGCTGTTGGCTGGCAGGTCATTGTCACGCAGGGCGCGGGCAACGCTGTCAACCAGGCCGGCATGACAAAACTGGATCGCGGACAGGTTGACTGCCATGCGCCAGTTTTCATGCCCTTGGTCAAGCCATTGGCGCATCTGCCGGCACGCCTCGTCCAGTACCCATTCGCCAATCGGGATGATCAGGCCGGTTTTTTCCGCCAGGCCAATGAAACGATCCGGCAGCAACAGACCGTGCTGCGGGTGCTGCCAGCGCAACAGGGCCTCTGCGCCGATCGCCTGGCAAGCCCGCGCAGCGAACTTAGGCTGGTAGTGCAGGCGGAACTGGCGTTGCTCCAAAGCCATGCGCAGGTCCTGCAGCAGTTGCAACTGCTGGCGGGCATTGCTGTTCATGGAAATGTCGAAGAAGCTGTAGCCATTCTTGCCGGCGCTCTTGGCGTGATACATGGCAGCATCCGCATTGCGCAGCAACTCCAGCTGGTCTTGGCCATTACCCGGATACAGGGCAATGCCCACGCTCGCCGTCAATTGCAAGTCATGCTCGGCCACGCGGAACGCCCGTGATATCAGGTTCACCTGTTTGACTGCCACATCCATGGCATCTGCAGGCTCCTGCAGTGCCACCAGCAGCACGAATTCATCGCCGCCAATGCGTGCCAGCGTATCCTGGCTGTGCAAGTGGCCGCGCAAGCGTGCGGCCACTGCCTTGAGCAGCAGGTCGCCCACATGATGACCAAATGCATCATTGACCGGCTTGAAGCCGTCCAGGTCGATGAACATCAGCGCAAAGCAACCGCCCTGCTCCGCCACCTTGCCGATCGCCTGCTCGATACGGTCGGAAAGCAGCGTGCGGTTGGGCAGGCCGGTCAGCGTGTCATGCAGCGCCAGCTGGGTCAGTTCCTGGTTGGCGAGGGTCAGCGACCGCGCAAGCTCTGCTGTGCGTGCCTCCAGGCGCGCATCGAGTACCGAGGTCAGCAACGCCACTGCGAGCACCGCCAGGGTAGTGATAAGCACCAGATAGACCAGTCCATCCCCTTGCAACCCGTCTGCCAGGGCGCCGCAGAAACTGCCCTTCTGGAAGTTGGCTGCGGCCATGCCGGTGTAATGCATGCCAACGATGGCAATGCCCATCAGCACAGCCGCCAGCCCTCGGATCTGGCGCACGTAAGGGGTATGCTGGCGCAGCCGGAAAGCGATCCACAGTGCCGCTGCCGATGCGCCCACTGCGATCGCCAGAGAGGCGCCGAACAGCGTCGGATCGTAGTCGATGCCGGGTAACATACGCAGCGCTGCCATGCCGGTGTAATGCATGCAACTGATGCCGGCGCCCATGATAAGCGCGCCAAACGCCAGTTGCAGCCACGGCAGGCTCGGTTGGCTCACCAGCCACAAGGCAAACCCCGAGGAGAGCACGGCGATCAACAATGAGAATGCTGTCAGGCCAACGTCATAGCCCAGATCGATCGGCAGGCTGAAGGCGAGCATGCCGATGAAGTGCATCGACCAGACGCCGATCCCCATCGCCAACGCCCCACCGCCCATCCAGATGAGCACCGCCCTGCCTCGAGCGGTAGCGATGCGGCCGGTAAGGTCCAGGGCGGTATAGGAGGCCAGGATGGCCACGCACAGTGAGATCAGCACCAGCGAAGAAGAGTAACTACCGGTCAGCATTGAGAGTTCCAGCGGCGGGACAAGGGGGGGCCCGAAAAAGCTGACGATTGTACTCAAGCTTTGGCGAAACGCACGGGATTTCTAGACACAAAAATGGATCCAAAAATTACCCGAACAGGCCGTTAGGCCTGCCATAGAGCGCCTGGATCAGCGAATGACATTAAAATGCCACCTGTCGGCTTTCCACCCTCCACACGGCGCACATAAAAACAGATCAGAGGCGTGGCTCAGGCCTGCCTTCACTCTTGCTCGGCAAACGCTTGCTCGGCATCCCAGCCCCCGCCCAGCGCAGCGATCAGCTGCACGCTGGCCACCAGCCGCCCCTGCAACAGGTTCAACACGCTGCGCTCGTTGCTCAGTGCCGTGGTCTGGACATTGACGACATCCAGATAACCGATCAGCCCGGCCCTGTACTGGTTGTCGGTCAGGCGCAACGATTCACGCGCGGCATCCAGAGCTTCCTGGCGCACGACCGCCTCGTCGCCGTAAACCTTTAGCTGTACCAGGTAATTCTCGACTTCCTTGAAGCCGTCGAGCACGGTCTGGCGGTACTGCGCCACGGTCTGGTCGTATACCGCGACCGTGCGATCAACCTCCGCGCTGCGCTTGCCGGCATCAAAGAGTGTCAGTGCCAGTTGCGGCCCTACCGACCAGTAACGGTTGGGCAACTGTATCCAGTCATTGAAGGTACTGCTGGAATAGCCACCACTCATGCTCAGGCTCAAGTCCGGGAAATACGCGGCCCGTGCCACGCCGATGCTGGCGTTGGCGGCCATCACGTTGCGTTCGGCCGAAGCGATGTCCGGGCGTCGTTCCAGCAGTTGCGACGGCAGGCTCACCGGAATCTGCGGCAACGCCGGGATGCTGTTGCTGTCGGCGAGGGCAAACTCCGCTGGGGCCTTGCCTAGCAACACGGCAATGGCGTTTTCGAACTGTGCACGTTGCCAGACCAGGTCTATCAGGTCAGCTTGGGTGGTCTTGAGCTGGGTGCGGGCCTGGGCCACGGCGTCGGGGCCAGAGACGCCTGCACGGTACTGGTTTTCGGTCATGCGCAACGACCGCTCATACGTGGCGACAGTGGCTTCCAGAAGGCGCTTCTGCTCATCGATCACGCGCAACTGCAGGTAGTTCTGTACCAGTTCAGACTGCTGGCTTAGGCGGATTGCGGCAAGGTCGGCGAAGCTTGCTTGGGCACTGGCTTCGTTGGCGTTCATGGTCTCACGCAACTTGCCCCACAGGTCGATTTCCCAGCTCACGCCAAGCTGCGCGTTGTAAGTGTTGCGAATACCGCTGCTGTTGTTGGACAGGCTGGAGCTCGAACTGCCGGTACCTTGGGCCGAGCGATTCTTGCTGGTTGTCAGGTTCAGGCTTGGGAACAACGACGCACGGCTGCTGCGCACCAGCGCTTGGGCCTGGCGGTACTGGGCTTCGGCCTGAGCCACACTCTGGTTGCTGCGGTTGAGTTCCTCGACCAAGGCGTTGAGCCCGGGGTCACCATAGATTTCCCACCAGGCGCCACGGGCGATGGCATCGGACGGGTTGGCCTGGGTCCAGCCCTCGGCCTGCTTGAACTGCGCCGGCGTGCTCAGCTCTGGGCGATGGTAGTCCGGGCTCAGGGTACAAGCGCTCAGCAGTGCTACGCACAAACCGGCACCGACCAGGCGCGAACCACGCCCGCAGGTCAGCAGTTGCAGGGCACGGTGGAGTGGAGAATGGGCAAAGTTCATAGCGGGGTATCCAGAGCGGCATCGGTGCGCACGCCGCGCCAATGGTTGAATCGATGGCGCAGGCGGTCGAGGTACAGGTACACCACCGGCGTCGTATACAGGGTCAAGACTTGGCTGAAGACCAGGCCGCCGATGATCGTAAGCCCCAGCGGCTGGCGCATTTCCGCGCCCTCGGCGCGGCTGAGCAGCAGGGGCAAGGCGCCTAGCATGGCCGCCAGCGTGGTCATCAGGATCGGCCGCAGGCGCAGCAGGCAGGCACGGCGGATCGACTCTTCAGGCGTCAGGCCCTGTTGGCGTTCCAGTTGCAGCGCCAGGTCGATCATCAGAATGGCATTCTTCTTCACCACGCCAATCAGCAGGAACAGCCCCAGCAGCGAGATCAGACTGAACTCGCCCCCGGTGACGTAAAGCGCAAGCAAGGCCCCCACGCCAGCTGAGGGCAAGGTGGAGAGTATGGTCAGCGGGTGAATGTAGCTCTCATAGAGTATGCCCAGTACCAGATACACCAGCACCAATGCGCCAAGGATCATGAACGGCTGGCCTTCCTGGGTCCTGGCGAAGGCATCTGCGGTGCCACCCAGCTTGGCAATCACCTCTTCGGGCAGACCGAGCTTGGCCACCGCCCGCTCCACCGCGGCCATTGCCTGGTCGGGGCTGTAGCCTTCGGCAATGTCGAAGGCGATGTCTTCGGCAGCGAACTGGCCCTCATGGCTGACCCGGTCGTTCGCCAGGCTGTTCTCGTAATGGGCGATGGTCGACAACGGCACGCGCGCCCCGTCGCTGGTGATCACCTGCACCTGCTCCAGGCTGCTCGGGTCCCAGGCGTATTTCTGGTTGATCTCAAGCACCACCTGGTACTGGTTGAGGCTGTCGTAGATGGTCGAGATCTGCCGTTGACTGTAGGCGTTGTTCAGTACGGTGGTGACCATGTCCATGTCGATGCCCAGGCGCTTGGCCTGGTCGCGATCGACCACCAGGGTCACCTGCTGGGTACCAGAACCGTCGCGGGCGTCGATGGCGGTCAGTTCGGGCAGCGCGCGCATGGCTGCCACCACCTTGGGGAACCACTGGCGCAACGCTGCCAGGTCGCCGCTCTGCAAGGTGTACAGGTACTGCGACGAAGTCTGGTCACGGCCACCGCCGCCCAGCTGCAGGTCCTGATCAGCCATCAGGAACAGCCGACCGCCAGGTACCTTGGGCATTTCCTTGCGCAAACGCTCGATGACCTGCTGCGCATCGATCTTGCGCTCGCTGATCGGTTTCAGGCGCACCAGCACCATGGCGTTGTTGGTACCACTGTTGCCGCCAATGAACCCGGCGACACTCTGCACGGCCGGGTCGGCCAGCAAGGCACGGCGGTAGATTTCCATCTTCGGCTGCATCACGGTGAACGACAGCCCGTCGTCACCGCGGATGAAGCCCATCAGCTGCCCGGTGTCCTGCTGCGGGATCAACGTTTTCGGCACCACCACATACAGCACGATGTTCAGGCCGATGGTCGCCAGCAGGCTGATCAAGGTCAGGCGCTTGTGGCGAAGGGCCCAACCCAGGCTGCGATCGTAGCCTTCGACCATGCGCTTGTGCAGGTTATCGCTCCAGCGCTGCAGACGCGACTGGTCGGCGCGGTGGGGCTTGAGCCAGCGGGCACAGAGCATCGGGGTCAGGGTCAGCGACACCACCAGCGAGACGATGATGGCCGCCGCCAGCGTAATCGAGAACTCCTGGAACAGGCTGCGCACGATGCCGCCCATGAACAGGATCGAAACGAACACCGCTACCAGCGAGACGTTCATCGACAGCAGGGTAAAGCCGACTTCCTTGGCGCCGAGGAACGCCGCACGCATGGGCGGCTGGCCGTCCTCGATATGCCGCGAAATGTTCTCCAGCACCACGATGGCATCGTCCACCACCAGGCCTGTGGCCAGGATCAACGCCATCAGCGACAGGTTGTTCAGTGAAAAACCGCACAGGTACATCACAGCGAAGGTACCCACCAGCGATACCGGGACCGCCAGGCTGGGGATCAACGAGGCGCGCAGGCTGCCAAGGAACAGGTAGACCACGAGGATGACCAGCCCCACGGCGATCAGCAGCGTGTGCTCGGCTTCCGTTAGAGTGGCCTTGATGACCGGCGAGCGGTCCATGGCCACGTTCAGTTGCACGCTGGCCGGCAGCAGCGACTGCAGGGCCGGCAACTGCGCGTGGATCTGGTCGACGGTCTCGATGATGTTGGCGCCGATCTGACGGTTGATCACCAACAGCACGGCACTCTGATCGTTGAAAAAGCCGCTGTTGTAGCGGTTCTCGACGCCGTCGGTGATGGTCGCCACGTCGGACAGCCGCAGTATCGTACCGTTCTCCTGCCGGATCACGATCGGTTCATAATCCTTGGCTTTTTCCAGCTGATCATTGGCCCGCACCTGCCAGCTGCGCTCGCTGTCTTCGACATAACCCATCGGCCGGCGCTGGTTGGCGTTGGCTACCGCAGTGCGCACATCGTCCAGGGCCAGGCTGTACTGGTTGAGCAGTTGCGGCTCGACGGAAATGCGCACAGCGGGCAACGAACTGCCGCCGATCTGTACTTCCCCTACCCCACTGACCTGAGCCAGGCTCTGCGACAGTATGGTGTCAGCCAGATCGTACAGCTGGCCCTTCTGCAACACGTCCGAGGTGAGCGACAGCACCATGATCGGCGCCTGCGACGGGTTGAGTTTCTTGTAGGTCGGCATGCTGCGCATGCCGCTGGGTAGCAGGTTGCGCGTGGCGTTGATCGCCGCTTGAACCTCGCGCGCGGCACCGTCGATGTCCCGCCCTTGCTCGAAGCCGATGATCACCCGGGTCGAGCCCTGGTTGGAGCTACTGGTCAGGGTGGTGACACCGGCGATACTGCCAAGCTTGCGCTCCAGCGGCGTGGCGACGGTGGAGGCCATAACCTCAGGGCTGGCGCCAGGCAGGTTGGCCTGCACCACGATCACCGGGAAGTCGATCTGTGGCAACGGCGAAACCGGCAGCAGGCCGAAACTGACGCCACCGAGCAGCATGATCGCCAGGCTCAGCAGCATGGTTGCCACAGGCCGGCGAATGAACGGGCCGGACAGGTTCATGCTTCGGCCTGCTTGGCGTCAGTGGCCGGGCGCCAGCGGCGTGCCAGGCGGTCGAAGTACAGGTAGATGACCGGCGTTGTGAACAGCGTCAGCACCTGGCTGACCAGCAAGCCGCCGACCATGACCAGGCCCAGCGGCTGGCGCAGCTCGGCGCCCGAACCAGTGGCCAGCATCAGCGGTATTGCGCCGAACAGCGCGGCCAGGGTGGTCATCAGGATCGGCCTGAAGCGCAGCAGCGCAGCCTGGTAGATGGCGTCATGCGGGCTCATGCCTTGGTTGCGCTCGGCCTCGAGGGCGAAGTCGATCATCATGATCGCGTTCTTCTTGACGATGCCGATGAGCAGGATGATGCCAATGATGGCGATCATGCCCAGGTCGTTGCCGCTGAGGATCAACGCCAGCAAGGCGCCGACCGCCGCCGACGGCAAGGTCGAAAGGATGGTGATCGGGTGAATGTAGCTCTCGTACAGTACGCCGAGCACGATATACATGGTCACCACGGCGGCAAGGATCAGCAGCAAGGTGCTCGACAGCGACGCCTGGAAGGCCTCGGCAGCCCCCTGGAAGCGGGTCTGCACCCCGATAGGCATGCCGATTTCCTGCTGTACCTGCTCGATCACCTTGACCGCTTCGCCCAGAGAAGCGCCGTGGGCCAGGTTGAACGACATCATCACAGCCGGGAACTGGCCGATGTGGGAAATCGCCAGCTGCGCCTGGCGCTGCTCGATGCGCGCCAGGGCCGACAGGCGCACCTGCCCCCCGTCACTGGCCTTGACATGGATCGACTCCAACGCCTGCGGCCCGATGCTTGCTGCATCACGCGACTGCAGCACTACCCGGTACTGGCTGGCCTGGGTATAGATGGTCGAGATCTGCCGTTGACCGAAGGCGTCATACAGGGCGTTGGTGATTTGCGACACATCGATGCCCAGGCGGCTGGCCATGTCACGGTCGATCACCAGGTACACCTGCAGCCCATTGTCCTGCAGGTCGCTGGCCACGTCCTGCAGTTCCGGGCGCTGTTGCAGCGCAGTCACCAGCTTGGCGCTCCACTGCGCGAGCAGGTCAGCATCGGGCGAGGACAAGCTGAACTGGTACTGGGTGCGGCTGACACGATCCTCGATGCTCAGGTCTTGCACCGGCTGCATGAACAGGCGGATGCCGACCAGTTTGTCGAGCTGAGGCTGCAAGCGGCTGATCACCTCGCCGGCCGTCACGTCGCGTTCGCCATGGGGCTTGAGGTTGATCAGCAGGCGCCCACTGTTGAGGGTGGCGTTGTCACCGTCCACACCGATGTAGGACGACAGGCTCTGCACGGCCGGGTCCTGCAGGATGATCGCGCTCAGCGACTGTTGGCGTTCACTCATGGCGGTGAACGAGGTGGACTGCGGCGCTTCGGAGATACCCTGGATCACCCCGGTGTCCTGCACCGGGAAGAACCCCTTGGGCACCACCATGTACAGGAAAACGGTCAGCGCCAGGCTGGCGACCGCCACCAGCAAGGTCAGCGGCTGGTGCCGGAGCACCCATTGCAGGCCACGGCCGTAGTGCTCGATCAGCCAGTCGATCCACGCACCACTGGCGCGGTAGAAGCGGCCTTGCTCCTCTTCCTTAGGTTCACGCTTGAGCAGGCGTGCGCACATCATGGGTGTCAGGGTCAGCGAGACCACCAGGGAAATCAGGATAGCCACCGCCAGCGTGATGGCGAATTCGCGGAACAGCCGGCCCACTACATCGGCCATGAACAGCAGCGGGATGAGCACGGCAATCAGCGAAAAGGTCAGGGAGATCAGGGTGAAACCGATCTGCCGCGCGCCCTTGAGCGCAGCCTGCATGGGCGTCTCGCCCTCCTCGATGTGCCGCGAGATGTTCTCCAGCATGACGATGGCGTCATCGACCACGAAACCGGTGGCGATGGTCAAGGCCATCAGGGTCAGGTTGTTGATCGAGAAGCCGGCCAGGTACATCACGCCGAAGGTGCCGATCAATGACAGCGGCACGGCAATCGACGGGATGATGGTGGCACTGACGCGGCGCAGGAAGACAAACGTCACCATCACCACCAGGACGATGGCGATCAGCAGTTCGTGCTGCACATCCTTGACCGCGGCACGGATGGTCTGGGTGCGGTCGGTCAGCACCGACACCTCGAGCCCGGCTGGCAGGTTGTCGGTGATGGACGGCAGCAGGTCCTTGATGCGATCGACCACGTCGATGACATTCGCACCGGGCTGGCGCTGGATGTTCAGCAGTACCGCCTGGCTCTGGTTGGCCCATGCTGCGAGGCGTTCGTTCTCGGCCCCGTCGACGATTTCGGCGACGTCCTTGAGGCGCAGCGGCGCACCGTTGTTGTACGCCAGGATCAGGTTGGCGTACTCCTCGGGGGAGCGCAGCTGGTCATTGGCATCGAGCATCGACACCCGGGTCGGGCCATCGAAGTTGCCTTTGGGCTGATTGACGTTGGAGGCACCGACCAGGGTACGCACGTCTTCAAGGTTCAGGCCATTGGCGGCCAACGCATCGACGTTGACCTTGATGCGCACGGCCTGGCGCTGGCCACCGGCGATGCTGACCATGCCCACGCCGCTGATCTGCGCCAGCTTCTGCGCTACACGGGTATCGACCAGGTCGTTGAGCTTGGGCAACGGCATGGTCTTGCTGGAAATGGCCAGGGTCAACACCGGAGTATCGGCAGGGTTGACCTTGTTGTACACCGGAGGGGCCGGCAGGTCGCTGGGCAACAGGTTGCTGGCGGCGTTGATCGCAGCCTGTACCTGTTGCTCGGCGACGTCCATGTTCATGTCCAGGCTGAAGCGCAGGGTCAGCACCGAGGCACCGCCAGAACTGGTCGATGCCATCTGGGTCAGGCCCGGCATCTGGCCGAACTGGCGCTCGAGCGGCGCCGTGACGGCACTGGTCATCACCTGCGGGCTGGCGCCCGGATACAGGGTCATGACCCGGATGGTCGGGTAATCGACCTGCGGCAAAGCCGAAACCGGCAGCAGCGTGTACGCGATCAGGCCGGCCAGCACGATGGCCAGCATGCTCAGCGTGGTGGCGACCGGGCGAAGGATGAACAGACGCGACAGGTTCATGCGCCCGCCTTGCCTGCCGCTTCGCTGGTCTGGGCCGAGCCTTTGCTGTCCTGCCCCTGCAGGTGCTGGCCAGGCGTGGCCGGTACCTGCGAGCTGTCCTCAACCACGTCGACCTTGGAGCCCTCGCGCAGACGGTCGGTGCCTTCAAGCACCAGGCGGTCACCCGCCTTCAGGCCTTCGAGGATGACACTGTTCTCACCGTCACTGGGGCCAACCTTGAGCTTGCGCACATTCACCGTGTTGTCAGCCGTAACGACATAGGCGAAGGTGCCGTCATTGCCGAACTGGATGGCCGCCGCCGGGGCCATGACGACCTGCTTGAGGGTGTCGGCCAACAGGCGCACGTTGACGAACTGGTTGGGGAACAGCGCCATGTCCTTGTTCTCGAAACGGCCTTTGAACTTCAGGGTGCCGGTGGTGATGTCTATCTGGTTGTCGATGCTGGCCAGCACACCCGTGGACTGCAGTTTGCTGTCGCCACGGTCCCAGGCCTCGACCGGCAGGCTTGCACCGCTGCGATAGCGCTCCAGAACCGTGGTCAGCTCGGTTTCCGGCAAGGTGAACGCGACGCTGATCGGTTCGGTCTGGGTGATGACCACCAAGGCGGTGGTGTCATTGGCCGCCACCAGGTTGCCCAGGTCGAGCTGACGCAGCCCCACCCGGCCACTGATCGGCGCGCGGATCTGGGTGAATTCGAGGTTCAGGCGGGCATCGTTGACCTGAGCCTGGTTGGTTTTTACAAGCCCTTGGAACTGCGCCACCTGGGCTTGGGACGTATCGAGTGTCTGCTTGGCGATGCTGTCCTCGGCGTACAGGCCTTTATACCGCGCCAGGTCGACCTGGGCGTTCTTGAGCTGTGCCTGGTTCTGCGCCAGCGTACCTTCGGCCTGCTGCAGCGCGATGCGGTAGGAGCGCGGGTCGATCTCGGCGAGCAAGTCGCCAGCCTTGACCTGCTGGCCCTCCTTGAAGTGGATTTTCACCAGCTCACCGGCAACGCGGCTCCGTACGTTGACGGTGTTGGTCGCGGTGACCGTGCCAAGCGCCTTGTAGTAGAGCGGGAAGTCGCCCAGCCGTGCAGGTTCCACGCGCACGGGCACTGCCTCTGTAGAGCCCCCGAAACCGGGGCGCCCCATGCCGATGCCCATTCCTTTGCCCGGCCGCCCGCCGCCCGGTTCATGTTGGCCAGGCGTTGCAGCGGGCCACAACCACCAGGCCAGCAAGGCCACCAGCAGCAGGATCAGCAGGCCAACCAGCCAGCGACGAGGGGATCGGGAGACGGAAACTTGCATGGGTTGAACGAACCTTGTTCGGAATGACGACTGGGGAAGGTGAACGATAAGCACTGGCACTCTTTTAGCAAAGGCCCTTTACCAGAGGTTTACCTTTGCCTGACGTTGCCAAGAGTTTGAACTTTAAATGAAAACGGCCCGGAGTGTGTTCCGGGCCGTTACAGGGTGTTGCTTGGAAAGGCAAGGCGCTGGAGAGTTCCGCAGCCGGAGCCGGGAACATGGCCTGCCCCAGGCTCAATGCCAGGCAGCGATGGGCCGCGTCAGCATCCCTGACAAGCCCCGCTGACTGGCATCAGCCCTATGCGCTCCTTACTTCAATACCGCCAGGGCCGCGTCGTAGTTCGGCTCGTCAGCGATTTCGCCAACCAGCTCGCTGTGCAGCACCTTGTCGTTTTCGTCCAGCACCACCACGGCACGCGCAGCCAGGCCAGCCAGCGGGCCGTCAGCGATGGCCACACCGTAGTTTTCGAGGAACTCGCGACCACGCAGGGTCGACAGGTTCTTCACGTTCTCCAGGCCTTCAGCGCCGCAGAAGCGCGCCTGGGCGAACGGCAGGTCCGCGGAGATGCACAGCACCACGGTGTTGGCCACATCGTTGGCCTGAGCGTTGAACTTGCGCACCGAGGTGGCGCAGGTCGGGGTGTCGACGCTTGGGAAGATGTTCAGCACCTTGCGCTTGCCGGCGAAGTCCTTCAGCGACTTGTCGGCCAGGCCTTCACCTACCAAGGAAAAGGCGGGAGCCTGGGCGCCGGCCTGCGGCAGCTCGCCGTTGACCTGAACCGGGTTGCCTTTGAGAGTCACTTGAGCCATGGACGAAATCCTTATGCGGGGTTTGAAAAGGACACTGAGTTAAGCATGAAGGCGCCCGGGTGCCTATGGGGTTCGATGAAATTGTTCTATCGCCTGACAGTTTTTGTGGACAAAAAAATGTCCGGGTTGCACCAGGCAGCCCGGACATTGATCAGCGCGAAGGACGGGTCAGCCCAGCAGGCCGTATACCACAGACGTCAGCGCGACCAGGCCAACCACCACAACGAAGACGTTGGACAGCGCGCCACTGTACTTGTGCATCGACGGCACACGGCGGATCGCGTACATCGGCATCAGGAACAGCAGCACGGCGATGATCGGGCCACCCAGCGACTCGATCATGCCCAGGATGCTCGGGTTCAGGGTGGCGACGATCCAGCACACCACCAGCATCAGCGCGGCGACCACACGGTCCAGCACCTTGGCGCCCGGGCGTGCGCCGGTCTTGGCGATAATGCCCTTCAGGCCCTCGCTGGCACCGATGTAGTGCCCCAGGAACGACTTGGCGATGGCGACGAAGGCGATCAGCGGCGCGGCGAAAGCGATCGTCGGGTTACTGAAGTGGTTGGCCAGGTAAGACAGGATCGACAGGTTCTGCGCTTTGGCTTCAGCCAATTGAGCGCTGTCGAGGGTCAGTACGCAGCTGAACACGAAGAACAGCACCATGGCCACCATCAGCAGGTGCGCGCGGGCCAGGATCTGGCCGCTGCGCTCGTCAGCGTGGTCGCCATACCGGCGTTTCTGGTCCACGGCAAAGGCCGAGATGATCGGCGAGTGGTTGAACGAGAACACCATCACCGGGATCGCCAGCCACACGGTGTGCAGGAAAGCCGAGCCCGATGGCAACTGAGAAGCGCTGTCGAGGATCCCCCCGGTCCAGTGCGGAACCAGGTAAAGGCCCAGCAGCGCCAGGGCGACGATGAACGGGTACACCAGCAGGCTCATGACTTTCACCGTGGCCTGCTCACCGCAGCGTACGATGGCCAGAAGACCGAGGATCAGCACGAACGACAATAACGCCCGCGGCGGCGGGGTCATGTGCAACTGGTGCTCCATGAAGCTGGCGACAGTGTTGGTCAGCGCCACGCTGTAGATGAGCAGGATCGGGAAGATGGCGAAAAAGTACAGCACGGTGATCAATGCACCGGCCTTGATGCCGAAATGCTCTTGCACCACGTCCGTGATGTCACCGTCACCGCGCCCGGACAGTACGAACCGGGTCAGGCCGCGGTGGGCGAAATAGGTCATCGGGAAGGCCAGTGCGGCGAGAATCAGCAGCGGCCAGAAACCACCGAGGCCCGCATTGATCGGCAGGAACAAGGTGCCTGCGCCGATGGCGGTGCCAAACAGCCCCAGCATCCAGGTAGTGTCATGACGGGACCAGCTGCCAAGGGCAGCCGGGGTCGATTCGAAGCGTTGATCAACGCTTGGGGCCTGCTCGTTCATTCCGGGTGCAACTCCACTCGCAAGACTGCAACAGGGCTGGGAATGGCGAAACAGAGGCCTCGCACACCCCAACCAGAAAAGAGGGGCGCGATTGTGCACTGAAACCGTGCGGATGCGAAGCCCCGCCCGAGGGACGGTTGCACTTGTCTTTACAAGCGGGTTGCACTAGGAGGTCAGTTTGGGGCGCTGTCGCGCCTCAAGGCCGCTCCTGCGGGCGCTCGCGAGGCCTTGCAGGAGCGGTATGGCGCAGTGTTACTGCTGAACGGCAGCGAACGCTTCGGCAACCCGTTGCAGGTTGGCAGGGCGCAGGCCGGACATGCACACCCGGCCGCTGTCGATCAGGTACACCCCGAACTCGTCGCGCAGGCGATGGACCTGCTCGACACTGAAACCGGTGTAGCTGAACATCCCACGTTGGCGCAGGAAGAACTGGAAGTCCTGGCCTGGCAGCAACACGGCCAGCGCATCGACCAGCGCCTGGCGCATATCAAGGATGCGCTTGCGCATCACCTCGACTTCAGCGGCCCACTGCGCATTCAGCTCAGCATCGCCGAGCACGCCAGCCACCAGCTGAGCACCGAAGTTGGGCGGGCTGGAGTAGTTGCGCCGTACAGTCGCCTTGAGCTGGCCAAGCACGCTTTGGGTGGTGTCTTCATCGTCGCAGACGACCGACAGGCCCCCTACCCGCTCACCGTACAGCGAGAAGATCTTCGAGAACGAGTTGCTGACCAGGCAAGGTACGCCGGCCCGGGCCATTTCGCGGATGGCGTACGCGTCTTCCACCAGCCCCTCGCCGAAGCCCTGGTAGGCGATGTCGAGGAACGGGATCAACTGGCGCGCCTTGACCACTTCCACCACTTGCTGCCACTGGTGCTGGGTAAGATCGGCACCGGTGGGGTTATGGCAGCACGGATGCAGCAGCACGACACTGTTGCCAGGCAATGTCTGCAAAGTCGCCAGCATGCCGTCGAAGTCCACGCCACGGCTGGCCTGGTCGAAGTACGGATAGCTGTGCACCTTGAACCCTGCACCTTCGAAGATGGCGCGGTGGTTGTCCCAGGTCGGGTTGCTGACCCAGACTTCGGAGGCCGGGAAGTAACGCTTGAGGAAATCGGCGCCGACCTTGAGCGCGCCGGAGCCGCCGACGGTCTGCACGGTCGCCACGCGCTTGCCGGTCACGGCTGGGTGGTCGGCACCGAACAGCAGCGCCTGGATCGCCTGGCGATAACTGGCCAGGCCTTCCATCGGCAGGTACAGCGAGGCCTCGTGGGCCACGCCGGCGATGCGTTTTTCAACGGCATCCACTGCTTCGAGCTGCGGCACCACGCCGGCCTCATCGTAATAAAGGCCGATACTCAGGTTGACCTTGTCGGCGCGCGGGTCGGCCTTGAAGGTTTCCATCAACGAGAGGATCGGGTCGCCGGCATAGGCATCGACATGTTTGAACACAGCGTGCAGCTCCTTGGATCAGGACAGTTCGGAAAGGCTCAGGTGAGGATACCCGGAGTCGGCGGGCAGGAACATCACCTATTGTGCAAGGTTGTCTATGCAAGATTGCACAGCGCTCATTTGCGGCATGTCAGCCCGCCAGCGCCTTGAGCGCCTGCAGCTCACGCTCAGTCACTGCCACCCCTTCACGCTGGGCAATTTCCCGCTCCCGGTAGCGCCGCTCGCCCGGCATGCGCGACACCCCCACGGCCTGCATCTGCTCGACCAGCGCCCGGCTGCGTTGCGCAAACCGCTCGCCTTCTGCCTTGCTCGGGTCGATGACGATGATCAGCTGCCCGGTCCACGGTGTTTTCGCCCCAGGGTGGCTCGCCCAGTCGAATTCCCAAGAGAAATGCCCCCCAGTCAGCGCCGCCGCCAGTAGCTCGACCATCATCGACAATGCAGAGCCCTTGTGCCCGCCGAAGGGCAGCAGCGCACCGCCTTGCAGAATGGCCGTGGGGTCGGTGGTCGGCTGGCCGTCGGCGTCCACGCCCATGCCCTCCGCCAACGGTTGGCCGGCCCGCGCAGCGATCTGCACGTCCCCGTGGGCCATGGCGCTGGTGGCCATGTCAAAGACGATAGGGTCATGCCCCGCGCACGGCGCGGCAAAGGCAATCGGGTTGGTGCCGAACAACGGCTTGTGGGCACCGTGTGGCACCACACAGGTCATGCTGTTGACCACGCTCAGGGCCACCAGCCCCTCATCGGCAAACGGCTCCACATCGGGCCACAGCGCTGCGAAATGGTGTGAGTTGTGAATCGCCAGTACCGCGATACCGGCGCTGCGGGCCTTTTCGACCAGCAGTGCACGCGCCGCGGCCAGGGCCGGCTGGGCAAAGCCACCGCCAGCGTCGACCCGAACGAAACCGGCCGCGACGTCGACCACCTGGGGTATCGCACCGCCATTCACCCAGCCGCTGGCCAGGGTCGAGACATAGCCAGGCACACGAAACACCCCGTGACTGTGGGCACCATCACGCTGTGCGCTGGCGCAATTGTGGGCGAGGACGTCGGCCACCGCCGCACTGCAGCCGTGACGCTGGAAGATCGCTTGCAACAACCCCTGCAGTTCGGCGAATGGCATGCGCACGGCGGGGTGGGTGGAAGGTGCAGACATCTGAAGCTCCTTTCTTGGAATTGGAATGGCGACAGCGTGGGCAGCGACAAAAACTTTCCGGCATGTGACAGCTATCTGTCAAATATTGACGGCATGACAGAAAACATTCATCTTCTGCTCACGCCTCGCCGGGAGCAACAGCATGAGCCAACCGATCAGACAACGCCTGGAACACAGCCTGCAAGCCGCGACTGCTTCTGGCCACAAGATCGCCAGCTACATGCTCGCCAATCTCCATGAGCTGCCGTTCCAGACCTCGGCCAGCATTGCCGCCAAGCTCGGCGTCAGCGAATCCAGTGTCGGGCGTTTCTGCCGCTCCCTCGGTTATGCCCATCTCAAGGCGCTCAAGCAAGACCTTCAGAGCGACCTGGGTGATGGCCCATGGCTGGTGGGCGACCGCCTGCAGGAATACCGCCAGCAGCACGACGACAACACCCGCGCAGGCAGCCTTGAACTGGAAATTGCCGCGCTGGTACGGGTGCATGAATACAGCCGCAGCGAACCCTGGCACACAGCCGCGCAGCGCTTGGCAGACAGGCCGCGGGTATTCATTGCCGGTTTCCAGACCGAGCGTGGTGTGGCCCAGTGCATGGCCCACCTGCTGCACTACCTGCGCGACGGCGTTCAGGTGGTCGACGGCAGCGCCGGGCACTTTGGCGAGGTGCTGCTCGGGCGCCCGGAAAACAGCGCGTTGGTGGTGTTCGAGGCGCGCCGCTATTCCCGCCATGCCCTGCTGTTGTGCCAGAAGGCCCGCCAGGCGGGCATACCGGTCACGCTGGTGACCGATACCTTCTGCGACTGGGCCGACGCCAATGCCGACGAGGTCTTCCGCATCCCCACCGAATTCAACCTGTTCTGGGAGTCCACCTCGGCCATGCTGTCGTGGGTGCACCTCATGGTCAACGAGGTCTGCAAGAAGCTCGGGCCTGATGTTGAAAAACGCTTGGAAGCGACTGCCGCTCTACATAACGAATTCGTCGGCTACACGACGGGAAAACAACAATAGCAAGAGTGCAAGAGGTGCGAGATGAACAAGACCATGGCTATGGTGGGTGCATGTGCCCTGCTGCTGGCGGCTAACGCCAGCGCCGAAACCCTGCGCTTCGCCACCGAGGGGGCCTACCCGCCCTTCAACTATGTGGATGCCGACAACCAATTGCATGGTTTCGACATCGACATCACCCACGCCCTGTGCGAGCAGATGAAAGTCGAATGCACCCTGGTGGCTCAGGACTGGGAAGGCATCATTCCGGCCTTGATGGCACGCAAGTACGATGCGGTGGTGGCCTCGATGATCGATACCCAGGAGCGGCGCAAGAAAATCGCCTTCACCGACCACTACTACCGTACCCCGCTGACCGTTGCCGTGGCCAAGGACAGCAAGATCAGTGATGCGCAGACCACCTTCGAAGGCTACACCGTGGGCGCCCAGTCGTCCTCGACCCAGGCGATCTACGCCGAAGATGTGTATGGCAAGGCGGGAGCTGACGTGAAGCTCTACCCCACCATGGACGAGGCCAATGCCGACCTCGCCGCCGGCCGCCTGGACGGGGTGATCGCCGACAAGTTTCCGCTGCATGAGTGGATGAACAAGAACGGTCAGGATTGCTGCAAGGTGTTGGGTGACGTAGCCGGGACCAAGGCCGATGCCGCCATCGCCGTGCGCAAGGACGATGAAGCACTGCGCCAGCGCCTGAATACGGCATTGGCGCAAATCGTCGCCAACGGTACCTACCAGAAAATCGCCAGCAAGTACTTCGACTTCGATATCTACAACTGACTGTCAGGGCCCCATCGCCGGCAAGCCGGCTCCCACAGATTCGCGGCTGTGGCCCATCGGTGGCGCCCGGCTTACCACCGGCCTCCAAGGCTGTCAGGTATCGGTGGGGCAGGCTTGCCACCGGCCTCGAGGGCGATGAGGTATCGGTGGGAGCCGGCTTGCCGGCGATGGGGCCTGGCCAGTCAACACAAGGGATATGCCATGCTCGAACAATTGTCCTTGCTGTCCTTCGCCAGTGGTGGCTGGGGCCAGGCGCTGCTGGCCGGCGCTCTGGTGACCGTGTCACTGGCTCTCGCCTGCCTGCCCATCGGCTTGCCTCTAGGGCTTGCCGTAGCCCTGGCGGCGCGCTCACGCAAGCGCCTGGTGCGCGCCTGGTCCACCACGTTCTCCACCGTGTTCCGCGGCCTGCCCGAACTGCTGACCCTGCTGATCATCTATTACGGTTGCCAGATCGCCGCCCAACAACTGCTGGCCGCCATGGGCTATCAAGGTGAGTTCCTGATCAATACCTTCCTGGCAGCGATGATCGCTTTCAGCCTGGTGTTCGCCGCCTTTTCCAGCGAAATCTGGCTGGCCGCTTTCAAGACCCTGCCCAAAGGCCAGCTTGAAGCCTGTGCGGCCCTGGGCCTGCGCAAGCGCACCGCATTCTTCAAGGTGGTACTGCCACAACTGACGCGCATCGCTCTGCCAGGGCTCTCCAACAACTGGCTGTCGTTGCTCAAGGATACCTCGCTGGTCTCGACCATCTCGCTGGTCGACCTGATGCGCCAGACCAACCTTGCGGTCAGCGTGACCAAAGAACCGATGTTCTTCTACGGGGTCGCCTGCCTGGGTTACCTGCTGTTCTCGGCCCTGTCGGGACGGGTATTCGCCTACATCGAACGGCGCAGCAACCGCCACCTGCAAGGAGCACGCGCATGAATACCGAACAATGGCTGAGCCTGGTACTAGACCCTGACCTGCTGGAGCGCTACGGCCCACGGTTCATCGACGGGCTGCTGGTAACGGCCAAACTGGTGGCGATTTCCTTTACCCTCGGCGCCGTGCTCGGCCTGCTGCTGGCCCTGGCCCGGATGTCGCGCAAACTGCTGCTGCAACGCCTGGCGGCCGGCTACATCTATTTCTTCCGTGGCTCCCCCCTGCTGGCCCAACTGTTTCTGCTGTACTACGGGCTTGGTTCGCTGAAGGGCTTCTGGCAGGACCTTGGCCTCTGGTGGTTCTTCCGCGAAGCCTGGTTCTGCACCCTGCTGGCCTTCACCCTGAACACTGCCGCCTACCAGGCCGAAATCTTCCGCGGCAGCCTGATGGCAGTGGCCCCGGGGCAGTACGAAGCGGCCAGGGCTTTGAACCTCAAACGCTCCACCACCTTCTTCAAGGTCATCTTGCCGCAATCCTTGCTGGTGGCCATCGGCCCGCTGGGCAACGAACTGATTCTGATGATCAAGGCCAGCGCCATCGCCTCGCTGGTGACTATCTACGACCTGATGGGCGTGACCAAATTGGCGTTTTCGCGCAGCTTCGACTTCCAGATCTACCTGTGGGCCGCCGTCCTCTATCTGGTGATCGTCGAACTGGTGCGGCGCCTGCTCAAACACCTGGAGGCCCGCCTGGGCCGCCACCTGAATTGACCGAAGGATACAATCATGCATTGCCAGACCCTTGTCCTGGGCGCCGGTATCGTCGGCGTCAGCACCGCGCTGCATCTGCAGGCCCGCGGGCGCCAGGTGATCCTGATCGACCGCGATGAACCCGGATGCGGCACCAGCCATGGCAACGCCGGGCTGATCGAACGCTCCAGCGTCATCCCCTATGCCTTCCCCCGCCAATTCGCAGCCCTGCTGCGCTATGGCCTGAACCGCCAACCGGACGTGCGCTACAGCCTGCTGCACCTGCCCAAAGCCGCGCCCTGGTTGCTGCGCTATTGGCGGCAGTCGGCACCGGGGCGGCTGGCCGAGGCCGCAGCCGACATGCTGCCGCTGGTCCAACGCTGCGTCGAAGAACATGACGCCCTGATTGCCGCCGCGGGGCTCCAAAGCCTGGTTCAGGCCAAGGGCTGGATCGAGGTGTACCGCGACCCGGCACTGTTCGAGCAGGCCAAGGCCGAGGTCAAGGGCCTTGCACGCTACGGCCTGCATTATGAACTGCTTGAACGTGATCAACTGCAGGCACGCGAGCACCAGCTCGACAGCGCCGTCGTTGGCGGCATCCATTGGCTCGACCCCAAGACCGTGACCAACCCCGGCGCCCTCACCCGTGGTTATGCTGCGCTATTCGTCCAGCGCGGCGGGCAGTTCCTGCATGGCGATGCGCGCAGCCTGCGCCAGGTCGGCAGCCAATGGCGGGTCGAAAGCCAGCGTGGGCCGGTCACGGCCGACGAAGTGGTGGCGTGCCTTGGCCCACAGTCGGCAGACCTTTATGAGCGCCTGGGCTATACGATCCCGATGGGCATCAAGCGCGGCTACCACATGCACTACGGCACCCGTAACGGCGCGCAGTTGCACCACGCGATCTGCGATACCCAGGGCGGCTACGTGCTGGCACCGATGGCCGCCGGCATACGCCTGACCACCGGCATCGAGTTCGCTGCCAGCAGCGCCCCGGGAAACGAAATTCAGCTCAAGCGCTGCGAAGCGCTCGCGCGCGCGCTGTTCCCGGCCCTGGGTGAGCGCCTGGATGACACCCCGTGGCTGGGCCGTCGGCCCTGCCTGCCGGACATGCGCCCGGTGATCGGCCCGGCGCCGCGGCACAAGGGCCTGTGGTTCAACTTCGGCCACGCCCACCACGGCCTGACGCTGGGCCCCGTCACTGGCCGCTTGGTGGCTGAGCTGCTCACGGGCGAGCGCCCTTTCACCGACCCTGCGCCTTACAGCGCGGCACGTTTCGACTGACACCACGCGGGAGAACAACAACATGACCGCCCCTTTGAGCGTTGCCAGCCTTGCCCCAGAACACGACCCACGCCCGGTGCTGATCCGCATAGAGGGCCTGAACAAGCACTATGGCGCGTTCCATGTGCTGCGCGACATCGACCTGCAGGTGCGCGAAGGTGAGCGCATCGTGCTGTGCGGCCCTTCCGGCTCCGGCAAGTCCACCTTGATCCGGTGCATCAACCGCCTGGAGATTGCCGAACAAGGCAGCATCCAGGTAGCCGGCACCGATCTGGCCGCCAACACGCGCCAGGCCGCCCAGGTACGCAGCGACATCGGCATGGTGTTCCAGCACTTCAACCTGTTTGCGCACATGAGCGTGCTCGACAACTGCCTGCTGGCCCCCACCAGCGTGCGCGGCCTGTCCCGCAAAGACGCCGAGGAGCGTGCACGGATGTATCTGCGCAAGGTCGGCATCGAAAACCAGGCGCACAAATACCCCAGCCAACTGTCCGGCGGCCAGCAGCAACGAGTGGCCATCGCCCGTGCCTTGTGCATGAAACCGCGGATCATGCTGTTCGACGAGCCAACCTCGGCGCTGGACCCGGAAATGGTCGCTGAAGTGCTGGATGTGTTGGTACAACTGGCGGGTACCGGCATGACTATGCTCTGTGTCACCCATGAAATGGGCTTTGCCAGGCAGGTTGCCGAGCGGGTGCTGTTCCTTGAAGGGGGGCAGATCATCGAAGACAGCCCGCCGCAGGTGTTCTTCAACCAGCCGCGCACGGCAAGGGCCAACAGTTTTCTGGCACAGATCCTTCATTGAGGCCACTGGCCCTTTAGTCGGCAAGCCGGCCCCCACTGTGGAAATGAGCGCTTTCAAGATCAGCGCCCTACCTGTGGGAGTCGGCTTGCCGGCGATAAGGCCAGCAAACACGGCACAAAGCCCCTTTATTGCACGGCTGCAATGACCCAACTGCGTCGTTAAATATAATTGACCTAACCCCCTGTCAAACCCTTGCCGCCTGAGGCTCGCAAGGCTTTTAGCCCCCGAATTCAGGCGCTTTAGCCCATTTCAGTCGTTTGACATATCGAACGGCTCTGGCAAGCTATCTACAAGCCCCGACCGGCATCGTCGCCTCTGACGAGCCGGCAGTGCTCGGGGCTTCAGGTAGCACACCAGGCCCCGCGCCGTGCACCTGCACAACAACGGCAGGTCGAACCTGTCATAAGGTGACATATGTCCAACAGCAACATTGGCAACAAGCAACCTTCCCTGCGCAAACCCGTCGTCCTGATGACCATGGGCAGCCAAGAGCGCAAAGGCCATGACTACCAGGTCATGACCCACAAATACATCACCCCGCTGGTCGATTTCGCCGATTGCGTCCCGGTGTTGGTGCCCACCTGCTGTGGCGTCGATGACCTGGAGACCTATCTGGACATGGCCGACGGAGTCTACCTGACCGGTGCCGGCAGCAACATCGAGCCGAGCCTGTATGGCCAGGAAAACCAGACCCCAGGCAAAGGCCAGGACGTCAACCGCGACCTGTTCGATATTCCGCTGGTCAAGGCAGCGCTCAAGCGTGGCCTGCCCATCTTCGGCATCTGCCGCGGCATGCAGGAAATCAACGTCGCCCTGGGCGGCGACATTTACCAGAAGGTTTACGCCGAACCCGGCTTCAACGACCACCGGGAAAACCCGGAAGACCCGGTCGACGTGCAATACGCTCAGGTGCATGGTGTGAAGATCAAGGCGGGCAGCTGGCTGCACGACGCCCTTGGCACCGACGAGATCCGCGTCAACTCGCTGCACGGCCAAGGCCTGCGTAACCTGGGTACCGGCATCGAGCCGATCGCCCATGCCGAAGATGGCCTGGTCGAAGCGATTCACGGCCCGAGCATTTCGCCCTTCCTGTTCGCCGTCCAGTGGCACCCGGAGTGGCAAGCGGCGAAGAATCCTGATTCGATCAAGATCTTCCGCGCCTTCGGCGAGGCCTGCCGCGCACAGGTGCGCAAATCCCAGAACAAGCGCCAACAGGCCGCCTGACCCTCAGCTTCGTTAGTTTTGATCGCGGGGCGGCGCAAGGCCGCCCCCGCTTCCCCGGTCACCCTCTGCTGGTCCCAGAACACTTCCCGTGGCTGCGGGCGGCGGGCTTGCGCCTGTCTCCGCGATCCTTTTTACCCCGCCAACTTAGAGATACGATGACTGTTTAGATAGTCGTCGTCAGACTTCTCGCGCCCTCGCCTCCAGTGCAGCCCGCGTGGCGGGACTCGCAACGCCCCGCACGGACCTCAGTCGCTATACCCGCCATCCCTCCAGCGCCCCTCGTGCTCGGAAAAATTTTGTGCAGAGGGACTAGTCATCGCAGAGGTTGTACGATAACTTACCTCCAACGCAAAACAACACCCTTCACCCAAGCGCCACAGGATGCCAATAACAATGACTCCACAAGAACTGAAATCCATCCTCTCCCACGGCCTGCTGTCTTTCCCGGTCACCGATTTCAATGCCCAGGGCGACTTCAACCAGGCGGGTTACATCAAGCGCCTGGAATGGCTTGCCCCGTACGGCGCCAGTGCCCTGTTCGCCGCCGGTGGCACCGGTGAGTTCTTCTCCCTGGCCGCCAGCGAGTACAGCCAGGTCATCAAGACTGCCGTCGATACCTGCGCCACCTCTGTACCGATCCTCGCCGGCGTCGGTGGCTCCACCCGCCAGGCCATCGAGTATGCACAGGAAGCCGAGCGCTTGGGCGCCAAGGGCTTGCTGCTGCTGCCGCACTACCTGACCGAAGCCAGCCAGGACGGCGTCGCTGCCCACGTCGAAGCGGTGTGCAAGTCGGTCAACATCGGCGTGGTGGTGTACAACCGCAACGTCTGCCGCCTGAACGCCGACCTGCTGGAAAAGCTTGCCGAACGCTGCCCGAACCTGATCGGCTACAAGGACGGCCTGGGTGACATCGAACTGATGGTGTCGATCCGTCGTCGCCTGGGTGACCGTTTCAGCTACCTGGGTGGCCTGCCGACCGCTGAGGTGTATGCTGCCGCTTACAAAGCCCTGGGCGTGCCGGTGTACTCCTCGGCGGTGTTCAACTTCATCCCGAAGACCGCGATGGACTTCTACCACGCCATCGCCCGCGACGATCACGCCACCGTTGGCAAGCTGATCGACGACTTCTTCCTGCCGTACCTGGACATCCGCAACCGCAAGGCTGGCTATGCCGTGAGCATCGTCAAGGCAGGCGCGAAGATCGCCGGTTACGACGCAGGCCCGGTGCGCACGCCGCTGACCGACCTGACCGCTGAAGAATACGAAATGCTCGCAGCTCTGATGGACAAGATGGGTCCGCAATAAGCGCACCCCGCGGCCTGCCAATGCCGCACCCGGAGTGGGCTACCCCCACTCCGACTAAAACTTGTGAGCCCGCACAAAAATAACTAGTGGGAGTATTGCCAGCATGCAAGCGACTAAAAAGACGCATGTGCGCTACCTGATCCTGTTCATGCTGTTTCTGGTGACCACGATCAACTATGCCGACCGAGCCACCATCGCCATTGCAGGCTCCAGCCTGCAGAAAGACCTCGGCATTGACGCCGTAACCCTTGGTTATATCTTCTCCGCCTTCGGATGGGCTTACGTTGCCGGCCAGATTCCTGGTGGCTGGTTGCTGGACCGCTTTGGTTCCAAGAATGTCTATGCCTTCAGCATCTTCACCTGGTCACTGTTCACCCTGTTGCAGGGTTTTGTCGGTGGCCTGCCGGTCGCCTGGGCAGTGGTTACCCTGTTCACCCTGCGCTTTCTGGTCGGCTTCGCCGAAGCGCCGTCGTTCCCGGGCAACGCCCGTATCGTCGCCGCCTGGTTCCCCACCGCAGAACGCGGCACGGCGTCGGCGATCTTCAACTCAGCGCAATACTTCGCCACCGCGCTGTTCGCCCCGATCATGGGCTGGATCGTGTTCAGCTTCGGCTGGGAGCACGTGTTCGTGGTGATGGGTGCACTGGGCATCGTGTTCTCCGCCGTTTGGCTGAAAACCATCTACAACCCGCGCCAACACCCGCGCATCAGCCCGCAGGAACTCGAGCACATCGAGCAGAACGGCGGCCTGGTGGACATGGACCAGAAGCGTGGCAACGACGGCCCGAAATGGGGCTACATCAAGCAATTGCTGACCAGCCGCATGCTGCTGGGTGTGTACCTGGGCCAGTACTGCATCAATGCCATCACCTACTTCTTCCTGACCTGGTTCCCGGTGTACCTGGTGCAGGAGCGTGGCATGACCATCCTCAAGGCGGGCATCATCGCCTCGCTGCCGGCAATCTGTGGCTTCATCGGCGGCGTGCTCGGTGGTGTGTTGTCTGACTGGCTGCTGCGCCGCGGCAACTCGCTGACCTTCTCGCGCAAGCTGCCGATCGTCTGTGGCCTGCTGCTGTCGACCACCATGGTCTTCTGCAACTATGTCGAAGCGGAATGGATGGTGGTCGGCTTCATGACCCTGGCCTTCTTCGGCAAAGGCATCGGCGCACTGGGCTGGGCCGTGGTCGCCGATACCTCGCCCAAGCAGATCGCCGGGCTGTCCGGCGGCCTGTTCAACACCTTCGGCAACATTGCGTCGATCACCACCCCGATCGTCATTGGCTACATCATCAGCGCCACCGGCTCGTTCAAGTGGGCGCTGGTGTATGTTGGCGCCAACGCCCTGGTAGCGATCTTCAGCTACCTGGTCATCGTCGGGCCGATCAAGCGTATCGAGTTGCGTGAAGGTGCAAAGCCAGACGCTGAGCCTGCCGCCCCGGGCGAACTGGCTGACGCACGTCACTGAGTGAGCACGCCCGCGGCCGGCAATGCCGGTGCGGGCGGATGTACAAAGCCTGAGAACATCACGAACAGGGCCCGAACATGCAGTTGATCGAACATTCCGACTCGCCCCGCTACGTCCGACTGCACGACGACGATAACGTCGTGGTAGTGGTCAACGACGGTGGCTTGGGTGAAGGCGCGCGCTTCCCCGATGGCCTGACCCTTGTAGAAGCCGTCCCGCAGAGCCACAAAGTGGCCACGGTCCTGATCGCCAAAGGCGAGCCAGTCAAGCGCTATGGGCAGATCATTGGTTACGCCCTGGAAGACCTGCGCCAAGGCAGTTGGGTGCAGGAAAGCCAACTGGCCATGCCGTCCGCCCCTGAACTGGACAGCCTGCCGCGCTGCGATGCAGTACCGGCGCCTCTGCCTGCGCTGGATGGCTTCACCTTCGAAGGCTACCGCAACGCTGACGGCACCGTCGGCACCCGCAACATCCTGGGCATCACCACCACCGTGCAATGTGTGACCGGTGTGCTGGAGCATGCGGTCAAGCGCATCCGCAGTGAATTGCTGCCCAAATACCCCAATGTCGATGACGTGGTCGCCCTCACCCACAGCTATGGCTGCGGCGTGGCGATCAACGCCCGTGATGCCTACATCCCGATCCGCACCGTGCGCAACCTGGCACGCAACCCCAACCTGGGTGGCGAAGCGCTGGTCATCAGCCTGGGCTGCGAGAAGCTGCAGGCCGGTCAGGTGATGCACGACAACGACCCCTCAGTGGACCTCAGCGAGCCGTGGCTGTATCGCCTGCAGGACGCCAGCCTTGGCTTTAGCGAAATGATCGAACAGATCATGGGCCTGGCCGAGACGCGCTTGCAAAAGCTCGACAAGCGCCGCCGCCAGACCGTGCCAGCTAGTGAGCTGATCCTCGGCATGCAGTGCGGCGGCAGCGATGCATTCTCCGGCATCACCGCCAACCCGGCGCTGGGCTATGCCGCCGACCTGCTGGTGCGGGCCGGCGCCACCGTGCTGTTCTCGGAAGTTACCGAAGTGCGCGACGCCATCTACATGCTGACCTCCCGCGCTGAAAACCAGGCGGTCGCCGACGCACTGGTGCGCGAGATGGACTGGTACGACCGTTACCTGCAGCAAGGTGCTGCCGACCGCAGCGCCAACACGACGCCAGGCAACAAGAAAGGCGGCCTGTCCAATATCGTCGAAAAATCCCTGGGCTCGATCGTCAAGTCCGGCAGCGGCGCCATTCAGGGCGTGCTCGGCCCAGGCGAGCGGGTGAACCGCAAAGGCCTGATCTTCTGCGCAACGCCCGCCAGCGACTTCGTCTGCGGCACGCTCCAGTTGGCGGCCGGGATGAACCTGCACGTATTCACTACGGGTCGCGGTACCCCCTACGGCCTGGCCATGGCGCCGGTGGTCAAGGTGTGCACCCGCACCGAACTGGCCCAACGCTGGCCGGACCTGATCGACATTGACGCCGGGCGCATTGCCAGCGGCCGTTCAAGCATCGAGGAACTGGGCTGGGAGTTGTTCCACTACTACCTGGACGTGGCCAGTGGCCGCAAGCAGACCTGGGCAGAACAACACCGGCTGCACAACGACATCACCCTGTTCAACCCGGCGCCAATCACCTGATGGTTCGGCCTTGCCCGGTATGCAAATGGCACGCGCCCGCCTGGGGGAGCCGGCTTGCCGGCGACGCAGGCTGTACGGTGCAGGGCACGGGCTTGGCCAGTGATCACCGGCACGCCGGCTCGCACAGGTCAGGCGCCCTTTACTGATCAACCCTTCCAAACACAGGAGCACACCATGCCTGAGATTCTTGGCCACAACTTCATCGCCGGCCAGCGCAGCGCCGCTGGCGCGCAACGCCTGCAGAGCCTGGACGCCACCACTGGCGAGGCCCTGCCCTACAGCTTCGCCCAAGCCACCGAGGCCGAGGTGGACCAGGCGGCTCAAGCGGCGGCAGCGGCCTTTGCCGAATTCCGCCAGCTGGCCCCGGCACGTCGTGCCGAGTTCCTCGACGCCATCGCTGCTGAACTGGACGAGCTGGACGACGCATTCGTCGCCGTAGTCTGCCGTGAAACCGCCTTGCCCGCAGCGCGCATCCAAGGTGAGCGAGGCCGCACCAGCGGCCAGATGCGCCTGTTCGCCCAGGTGCTGCGCCGTGGCGACTACCTTGGTGCACGCATTGACCTGGCCCTGCCTGAACGCCAGCCGCTGCCCCGCGTGGACCTGCGCCAGATGCGCATCGGCGTCGGCCCGGTCGCCGTGTTCGGCGCCAGCAACTTCCCGCTGGCCTTCTCCACCGCAGGCGGTGATACCGCGGCAGCCTTCGCCGCCGGCTGCCCGGTGGTGTTCAAGGCACACAGCGGCCACATGGCCACTGCCGACCTGGTCGCGGCGGCCATCGTTCGCGCTGCCGAACGCACCGGCATGCCCAAGGGTGTATTCAACATGGTGTTTGGCGGTGGCGTGGGTGAGTGGCTGGTCAAGCACCCGGCCATCCAGGCGGTCGGCTTCACCGGTTCGCTCAAGGGCGGGGACGCACTGTGCCGCATGGCCGCAGAGCGCCCGCAACCCATCCCGGTATTCGCCGAAATGTCGAGCATCAACCCGGTGATCATCCTCCCGGGCGCGCTGGCCAAACGTGGCGACGCCATTGCCCGCGAGCTGGCCGGCTCCGTGTGCCTGGGTGCTGGCCAGTTCTGCACCAACCCGGGCCTGGTCATCGGCCTGCAGTCGCCGCAGTTCAGCCAGTTGCTCACCGACCTCGGCCAGCACCTGGACCAGCAAGCCGGGCAGACCCTGCTCAATGCCGGTGGCTTGCGCAGCTACGTGAGCGGCCTGGAGCACCTGCAGGCCCACGCCGGCATCGAACACCTGGCAGGCCAGCCTCAGGAAGGCAGCCAGGCGCGTGCACAGCTGTTCAAGGCTGACGCCCGCTTGCTGGTGGACGCCGACCCGCTGCTGCAGGAAGAAGTGTTTGGCCCGACCACCGTTGCCGTTGAAGCCCAGGACACCGCGCAGTTGCGCGCCGCCCTGCTCGGCTTGCGTGGCCAGCTGACCGCTACGCTGATCGGTGAGCCTGAAGACTTCGAAGCATTTGCCTGGCTGGTACCGCTGCTGGAAGAAAAGGTTGGCCGCATCCTGATCAATGGCTACCCGACCGGCGTGGAAGTGTGCGATGCGATGGTCCACGGCGGGCCGTACCCAGCCACCTCCGATGCCCGCGGTACGTCCGTCGGCACCCTGGCCATCGACCGCTTCCTGCGCCCGGTGTGCTACCAGAACTATCCGCAGTCGCTACTGCCCGAGGCACTGCGTGACAACAACCCGCTGGGCCTGCGCCGCCTGGTGAATGGGCAATGGAGTGACGGCGCGCTCTGAATGCCCTGATGCGAGAAAAAGCCCCGTAGTTACGGGGCTTTCTTCTGACGCTTGCATTGGATTTACAGGCCCTATCGCCGGCAAGCCGGCTCCCACAGGTACCGCGCTGCCCTCAGGCCCCGCGCAAATTAAATGGGAACCTGTCTTGCTCAACTGCTAAAAGCTGACGCAAATCTCTGTGGGAGCCGGCTTGCCGGCGATGGGGCCGGCACAGCCAGCCGCGCTATCAAACCCCTTGCGCTTCAGCTTCCGCATGCGCCTGACGCAACCGCTCCCGGCTGTTGCTCAGGTGCATGCGCATGGCCATCTTGGCCCCTTCACTGTCGCTGCGGGCGATGGCTTCGTAGATCGCCTCGTGCTCGTGCATCAACCGGCTCATGTAGTGGGCCTGGTCATCATGCGCCAGACGCGCCGAGTTGAGCCGGGTACGCGGGATGATGCTGGTACCGAGATGGTTGATGATATCGGCGAAGTAATGGTTGCCGCTGGCCTGGGCGATACGCAGGTGGAACTGGAAGTCCGCCGACACCGCATCCGTGGCATGGGCGGCGCCCTCGTTGAGTTCGTCCAGCGCCGCGCGCATACCTGCCAGCTCTTCTTCGCTGCGCCGTTGCGCCGCCAGGCCTGCCGACTCGATCTCCAGGGCGATGCGCAGCTCCAGTACCGCCAGCACCTCACGCAGCGTGACCACGGTGGCCGGGTCGATGCGGAAGCCGCCCGTGGCAGGCGTATCCAGCACAAAGGTGCCGATGCCATGGCGGGTCTCGACCTGCCCGGCCGCCTGCAGCCGCGAGATCGCCTCACGCACCACGGTGCGGCTCACGCCCTCCTCGGCCATGATCTGCGACTCGGTCGGCAGCTTGTCGCCACGCTTTAGCTGGCCGCTACGGATACGCTCGGTCAGCACCGTGACCAGTTCCTGGGCCAGACTGCGCGGCTTGCGCCGGGTCTTTGCCTGTACCTGTTGCTCTGTCATGCCCTGTTTTTCACCTTGAAAGACAGCCGCCATGATAGCGCAAGCAGTTGTACGATCACATCCATCCGACGCGGTATTTATAGACGCAATGCGCCCTGCACAAAGGGCGTCGGAATTTAGCAGCGCAGCAACGGACCTAACCGCGAAGGAGCCAGGACAGACGGCAGACATCCCGGTACTGTATAGGCATCGATTGGTCACTCCATGGAAGGAAAACCGCTGATGAAAACCTTCGATCGCTGCCTGCTCTGCTGCGGGCTGATCATTCCGTCCTGGCTGCTGCTTGGCGTTTGCTTCACCGCCCAAGCCTACCCCGGCTACGACCATCTGCAGCAGGCCATGAGCCAGTTGGGCGCAGTGGGCGCCCCAACCCAACGCTGGTCACCCCTGCTCAACAACTTCCCCCTCGCGGTGCTGTTTACCCTGTTCGCCTGGGGCCTGGCGCGGCGCTGGCGTGGCTCGAAGCTCGCCCTGGCCAGCGCTGCACTGGTACTGCTGCATGGGCTCGCTAGCGCCGGCACCGGTTGGTTTGCATGCGATCAGGGTTGTGCGCCTGCGCAACCTTCCCTGTCGCAGCAACTGCACAACCTCTTCGGCTTGATCATGTTTCTCTCGTTGACCCTGGCCAGTGCGCTGTGGGCATGGGCCGGGAAACGCGTGGCCGGCTCACCCGCGCTGGGGGTCTTTTCAGTGGCTTGTGTGGTAACTGCGATCGCCACTGCCGCCCTGATGGCCAAAGCGGCGCAGGACGGGCAGTTGTTCGGCCTGTACCAAAGGCTGAACTATGGCGCCTCGGTGATCTGGGTCGCCGGGCTTGCGCTGTATAGCCTGCGCCCCACACTGGCAAATCGCCTGCGCATCGCCACCACTTGACCCTAAACGTACTGGCCCCCAGGCATCTGAAGCGAAGGCAAACTCCGTTCTTCTTCAGATGCTTAGGACAGCAACATGCGAGTATTTCTAGCAACGGTGGCCGGCTGCCTGCTGGCCACGACTGCCTTCGGCGCCCAGGCCAGAGCGCTGAGCCAGAACGACCGCCATGTATGTAGCTGGGGCTCGCAGATCGCCGCCGAGGCCCAGCGGGCCAAGCTTTCCGGCGTGACCTTGTATGCCACGCGCAAGAAACTGCAGGTACGCCGGTTCGCCAAGCCGTGGATGCGCATGACCGCCTTTGGCATCACCGAACAGACCTACAACAGCCGCTCGCGGTTAAAGCCGGCAGCCATCAAGCAAACCTACTACGAACAATGCGTACACCACGCAGTCGCAAAACGTTAAAGCCTTATTAATCATATAGTTGAACGATTAATCTCATAAAGAACCTGAGACAATTCAAGCTCAGGCGGCCCCACCTTGCACGCCTCTTGACCGCAGTGTTCCCACACGATGAAGGTCGAACCAGACAGATCCCGGCCGCCAAATGCCGGCGAGCAGGGCCACACTGTTTTCAACAACCCGTCAGCGCCGCTGGCCGGCGCTCACCGGCAAAGAAGAACGGGCGCAGGCGCACGCCAATCATGTTCCCGGTGTAGGCCGCGACCAGCCACAGCCAGCCATGCACGCTACCCGAAGCGATGCCGCTGAAGTACGCGCCAATGTTGCAGCCGTAGGCCAGACGCGAACCGTAGCCGAGCAGCAGGCCACCGAGCACTGCGGCGATCAGCGAGCGCAGCGGGATGTTCAGGCTCGGCGCAAAACGCCCCGCCAGGCCAGCCGCCAGCAGCGCACCCAACACGATGCCAAGGTCCATGACGGTGGTCACGTCTTGCCACAGCGGCGCTGCCAGCGCCTTGGCGTTGGCCGGGGCCTGCCAGAACACCCAACTGCCGACGTCCACCCCAAGGCTGGAAAGGGTCTTGGCGCCCCACAAGGCAAAAGCGGAGGTAATGCCCCACGGGCGGCCTGCCAGGGCCAGGGTGGCGTAGTTCAGCAAGGCCAGGGCCACAGCCCCCCACAGCAACGGCCACGGGCCACGCAGGAAGCGGCGCAGGCCTTGGTGCTCACTGCTTACGGGTGCTTCGAGGGCGCCATGGCGGCGTTTTTCCAGTACCACCGTCGCCCAGGCAATCAGCGCGAATACCGCCACGCTGACCAGTAGCGCCGGCGCGACGCCCCAGGCATGGACGATCGAGGTGGCCGGCAACGATGGCAAGGCGAACCACCAGTCGGCATGGTGCGTGGCCGTGACCGAGCCAATGATGAAGAACAGCAGCGTCACCAGCATTCTGGCGTTGCCGCCACCAACGGTGAACAGCGTGCCCGAGGCACACCCGCCGCCCAGTTGCATGCCGATGCCGAAGATGAAAGCGCCAAACACCACAGACACCCCGGCTGGCGCCACCAGCCCGGTGACTGGGTTGCCAAACAGGCTGCCAGCCGACAATGCCGGGAAGAACAGCAGTACGGCCAGGGCCAACATGACCATCTGCGCACGCAGGCCGGCACCTCGTCGTTCGGTGATGAATACGCGCCAGGCCGACGTGAAGCCGAACGCTGCGTGGTAAAGCGTCAGCCCCAGCGCGGCGCCAAGGATCAGCAGCAAGACCTGCTTGAAACCGGCATTGAGATTGAGGAACCAGGCACCGGCCAGCAACAGGGCCAAGGCAATCAGGGGGGCGCGCAGACGGCGCGGTTCGGGTGTGGCGGTTGCGGAAAGACCCATTGGAATGCTCGGATTACTGTAAAACGGGCGGCGATTATAGCGCCGGAGATTGCTCGATGCTGCTTTGGCTGGCGTTTATCGCTGCCGGCGGGGCCTAGCCGCTCAGCACTGCGCACATCTGTTAGGCTGATACGAAGCCCCCAAATACCCCACTGGCCATTCGCACCATGGATGAACTGCGCAAGATCGACCTTAACCTGCTGCTGGCCCTGCATGCGCTGCTCAGCGAAAAACATGTGACGCGCGCTGCCATCCGCCTGCACCGTAGCCAACCGGCAGTCAGCCATGCACTGGCACAACTGCGCGCGCATTTCGACGACCCACTGCTGATCCGCCAGAACGGTCACATGGCCCTGACCGCACGCGCCCAGTCCCTCATCAAACCTTTGCAGGACGCGCTGGGCAGCCTCAACAGCCTGCTGGCCACACCTCGCTTCGACCCCGCTCAGGCCCAGCGCAGGTTCCGCCTGTCGTTGTCCGATTACGCCTCACGGCTCATCCTGCCGCCCTTGGTCCGCCACCTGCGTCAGGGGGCACCGGGCGTGGACCTGGCCATCAGCCAGGCCAGCCGCGAGGCGATGATGGCGCAGTTGCTCGATGGCGAACTCGACCTCGCCTTGGGCATCTTCCCCGAACTGCCTCAAGGCATTACCGCGCAAACACTGTTCGAGGACAGCTTCGTCAGCATTGCCGACCGTCAGGTATTGCCGGGCAAAGGCGGCCTTGCGCTGGAGGACTGGCTGGCACGGCCGCACGTGCTCATGGCCATGCGCCCGGACGCCCACGACGAGATCGAGCGCGCACTGGGTGAACGGGGCCTGCGCCGGCGCATCGCCTTGGCGCTGCCGCACTGGAGCGCCGCCGTCGACGTGCTCGCCGGCACTGACCTGATCCTCACCGTGGCCAAGCGCGCAGTGGGCCCGATGCGGCCACACAAGGCCCTGCGCCAGTTCGCACCCCCCTTGCCAATCCCGAACCTGGCCTATCAACAGGCCTGGCACACTCGAAAAGACAGCGATCCGGGGCATCGCTGGCTGCGGGAGACCGTCTGGGCTTGTTGCCAGCCCGGCCGCTGATCATCCTTCGGGCTGTTTGACGCTGGCCGCTGTGGCAGACACAGGGCTGGCGGCCCAGGTGCTCTGCACCAGGAACACCCCAACGAGGATCAGCACCACCCCCGCAAGCCTAGGCAGGCTCACCGGTTTGCTGGCAACGCCCATCAGGCCGAAATGGTCGACAATCACCGACGTGAGGATCTGCCCGGCCACCACCAGCACCAGAAAGCCTGCGGCGCCGAGCTTGGGGGTCAAGGCGGCGGCAGCGGCGACGTACAGGGCGCCAAGCACGCCGCCGATCCACAGCCACCATGGGCCTTGCACTGCCTTGCCCAGGTCGGGCAGCGGTACCCGCAGGATCAGCAAGGCCGCGATGACCACCACCGAACTGACCGTCAATGACGTGAAGGCGCCCCAAAGCCAGTGCCCGAGCGCACGGCCGACGGCAGCGTTGCTGGCGGCCTGGTAGGGCAGCACGACCCCGGCGAGCAGCGCCAACAGCAAGGGAAGGAAAGCGATAAGCAGGGCCTTGTTAGGCATGGATGTACTCTTCTGAAGACAGGGTTGGTACATCATCTGCAAATCGACCGGCGTTATGGAAATCGAAATCCTGCACTCAGGTTATTCGCCACATGGATGATGGATACTGATCAATGATGCCGGCCCGGTGCTAGGCTCGCCCTGACTGGGCCGGCGATAGGTCAGCGGGATGTCTCGACCCGAAGTACTTCGGTGTAGATCGCATCGACCGTCTGGTCGACCTTGAGGTTTTTCATGCGTGCCTGCAGTTCAGGGTCCTCGACCTTGACCACCTGCAACTTGCCTTGCGGCGGTAGCAGGCTCACCTCATGGGTCTTGAGGTCGATCTTCTTGATCTGCGACGTTACCCGCACCTGGCGGAATGCCTCACCGCCCGGGTTGGGGTTGGCCATGGTGGCGCGGATGGTTCCCGACTCATCGCTGGCTTTGGGCGCCCCGCCCACCTCAGTGTTCAGCACATAGGCCACTGCACGGGTCACATAGATATCGACCTGGTCACCGACTTTGAGGTTGGGCAGCGCCTTGGCGTTTTCGCTGAGCTGGAACGTCACGTCCTTGTCGTGCGGGCCTTTGACGGTAACCTGCCGGTTGGCCTGGTCTATGGCCGTGACCTGTGTGGTCACATGGCTTTCCAGTGCTTCACTGGCGATCGGTATATCGGCAGCCTGCACCGTTAAACTGGCGGTACCCACGAGCGTGGCAAGCGCAACGGCGCGAGCGAGTGTGCAAAGAGCATTCATAGGCCTGCTTCCTTGTAATCGACACAAGATTGGCGCGTGAACGCTTCACGCGCCGCTCCTACACCATAGCTGGACTTACCGATTGCGCGTGACCCGCCAGACGGTATTGGCCAGGTCGTCCGCGATGATCAGCGCACCCCGTGGATCGACCGTCACCCCGACCGGCCGGCCGCGGGTCTTACCATCCTCGGCCCGGAAGCCGGTGGCGAAGTCGATCGGTTCGCCGGCAGGCTTGCCATTGCTGAATGGGACGAAAATCACCTTGTAGCCCACAGGGTTTGGCCGGTTCCAACTGCCGTGCTCGCCCACGAACACCCCGTCGGCAAAGCGCTTGCCCATGGCCGGTATGGAAAAGTCCACGCCCAGCGCGGCCACATGCGAACCGAGGCTGTAATCGGGCTTGATCGCGGCGGCCACCTTGTCCGGATTCTGCGGTTTGACCCGCTCATCGACATTCTGCCCCCAGTAGCTATAGGGCCAGCCATAGAAGCCACCCTCACGCACCGAGGTGAGATAGTCCGGCACCAGGTCCGGGCCGAGTTCATCGCGCTCGTTGACCACGGTCCACAGCTGCCCGCTGCCAGGCTGGATGGCCAGCGCCGTTGGGTTGCGCAAGCCGGTGGCGTAGGGTTTGTGGGCGCCGGTGGCTGCGTCGACCTGCCAGACCATGGCGCGGTCGATCTCCGCTTCCATGCCCCGCTCGGTGATATTGCTGTTCGACCCGATACCCACGTACAGATAACGGCCATCGGGGCTGATGGTCAGCGCCTTGGTCCAGTGGTGATTGATCTCGGCCGGCAGGTCGGTGACCTTGGTCGGCGGGTTGGCGGCCTTGGTCTGGCCGTCCTGGTAGTCGAAACGCACCAGAGCGTCCTGGTTGGCCACGTACAGCTTGCCATCAGCAAACGCCAGGCCATACGGCGCGTTGAGGTTTTCGGCAAACACCGTCTGCACCTCGTAGGTGCCATCGCCGTCGGCGTCCCGCAGCAGTGTCAGGCGGTTGCCACCCTTGACCTGCGTATTGCCCTTGGCCTTGATCTGGCTGGCGATGACGTCCTTGGGCTTGAGCTTGGCTGCACTGCCGCCGCGGCCCTCAGCCACCAGGATGTCACCGTTGGGCAATACCAGGCTCTGGCGCGGGATTTTCAGGTCAGTGGCGATGGCGGTGATGCTGTAACCCTCAGGCACGGTCGGCTTCTGCTCGCCCCAGTGTGCCGGCTCGGCGATCTTCATGTTCGGCAGCAGGCCACGCTCGGGGGCCGGCAGTTTCGGGTCGGGGCCCAGGGCCTGGGTCGCCTCGCCGTCCCCACCGCAGGCGCTCAACAGCAGCGCTACACTCAAAACAGGCAATGCATGCAAAGGTTTCATGCCGCACCTCCCGAACGCAGGTTGCTCATGCCCAGCCAGGCCGCCACGCAGGCCAGCACGGTGACGATCAGAGACAACACCAGGCCCCCAGGCATCACTGCCCAGGCATCCTTGGCGTGCTCGAACGCATTGATCAGGCCCAGTACCCAAGTCACCAGCAACAGCAGAAAGTACAGTGTCGTCCGCCCGCCCTTGCGCTCGGCGCGCACCAGGTTGGCCAGCGCGAACAGCAACGTCAGGCCACAGAACAGCAGGCCGCCGGCAATCAACCAGGAGGCGAAGTTACTCCACTGGATCTGGTAGCTCTTGAAATAGGCTATGTCACTCAGCAATGCGCCAAGAAACAGCGGCACCGTGCCGGCCAGCAGGATTGCATGCAACGGGCTGGGCGTGCAGCGGTAGAGGGTTTGCTCGGTAGCGGTCACGGCGCCTCCTTACTCAGTCAGTGACCAGGGCTGGCGGACAGGCGCGAGTGCTCGGTCCGTCAGGCGTGCGCGGGGTGCGCTTAGCAAAGGATCACCTTGACGTCCGGTTAGTTCACCGCTTGGCTTGATAGAAACATCCTGAAAGATTTCACCCCTTACCACAGGAGGCAAATGGCATGAGCGCTGATACAGCACGACCGTATGCGTTGTGGGCCGCACATGCCCTGCTTGGCCTGAGCCTTACGCTGGCGGGCGGATGTTCGAACAAACAGAGCCAGGCTCGCTACCAGATAGCGCCCTTGGGCTCGAACTGTTTCGCCAAGGCCGTGCCCACCCTGGGAGAAGGCGGCCTGGCGTGGGGCGATACCTTGAGCATGGCCCGACACAAGTCGATGAACAATTGCATCCGCTACGCCGGCCGGTCCGGCGGAACGCCCAAGACCTGCCAGGTGGTCATGGCCAAGTGCAAGAACTAGCACAGGCGCAAAGCGGCAGGTCGAGCGCCTAGAGCCTTGTCACACCGCCTTGGCCCGGGCGGCATGCAGTTTCTTGTAGCTCTCGATCAGGCGCAGATGGCGGTCCAGCCCTTCCAGCTTCATGCTGGTGGGGGTCAAACCATGGAAGCGCACGCTACCGTCCACCGACCCCAGCACGGCATCCATGCGCGGGTTGCCGAACATCCGGCGGAAGTTGGCCTCGTAATCCTCCATTTCCAGCTCGTCATCGAGCACCACTTCCAGCACCACATTCAGTGCCTGGTAGAACAAACCGCGCTCGACAGTGTTGTCGTTGAACTGCAGGAACGCCTCGACCAGCTCCTTGGCGTCCTCGAAACGCTTCAACGCCAGGCAGATCAGCAGCTTCAACTCAAGGATGGTCAACTGCCCCCACACCGTGTTGTCATCGAACTCGACCCCGATCAGCGTGGTGATGGTGGTGTAGTCGTCCACATCACAGTTGTCCAGGCGCTTGAGCAGCGCGCGCAGCGCCCGGTTGTGCAGGCTATGCAGGTTGAGAATGTCGGCACGGAAGCCCAGGGCACGGTTGGTGTTGTCCCAGATCAGGTCCTCGACCGGGTAGATCTCCGAGTAACCCGGTACCAGGATGCGGCAGGCGTTGGCGCCGAGGTTGTCGTACACCGCCATGTACACCTCTTTGCCCATGCCCTCCAGAATGCCGAACAGGGTCGCGGCTTCCTGGGCATTGGAATCTTCACCCTGGCCGGAGAAGTCCCACTCGACGAACTCGAAATCGGCCTTGGCGCTGAAGAAGCGCCACGACACCACGCCACTGGAGTCGATGAAGTGCTCGACGAAGTTGTTCGGCTCGGTCAGCGCGTGGCTTTCGAAGGTCGGCTGCGGCAAGTCGTTGAGCCCCTCGAAACTGCGGCCCTGCAGCAGCTCGGTAAGGCTGCGCTCCAACGCCACTTCCAGGCTTGGATGGGCACCGAACGAGGCGAACACGCCACCGGTACGCGGGTTCATCAAGGTCACGCACATGACCGGGAATTCACCGCCCAGCGACGCGTCCTTGACCAACACTGGGAAGCCCTGCTCCTCAAGCCCCTGGATGCCCGCGACGATCCCTGGGTACTTGGCCAGCACCGCCTGCGGCACATCCGGCAGGCACAGCTCGCCCTCGAGGATTTCACGCTTCACCGCCCGCTCGAAGATCTCAGACAGGCACTGCACCTGGGCTTCGGCCAGGGTGTTGCCGGCGCTCATGCCGTTGCTGAGGAACAGGTTCTCGATCAGGTTGGACGGAAAGTACACCACCTGGCCGTCGGACTGGCGCACGAACGGCAGCGAACAGATGCCACGCTCGGTATTACCCGAGTTGGTGTCATACAGGTGCGAACCACGCAGCTCGCCGTCCGGGTTGTAGATCTGCAGGCAGTATGGGTCGAGGATCTCACCTGGCAGCGCGTCCTTGGGGCCGGGTTTGAACCACTGCTCGTTGGGATAATGCACGAACGGCGCGTTGGCGATGTCCTCGCCCCAGAACTGGTCGTTATAGAAGAAGTTGCAGTTCAAACGCTCGATGAATTCACCCAGCGCCGAGGCCAGGGCGGCCTCTTTGGTCGAGCCCTTGCCGTTGGTGAAGCACATCGGCGACTGCGCATCGCGCACGTGCAGCGACCACACGTTGGGCACGATGTTGCGCCAGGAGGCGATCTCGATCTTCATGCCCAGCCCGGCGAGCAGGCCCGACATGTTGGCGATGGTCTGCTCCAGCGGCAGGTCTTTGCCGGCGATGTAGGTGGTGGTGTCGGCGACCGGCATGAGCAGGCCCTGGGCGTCGGCATCGAGGTTGTCGACCTGCTCGATGATGAACTCAGGGCCGGTCTGCACCACTTTCTTGACCGTGCAGCGGTCGATGGAACGCAGAATGCCCTGGCGGTCCTTCTCGGAGATGTCTTCCGGCAACTCGACCTGGATCTTGAAGATCTGGTTGTAGCGGTTCTCAGGGTCGACGATGTTGTTCTGCGACAGGCGGATGTTTTCGGTAGGGATGTCCCGGGTCTGGCAGTACAGCTTGACGAAATAGGCGGCGCACAGGGCCGATGAGGCAAGGAAATAGTCGAACGGCCCCGGGGCCGAGCCATCGCCTTTGTAGCGAATCGGCTGGTCGGCGATCACCGTGAAGTCGTCGAATTTGGCTTCAAGACGAAGGTTGTCGAGAAAGTTGACCTTGATTTCCATGCGGGAACACCGTGATTTGAACGTGCAAAACGAAATTGGCCGGCATTATCCGGTTTTTTCGGCTGGAAGTCCTGTTTGTCTGCGCACCTGACCGCGACCGCACACGATTGCGCATTTCAACGGATTGCTTGCCTGATTCTCTGAACCTTCGGTAAACGGCAGGCCGCCGCACACACCGCTGTGCTAGCGTTTGCGGATTGGGGAGCAACGTATTCCCTGCACGACAACACAATGACAACCGATGATCAGCAGGTGAGCCATGGAACTTCGAATCAACCAGAAGACCTACCAGGTCGAGGCTGACGCCGACACGCCGTTGCTGTGGGTGATCCGCGACGACCTCGGCCTGACCGGCACCAAGTATGGCTGCGGCCTGGCACAGTGCGGCGCCTGCTCGGTGCTGGTGGACGGCAATGTGGTACGCGCCTGTGTCACGCCGGTGGCCGGCGTGGTCGGGCGTGAAGTGACCACCATCGAAGCCATCGAGGCCGATGCGGTGGGCAAGCGCGTAGTGGCGGCATGGGTCGAGCACCAGGTGGCCCAATGCGGTTACTGCCAGTCCGGGCAAGTGATGGCGGCCACCGCGCTGCTCAAGCACACCCCGCAACCGAGCGATGCGCAAATCGACGCGGCGATGGTCAACCTGTGCCGCTGCGGCACGTACAACGCCATCCATGCCGCCGTGCACGAACTTGCCCAAGGGGAGAAGGCCTGATGAATACGCCTGTCGATACCCCTGAAGCGCTGCTCGACCTACCGCCGGGGGCAACGGTCAACTTGTCGCGTCGGCGTTTTCTCGCCAGTACCGCCGTAGGCGCGCTGGTCCTGGGCTTCGGGCTGCCGCTGGGCACCAGCCGGGTCCAGGCGGCGACGGCCGCCGCCCAGGAGCGCGGCACCCAGGTACCTGCATTCCTGGAAATCCGCCAGGACGGCACGGTACGCCTGCTCTGCCCGTTCATCGAAGGCGGCCAAGGCACCTATACCGCCATGGCGCAGATCGTCGGCGAAGAACTGGACGCGGACCCTGCCACATTCGTGGTCGACAGTGCCCCGCCGGGCGAAGCCTACGTCGTGATGGAAAACGGCATGCGGATCACCGGCGGCAGCATGTCGGTGCGCATGAGCTACCCGACCATGCGCCGCCTCGGCGCCCTCGCCCGGGCCATGCTGCTGCAGGCCGCAGCCGAACAATGGGGCGTACCGGTGAGCGAGCTGTCCACCGAGCCTGGCAAAGTGCTGCACGCCGCCTCGGGCCGTGCGCTGGGCTATGGCGAGCTGGCTGAACGGGCCATGGACCTGCCGGTACCGGACCCGGCCGGCATCACGCTGCGCGACCCCAGCCAGTTCCGCTGGATCGGCAAGCCGGTGGCGCGCGTCGATGCCTACGACAAATCCACCGGCAAAGCGCTTTACACCATCGACATCAAGCTCGAGGGGATGCTCCACGCCGCTGTGCAGCATGCCCCGCGCCTGGGCATGACCGTGGGCCGCCTGCGCAACGAAGAGCAGGTCAAGGCCATGAAAGGCGTGCACTCGGTGCATCAGTTGCCAGGCGCCGTTGCCGTGGTGGCCGAACGCTGGTGGCACGCCAAGCGTGCGGTCGAAGCGGTCCAGGTGGACTGGCAGGAACCCGGCGCCGACAGCAAGGTACGCGCCATGCCCGCCGACTTTTCCAGCGATGCCTGGCGCGAGCACCTGGCCGCCCAGACAGGCCCGGCCCGCGACGACGAAAGCGAGGGCGATCTGGCCGCGGCACTCGGCAACGCCAAGACCAAGGTCGAGGCCACCTACCACAATCAGTACCTCAACCACGCCCAGTTGGAGCCGCCGTCCGCACTGGCGCGCTACAACCCCGATGGTTCACTGGAGGTCTGGCTACCCAACCAGGCGCCGGACATGTTCCGTGACGACATCGCCAAACGCACCGGCCTGGACCCTGCAAAGATCACCTTGCACTCCCCGCTTCTGGGTGGGTTCTTCGGTCGCCACTTCCTGTATGACTCGGCCAACCCGTACCCGCAGGCCATCTTGCTGGCCAAGGCCGTCGGCCGCCCGGTCAAGCTGATCTGGAGCCGCGAGGAAGAATTCCTGCGCGATGTGCTGCGACCGGTGGCGGTGGTCAAGTTCCGCGCAGGACTGGATGCCGATGGCTTGCCAGTGGCCATCGAAGCGGTGAGTGCCACAGAGGGCCCGACCGAGGCCCTGGCAGGCAAGCAAGGCGAGAAGATCGACCCAACGGCGCTCGAAGGGCTGTCGGGCAAATCCTACGCCATCGCCAACAAGCGTATCGCACAGATCTACGTCAAGGGCCCGGCCATGCTGGGTTACTGGCGCTCGGTGGGCAACTCGCTGAACGACTTCTTCTATGAGTCCTTCCTGGACGAACTGGCCGACAAGGGCGGCAAGGACCCCTTCGAGTTGCGCCTGCACCTGCTGCGCGACAACCCTCGCCTGACCAACCTGCTGCAAGCGGTGGGTGAATTGTCCGGTGGCTGGAAGCGCGGGCCGTTCACCGCTGAAGACGGCAGCAAGCGGGCACGAGGCGTGGCCATGGCCTCGCCGTTCGGCTCGGAAGCTGCCGTGATCGCTGAAGTGTCGATCGAAGATGGCCAGGTCAAGGTCCACGATATCTGGCAGGCGATCGACCCTGGCAGCATCGTCAACCCGGCGATCATCGAAGCCCAGGTCAACGGCGCCGTGGCACTCGGCCTGTCGCAGACGCTGGTCGAGGAAGCAGTGTTCATCGATGGCAAGCCGCGTGCGCGCAACTACGACCTGTATCCGATCCTGCCTGCCTCGCGCATGGCCCGGGTGCATGTGCGCATTGTCGAAAGCGGCGCGAAGATGGGGGGCATTGGCGAGCCGCCGTTGCCTGCGGTGGCGCCAGCAGTGGCCAACGCGGTGGCGCAGCTTACCGGGCAGCGCATCCGCAGCCTGCCCATGAGCCGCCATACCTTCAGCTGACCGGACAAGGAACGCCCCATGACCCACAGTCGATTCGCAAGAACCGCAGGCTGGCTGGCGCTGCCGTGCCTGGTCGCCGCCGGCCTGCTGGCCTGGTATGTCACCCGTGAGCCCGCTTCGCCCTTCGTCACCGAACAGAATGCCAGCTTCGACCCGGCGCTGGTCAGCCGTGGTGAGTACGTGGCCAGGCTCAGCGACTGCGTCGCCTGCCACAGCCTGCCCGACGGCAAGCCGTTTGCCGGTGGGCTGGAAATGGCCACACCACTGGGGGCGATACACGCCACCAACGTGACGCCCGACCCCGCGACGGGCATCGGCAATTACAGCCTTGCCGACTTCGACCGCGCCGTGCGTCACGGCGTCGCGCCGGGGGGCCGGCGGCTGTACCCGGCCATGCCCTACCCCTCGTATGCCAAGCTCAGCGATGATGATGTGCGGGCCCTGTATGCCTTCTTCATGAAAGGTGTGCAGCCGGCACAACAGGCGAACATCCCCAGCGATATCCCGTGGCCGTTGAACATGCGCTGGCCGATCGCGCTGTGGAACGGAGTGTTCGCAGCAGACCAACCTTACGCGGTCAAACCGACGCAGGACGCGGTGTGGAACCGAGGTGCCTATATCGTTCAGGGGCCCGGCCACTGTGGCAGTTGCCATACCCCGCGGGGCCTGGCCTTCAACGAAAAAGCCCTGGATGAAGAGGGCAAGCCGTTCCTGGCCGGTGCGCTGCTCGATGGCTGGTACGCACCCAGCCTGCGTAACGACCACAACACTGGCCTGGGCCGCTGGAGCGAGGCGCAGATCGTGCAGTTCCTCAAACACGGGCGCAATCAGCATGCGGTGGTCTATGGCTCGATGACCGAAGCGTTCAACAATTCCACCCAGTTCATGAGCGATGACGACCTGGCAGCGATCGCCCGCTACCTCAAATCGTTGCCGGGCGACCCACAACGTGACGGCGCGCCGTGGCAATACCAGGCGGTGTCTGCCGGCGAACGCCTGAACAGCCCGGGCGCCCACACCTACGTGACCCGCTGCGCCACCTGCCACGGCTTGGACGGCAAGGGCCAGGCAGAATGGATGCCGCCGCTGGCGGGGGCTACCTCGTCGCTGGCGAAGGAAGATGCGTCGGCGATCAACATCACCCTCAATGGCTCGCAACGCATCGTCGCCGCAGGGCTGCCGGATGCCTACCGCATGCCGGCGTTCCGCGAGCAATTGTCGGACCAGGAGATCGCCGATGTACTGAGCTTCGTCCGCGGTACCTGGGGCAACCACGGCGGTGCGGTCGACGCGCAGGCCGTCAGCAAGCTGCGTGGGGATACCGACCCGGCGAGCAGCAGCCCGATCATCTTGCACATGCGCTGAGGAATAACCGTCAATGGAAAGCATCGACCTGCTGGTCCTGCGCACCACCTGTGACTGGCTCAAGGCAGGCGAACGGGTGCTGCTGGCAACCGTCGCCCGTACCTGGGGCTCATCGCCCAGGCCGGTGGGTTCGATGATGGCCCTGCGTGGCGATGGCAGGGTCATTGGCAGCGTCTCCGGTGGCTGCATCGAGGATGACCTGGTGCACCGCTACACCACCGCCTACAACGGCGAGGGCATGCCGCAAGGGCTGCCGCGCGTGGTGCGTTACGGCGTCAGTGCCGACGAGGCCCATCGCTTTGGCCTGCCCTGCGGCGGGACCCTGGAGCTGATACTCGAATTCAACCCTTCGTTGCCCTGCCTTGAGCAGCTTCTGGCGCAGCTGGACGCTGGCAACCTGGTCCGTCGCGAGCTGGACCTTGGCACCGGTGACACAACCCTGACCGCCACGCATGCGCCAGAGCAGTTCAGCTTCGATGGCCAGCGGATGGTCAATACCCTGGGCCCCGGCTACCGCATGCTGTTGATCGGTGCCGGGGCACTGGCCGAATACCTGGCGACCATGGCGCTGTTCAATGGCTTCAAGGTGACCGTCTGTGACCCTCGCCGTGAATACATGGATGGCTGGAATGTCGCGGGCGTGGAGAGGCTGGTGGGCATGCCGGACGACATGGTCAGGGCCTTTGCCCCGGACCTGCGCAGTTGCATCATTGGCCTTAGCCATGACCCCAAGCTGGACGACCTGGCCCTGCTCGAAGCCTTGCACAGCCCAGCCTTCTACATCGGTGTGATCGGCTCGCGGCGTAACAGCCAGCTGCGCCGCGAACGCCTGGTCGAGCATTTTGGCCAGACCCAGGCCTCACTCAAACGCCTGCATGGCCCAATCGGCATCTATATCGGCAGCAAGACCCCTGCAGAGATCGCGGTCAGCGTCATGGCCGAGGTTCTGGCCATCAAGAACGGCGTGGCCTTGCCCAGCGCGGCCAATGTGACCACGGCCAAGCGGGCCCGGGAAGCCAGTGCATGACATCAACGTGCGCCCATCACTGAACACCGCCGCCGCGCGCATGCCGCCTCAGTGCGGCCCGCCCGCTTGCTGCTGTTTCCAACGCTCGAGGTTCTTCGCCAGTAGCTGCCCAGGCAGCGGGCCAGCGACGATTTCCTTCATTTTCTGCGCCAGACGCTCACGCAGCCTGGGCTGGTTGCACGGCGAGGCCTGGGACAGCGCCAGGTACAAACCCTCACTGGAAACCGGCGGGTCGAGCACCTTCAGCTGCGTCTCCATACCCAGCGTCCGCGCCATCGCCATACCGGGGTACTGCTCATAGATCAGGTAGTCGTTACGCTTGTGCAGCAGCTTCTCGAACGCCTGCCTGGCGCTGGGAACCGCTTCGAGGGTGAGGTTGGCCCTGGCATAGTCATCGAACGCCTGGCCATGACTGTTGCTGACCAGGGTGCCGCCCTTGCGCCCCTTCAAGTCTGACCAGCCCCGGTAAGCGAAGGCCGCGTCCTGGCGCACCCAGACAACGCTTGGGGTATGCAGGAATGGCGGGCTGATGAAGTCTACCTCCTGCTGACGCGCCTGGGTCAGGAAGTAACCGGCCATCAAATCGATACGGCCTTTGCGCACCTCTTCCTGGGCCCGCGACCAGGGCCCACCGTAGACCACCTGCATTTCCAGCCCGAGCGCCCGGCCCAGGTGATCAAGCAGGTCGGCGTTGGCCCCGATCAGTCGTTGGGGGTTGGTCGGGTCGCGCCACAGGTAAGGGGGGTATTCCGGATTGCCGGTGGCGGTCAGTTGCCGACACGCATCCTCCGCTGCCCAGGCCTGAGGCAGCAGAAAAAAGAAAAGCCAAAGCAGCAAAGACCGACCGGACCACCGCTCGACCATCTACAACCCTCGGTGCTTGGGGCCTTAGGCGGCCAGCCGTGGTCGCGAAAGGCTGCCACATCCTGCGCACGTCTGCTGTACTGCTGCCCGCATGCTTTAAAGATTCTGGACGAGAATCAGCTGGCTGCCAGAAATTTATCCGGGCATGCGCGCCAAAGACCGCTTGGCCGCCGCCTGGAACACGCCGCGCAGTGCCCTGACTTGCTCTTCGGTGAGCGTCTGCGCGCAGGTCAGCCCCTGCAGGAAGCCTATGCCCCAGTTTTTCGTCTGGTCCAGTTGCTGACGGTTTTCGGCTTCGGCGATATCGCCCAGATGGAGCGCGGCGTGGTGTTCGTAGCGGTCACCCAGTGCCAACTTGCGCAGTTCACCCAGAGCGACCTTGAATTCAGCGGCGGCTACATCGTCCAGGCCCAGGTGCTCATACTGAAGCAGGCTCAGACGGTCGGTGGCGGTCATCTTCGAATCTCCGTTTCTCTATAAAAGGAGCAGTTGCAGGAAAGTCACCGACCAACCCAGAACGCTTCCAGGCGCCAGGTGATGGTGGTGTGGTGTCAAGGGTTGTATACCATAGGTGAGGGCCATCGCCCTAGCGGTGTGCGCCGTCCGGTTGGTTGTCGCCGTCGGGGGCGACTGCCGGCCCCTTTCCAACCCCTGCCCGAAATACAGTCGGCGAGGTCCGGGCCTCCGGGTGGGTGGCAACAGCCTATGGCTTGCACCCGCAGCGCTAGCTACCCACCACCGGCCTCCCTGCAACCGGTGAAGAACCGAATGCAAGCCTTCAACAGGCCTCACTGCAGGCCAGCACTGCTCAACCAACCGTGCGTCGCTGCATGCACCTGCTGCAAGCGGTTTTCACCGCCAAGCATCATCGAAGGCGTTTCCACGCTCACGTGCACATCCACCGGCAACGCGACCAACAGTGCTGCCAGTGGCAACTGCCCCTGCCCCGGCAACAACCGCCCTTCACGCGCCTCCTGGATAATCAGTGCCTCAGCGGGCGCCGTGAGCGGCGCATCGCACAGTTGCACCGCCCGCAGGTAGCGCGGCTCGACGTCGGCAAGTGCCGCTACCTCCCCGCCCGAACGGAACAGATGCAGCGCATCCACCAGTACCGCGCTGTTGTCCTGCCCAGCCATGTGCACCACAGCCAACGCCTGCTGCAGGGTGGCCACCGGCCTCCAGCGCATGAACTCCAGATCCACACGCAAGCCATACGCCTTGGCCATTTCACACAGCGCCGCGAAGTTGTGCGCAAGCCGCACTCGGTCTTCGTCATCCCCGGATACCGTAAGGCTGGTGGCGCCCAGTTCAGCACCTGCGGCCAGCAAGGCTGAACAATCGCCAACCTGCAGTTGCGGCGTCAGCGAGACGAACTCGATGTCGGCAACGCTTACACCCTCACCTGCCATCACGGCCTTCACCTCTCGCAACGCCTGCCCGCCCACCGCTAGCGGGTAAGCCTGCGCCCCCGGCATCACCGGGTGCAGCCGCAAGCCCACGGCGTTGAAACCGGCGCTGCCGGCCTCACGCACCAACGCCTGCGGCGCAAGGTCCAGCGCGGTGAGGTGGGCAACCGCAAGGGGCCTCAATAGGTCGCCCTCCCACCACTGAGGTCGAACACGAAGCCTGTGGTGAAGCTGCATTCCGGCCCGGCGATCCAGGCCACCATGTTGGCAATTTCCTCAGCCTTGAGAAAACGCCCCATCGGTATCTTGGCCTTGCTCGCCGCGATATGCTCCTGCGTCATCTCAGCCATCAGCGGCGTTTCGACCATCGCCGGGGCGATGCAGTTGAGCGACACACCCTCCTGCGCCAGTTCCTTGGCTGCGGCCTTGGTGAAGGCGATGACCCCGGCCTTGGCAGCCGAGTAGCCGCTGATGTACTGCACGCCATCCTTGCCCGCCATCGATGCCACGTTGACGATCCGCCCATAACCGCGCTCGCGCATATGCGGGATGGCCGTTCGGCAGCAGTAGAAGACGCCGTTCAGGTCGATGGCGATGACCTTGTCCCAGGCCTGCGGCGGGTACTCCCAGGACGGTACCACCGGCCCGTTGATGCCAGCGTTGTTGATCAGGATTTCGACCGGCCCCACGCGCGCCAGCACCTCAGCGAATGCCGCCTCGACCGTGGCCAGTGAGGCGACATCCACGGCCTGGCGCAGCACTGGCTCGAAACCGTTGCCGACACTGTCCCAGCCATCCACCTCGAGGTCCCAGATCACCACCTGGGCACCGGCGCAGTGCAGCCGTTGGGCGATGGCCAGGCCGATGCCACGCATGCCACCGGTCACGATCGCAGTTTGCCCTTGCAGGGGTTGGCTCATTGTTCAGCTCCTTTTTCAACACAGGGAATATCCGGCAGGCGACGCAGGTCACGCACCATGAACAGGTAACACAGCGCGCCAAGGGCGGTGATCGAGGAGACGAAGACCAAGGCCCAGACGAAGGACCCGGTGGCCGTCACGATCAGGCCGATGGTCAGCGGGGTAACGATGCCGGCGGCGTTGGCGAACAGGTTGAACAGCCCACCACTGAGGCCCAGCAAGCCCTTGGGCGCGATGTCGGAAACGATCATCCAGGCCAGGGCGGACATGCCCTGGGCGAAATAGGCGATACACAGGATGGCGATGACCAGCACGTCCGAGTCGACATAGTTGGCCAGGACAATCACCGAGGCGGTCAGCAGGCCGGCGATGACCGGCAGCTTGCGTGCCACATTCAGCGAGTAGCCCCGGCGCAGCAAGGCATCGGAGAGCCAGCCGCCGACCAGGGTGCCCAGCGAAGCGGCGATGAACGGCAGCACCGCTACCCAACCGACTTTAAGCCAAGGCATGTGCCGTTCAGTGACCAGATAGGTCGGGAACCAGGTCAGGAAGAACACATTGGTCGAGTTGCAGGCGAACTGCCCCAGGCAGATACCGAGCATGTTGCGGTGCTTGAGCAGCGCCGGGATCTGCGACCACGCAAAGACAGTGGCTTTCTGGCCACCATCGACCACCCCACCGCCGGCAGCGATATGATCGAGCTCGGCCTGGTTGGCCGTGGTCGACTGGTGCGGCTCGTGGTATTTACGCCACCAGACCAACCCGTAGAGCACGCCCAGTAACCCGACCGCCATCAGCAGAAAGCGCCAGCCATAGGCGTGCAACACCCAAAACAGCAAGGGTGTAAGGAACGCAAGGCCGGTGTACTCGGCAAAGGTATAGATACCGGTCGCCCTGGCCCGCCCGCTTTGCGGGAACCAGGTCGCCACCACGCGGCTGTTGGTAGGGAAGCACGGTGCTTCTGTCACACCGACCAGAAAGCGCATGCCCAGCAAGCACAGAAACCCTTGGGCCAGGCCCTGCAGGCCGGTGAACAGCGACCACAGCGTCAGTGCCAGCCAGTAGGTGAGCTTGGTGCCCAGCCGGTCGATCAGTATGCCGCCAGGGATCTGCGCCGCCGCGTAGGTCCAGGAGAACGCTGAGAAGATCACCCCCATCATCGCCGCGTTAAGGCCCAGATCGGCACTGATGCTCGGCGCGGCGATGCCCATCACGCTGCGGTCCAGGTAGTTGATCATGGTGCCGCCAGAGATCAGCGCCAGGATCATGAAGCGGGTTCGGGTACGTTGCTGCTGGCGCGCGGGGGTGTCGAACACCTTGGCGCCGATAGGCTTGTCAGCATTCATGGCAATTGCTCTCTTGTTCTTGGAATGGCAAAGGTGCAGGCGTCAGGCAAACCCGAACAGGCGCCTTGGGGTCTCCCACATGATGGTGCGCCGCAGGTGCGGGTCTGGCATCAAGCGCTCGGCCAACTTCAGCAAGGGGCCGTAATCCACCCGGGTGTGCTGGCGGATGAACGGCCAGTCCGACCCCCACACACAGGCATGCGGGCCAAAGGCGTTGATCAACTCGTGTACGTACACGCTGCTTTGCTCATGCAGGGCAGCAGCGCTGGCGAATTTCTGCATGCCCGAAAGCTTCACGCAGGCCCGGCCCTGTCGAGCCAGCCGGAGCAATGCCTGAAAGCCGGCCTGTCGGATACCGCCGGCCGCATCCGGCCGCCCGCAATGGTCGATCAATACCCGCACCGCACTGCCCTGGATCAGGCCGAGCAGTTCGACGAGCTGGTCGTCGCACACCTGGATCTGGGCGAACAGGCCAAGTTCGGCAAGCTTGCCGAACAACGGTCCGGCGTCGTTCAGGCTCTGCACGCCATACATTGCCGGGTTGAACGCCACACCGACCACGCCCTGCTCACGCAGTGCGGCCAGCTGCTCGAGGCTGATGTGGCGCTCGACCACCGCTATGCCCTTGAAACGGCCCTGAGCGCTCGCCAAGGCATGCAGCAGGCAGCGGTTGTCAGTGTGGTAGCCACTGTTGGGCCCTACCAACAAGGCATGGCGCACGCCATAGGCCTCCATCACCTGGTTGAACTGCTCCAGCGGCGCGATCTCCTGGCCGGACGGTGCGTACGGCGCATCGGGGTGATAGGCGAAGCGTGCAGGGTCAAACAAATGGTTATGGCAATCGATCTTCGGTTCATCAAAGATGTTCAAAGGCGGCTCCTTCAAGCGCCACTGCGCTTGCCTGCAGATCTTGTTATTGTTCGCCACCACGGGCGATTAGCCTGGGCCCACGATACTGCGGGCGTCGCCGAGGCGCTCATACACAGATGGCGAAGACCATAACCTAAGGTAATACTCATGCTTCCCGGCAAAGAAGGCAGCGAAGCCAGTGCACTGGTATTCAAACTGCGGCACATGGAGGTGTTTCGGGCGGTCATGCTGACCGGCTCGATCAGCGCTGCCGCGAAGATGCTGTATGTCTCGCAGCCGGCGGTGAGCAAGCTCATCGGCTACATCGAAGGGCGCCTGGCCTACCGCCTGTTCGAGCGCATCAACAACCGCCTGGTGCCCACCGCCGAGGCGCAGATCCTGTTCCGTGAGGTCGAGCGGGTGTATCAGGCAGCACTGCAAGTCAATGAATGCGCGCTGGCGCTGGCCACCGGCGCCCATCGCAAGCTGCGGATCTCCTGCAGCGCCTCGTTGTCGACGGTGGTAATCCCCACCGCCCTGGCCCAGCTCAAGCGTGAGGCGCCTGCACTGCAGATCGAATGGCAGACCTCGCTGATGGGCGAGATGCCCAACCAGATCCTGTCGAAGAAGGTCGACCTCTCTATCGCCGCCCTGCCGGTGGTGCACGACCACCTGCATTCACAGGCATTCATGCGTGGGCGCATGGTCGCTGTAATGCCCGTCGATCACCCCCTGGCACAGCAGCCAAGCCTGAGCTTGCAGCAGCTGGAAGGCCATGCGCTGCTGCTGTTCCGCCCGGACATGCCGTTCGGCAAGTTGCTGGCCGAGGAAATAGCGCGCCGTGGCCTGCACCTGGACTCGCTGTTGTCGTTCACCAATGCCAACGAGGCCGTGGCGCTGGTCAAGCAAGGCATGGGTATCAGCGTGATCGATGAATTCGTGGCACAGGACAGCGGCCTGGCCGTGGTGCCCTTGGCCGACGAGATTCACTTCGATATCAGCTTCGTCCATTCGCGTTTTGAACCGCCGTCACAGGCCGCCCTGCACCTGATGCGCGTGCTGCATGGCCAGGCGCGCAAGCTGGGGCGGCAGATCCCTGGGTTCGAGTTGCCCGACAGGTAAAGCGGGTGGCCCTGGAGAGGCCGTGAATGCCGGATTGGATCCGCAGGCTGAGAAACGCTACCCTTGCACCGCCGCGCAGCGCTTGCCGGTGCGCAGGCCTACCCATGCACTCAGGAGATTCACCGACATGAACGTCCCATTCAAGCCCCGCTGGCTGCTCGCCCTCGCCCTGCCCCTGGTACTCGCCGCCTGTGGCGACAGCGAACCCAAGCAACGGGCCGCCTTCAGCGAATTCCTGCAGACCCGTATCGTCGACAAGCCAGGCGTGCATGTGCCCAAGCTGAGCGCAGACGAGTCCAAGGCATTTGGCCCCTACAGCGATCACTACGCCGTCATCACCCAGTTCAACGGCGCGATGGATGCCGCAGTACAGCCTTTGGGCAACCTGCTGCAAAAAGGCGCGGTTCGCTCGCTCAATGATGTCACTGCCCGCCGTGACGACATCAAGGCCGTGCAGACCGGCCTGAACGACATGGGCAACCAGCTGCAAGAGCAAAAGGCCAAGGCGGACACCGCCCATGCCCAGCTCAAGCAGCCGGAAGACCTCAAGGTGGTGTACGACAAGGCCTATGCGCGCACCGTCAGCGTCCCGGCCGACACCTTCCTGGACGTGCTGCCGCAAATCAACGGCACCCTGGACAGCAGCCTGAAGGTGGCCGACTACGTGGATGCGCACAAGGAAAAGATAGAAATCAACGGGGCCATCGTGAAAGTGTCCGACCCAACCGTTCAGGCTGAGTTGAATGCCTTGCTGGCGGACCTGAACAACCAGGCCAAGACCGTGCAGCAGGCGCAGGCAAGGCTGCAAACGGTCATGCTCGGGCGCTAGTCGGCTGCGAATCAGGCGGCGGGTGGGGGTTCGCTCACACCCGCTTCGGCAGCTGGATATTCACCCGCAACCCCCCTCCCTCGCCCGCTTGGGCGCTGATCGAGCCCTGATGCAGCGCGATTGCCCGACGGGCGATCGCCAAACCCAGGCCGAAGCCATCGCTGCCGCTGTCCATACCCCGGTCGAACGGCTCGAAGATGCTCTGCAGGCGCGCCGGGGCCACGCCCGGGCCCTGGTCGATGATGGCCACTTCCAGCTGGTCGCCGCCATCGGCCAGCAGCGCCAGCACCCGCACTTCAGTCCCAGGCGCTGTGTAGCGTACGGCATTGCGCACCACGTTCTCGAAGGCGCGATACAGCAGTTCCTCATGCCCGCAGGTCAACCATGCTGCATCCGCGCTCAGCGACACCTGGCACTGCTTCATGCTGGCCTCGAAACGGGCATCCTCGACGATCTGCGCCAGCAACTCGACCACATCCAACGCTTGGCTATTGCCATCGCCCGGCTGTGACTGGACACGTGCCAGGGTCAGCAGTTGCTCGATCAGGTCATCCATGCGCCGGGATTCGCGCTCGATGCGTTCCAGCATCTCAGCACGCTCCGGCTGCTGGCGTACCAAGCCGATGGCCGCGTGCATGCGGGTCAGTGGCGAGCGCAGTTCATGAGAAATATCATGCAGCAGTTGCTGCTGAGCCTCGACCAGCGCCTTGAGCTGGCTGGCCATGCGGTCGCAGCCTTCGGCAAGGTCGACGATCTCGTCGCGGCGCTTGCCCAGGCGTGGCTTGACGCGCACCTCGAACCGGCCCTGGGCGACCTGCTCCATGGCCTCGCGCAGCCACGCCAAAGGCTTGGTCAGGTAAAGGCTGCAGAGCAAGGCGAACAGTGCGCTCATCAAGGTCCCGGTGAGCAGCGGGCCCATGCTGCGCGGGCGTGGTAGTTCGTCCAGGCGGGTCGCCACCGATGCACGCAACACCAACGCCCGACCGCCCTGGTCGAGCAGCGCCCGCTCGAAGCGGGCCTCGGGTACAGGCCTGCCTGCCAGCAAGTGGCCGGTGCCGTCATACAGCCCCACCTGAACACCTTCAGGCTGGGGCGAAACCCGCAACAGCTGGCGGCCAGCCTGCTCTCCGTATCTGTGCAACATGTTCAGCTCGGTAACCAGCAGCGAACGCAGCGCCGGGGTGTCGCCACGCAGGTCGTCGAGCATGAAGGCCCCCGCGCCCACCAGGAACGTCAGGCAGTTGGCCAGCCAGAAGGCCAGGAACAGCTTCCAGAACAGGCGCCGGCGCATCATTCGATGATCAGCATGTAGCCCATGCCCCGTACGCTCTGAATCCAGCTGCTGCCGTCGGCGCGTGGCCCGAGTTTCTGTCGGATGCTGCTGATGTGCACATCGATGCGGCGATCGTAACGGGTCAGCGGCCGGCCCAGGGCGTTGAGCGACAGCTCTTGCTTGCTCACCAGTCGGCCCGCCTGGCGAGCCAACGCTTCGAGCAGGCTGAATTCAGTCCCGGTCAGGTCCAGAGGTGCCGCCGCCCACTGGGCCTTGCGGCGCCCTGGCCATAAAGTCAGCGCCCCTGTGCCGAGGACTTCGCCAGCCTGGCTTTCAGCCCACGCGTGCGGTTGCACCCGGCGCAGGATCGCACGCAGGCGCGCCACCAGTTCGCCCGGCGAGCTGGGCTTGGGCACATAGTCATCGGCGCCCAGCTCCAGGCCGGCAATGCGGTCGATGTTGTCACCACGGGCGGTGAGCAACAGCACCGGGACCTGGCTGCGAGCCCGAATACGCCGCAATACTTCGATCCCTGAGATGCCCGGCAGCATCACGTCCAGCACCACGATGCGAAAAGCCCCGCTCAATGCGTGAGCCTCGCCCTCTTCGCCATTTGCCACGGCGGTTGCCTCAAAGCCTTCGCGGGCCAGGTAAAGGGCAAGCATTTCGGTGAGTTCACGGTCGTCATCGACCAAAAGCACAGGAATCATGGGGGGTACGCTTAAGCAGGGCTGCAAAGCGCGCATGATCGCCCTGCCGCGCCAGGCTGTCACCGCAAGCACGGCGAACTTTACACATCTTTACCTTGGGTTAACCGCGCCAAACACAGCCCGCCCTTATCCTCATCGCCCGCTTGCCTGGCAGCCGCCGCGCGCCTTCGCCGAGCCTGCTCAGCCTCCCTCACGCCCGTCTGGAACCCCCGATGAACTACCCGCGTCTGTTGCTCCCCATCCTGCTGCTACAAGCCTGCATGGCCCAGGCGGCGCCGTTCAGGATCGCCGACATCAGGGTCAACGGCCTGCAGCGGGTATCCGCCGGCAGCGTTTTCGGTGCCTTGCCCCTGAACGTGGGCGATCAGGCCGATGACCGGCGCCTGGTGGAGTCGACCCGGTCGCTGTTCAAGACCGGCTTCTTCCAGGACATTCAGCTGAACCGCGACGGCGATGTCCTGATCATCAACGTGGTCGAGCGCCCGTCGGTGTCGAGCATCGAGATCGAAGGCAACAAGGCGATCAGCACCGAAGACCTGATGAAGGGCCTGAAACAGTCGGGCCTGGCCGAAGGCGAGATTTTCCAGCGTGCCACCCTCGAAGGCGTGCGTAACGAGCTGCAGCGCCAGTACGTGGCCCAGGGCCGCTACTCGGCCGAGGTCGACGCCGAGGTGGTACCGCAGCCGCGCAACCGGGTTGCCCTGAAGATCAAGATCAACGAAGGCACCGTCGCTGCCATCCAGCACATCAACGTCGTTGGCAACACCGTGTTCGACGATGAAGAGCTGTCGCAGCTGTTCGAGCTCAAGACCACCAACTGGCTGTCGTTCTTCAAGAACGACGACAAGTACGCCCGCGAAAAGCTGTCCGGTGACCTGGAGCGCCTGCGTTCCTACTACCTGGACCGCGGCTACATCAACATGGACATCGCTTCCACCCAGGTGTCGATCACCCCGGACAAGAAGCACGTCTATATCACCGTCAACGTCAACGAAGGCGAGAAGTACACCGTTCGTGACGTGAAGCTGTCGGGTGACCTGAAGGTGCCGGAAGACCAGGTCAAGTCGCTGCTGCTGGTGCAGCCAGGCCAGGTGTTCTCGCGCAAGGTGATGACCACCACGTCCGAGCTGAT